>JBGPLF010000001.1:0-52911 GCA_041486265.1 bacterium
CCGTTCGCCAGTTCGGCAAGGCCGAAAAGGAGAAGGTCGTCGCCTTCTTCGGCGGAGATCCGCCGCTCTGCGTCTTCTGCGGCGCTACGCCCATTCAACGGTGGGACCACCTGACTCCGGTCTCTAGAGGCGGGGACACTGTATTGGGCAACATTGTCCCTGCTTGTGCCAGGTGCGATGATTCCAAGCGCGATCTGCCGTTCGAGGTCTGGGCGGTCAGCAACGCGCCGAACTCGCCCCGGACGCGCGGTATCCCCGATCTTGATTACCGGCTTTCGAGGATCCGGGAGTACGTAGCAAGATACGCGTACGAGCCGCGCATGCCCGAGAAGCGGCTCAACAGAGAGGAGCTTCGCCAGTTCGGTCTTCTTCGCGAAGACCTTCGCAGACTCCGCAGAGACTTCGATGCCTTCATCGCGCTCTTCCGTCAACGCACGGGCCTCAAGTAACCGGCGCGGCTCGCCGGCTAACAACCGGATGGGGCTGACTGAGTACCTCCCCCAACAAAGTGGACACCCGAACCTAACGATTGAGGGGGGTGTCCGATGCGAAGCGAGGCGTCAAGCGCCGCAGCTTGGGCGTTAGGCGATCGCCATCCGGTAGTGTCCTAATTTTAGGGGAACAGGAGTAACCCCCTGCGCGTTCTACCGAGTGTGGGCGATAGCAGGAAGAGGAGGGGAGCGAGGTAGAAACCTCCAGTCGTGGCGGCGGCTGGCGACGAGGAGGTATGGAGGGTTACTGATCGCCTCGGGCACACCGTGGTTCTCACGCAGCGTCGCTGGGCACACATTCTGGAACGTCGCCGATTCTTTCGACAACTTGCCGGAGAGCTTCGTCTCACTTGTTCCAAGTCCGAGTGCATCACGGCCGAGGACAACGACGTCTACTACTATCGCCAAGTGGGGAAAAGGTATCGGAGGTACAAAGGTCAGTACATCCTGGCCTGTGCCGAAGATGGTAGCCCGCGCAGGGTGATAACTGCGTATCTCGTTGATCGGTTTCGCAAGGGGGAGGTCGTGATTTGGCCAGAGACGCCGTAAGAGTTCAAGTATTCTACGATCGGGAGGCTGATATTCTGGAGGTCATGCTTGCAGGGCGTGACCCATCGCGGCCATACGTGAGCCGTGAAACAACGCACGGCGTATTCGCCCATGTTGATCCTAAAACCAAGAAGGTTATTGGGTTCGCGCTTCATCATTTCTCTCAGGACTTCTCCAAGAAGCCATTATCGGTACCTTTGCCTGTGTCCTTTCAATCCCTAAGGATGGTCGAACGCGACCTAGTGCCCGCTAGATAGTTGCTGTAGCCTCTAGCAATTTAGACAGCGTCCAAGTGCAAGTTTCAAGACCTGCCGCCAGAGCCGGGGCCACCCGAAGTGTGGAATGCACCGCACCTTGTCCTTGATCCCACCCTCCGCCTCAACTATCCTTCCGAGTATGGCGAAAGAGCCGTCGCCTCCCAGCATCCACCCCAACGAAATTCGCTTCGTGTTCGTCCGTGCCTCGGGCCCGGGCGGCCAGAACGTGAACAAGGTCGCTACGGCGGTCCAGCTTCGGTTTGATCTGCGTCATTCGCGCTCGCTCGACGCCGCGGTCAAGGATCGGCTGATGCGGTTGGCCGCGAGCCGGATCACGGCCGGCGGCGAGTTGGTCATAGAGGCAAAACGCTTTCGAACCCAGGAGCGCAACAGACAAGACGCGCTGGAGCGGCTGCTGCGGCTTATCGAAAGCGCAAGCGTTCCTCCCACGGTCCGGCGCAAGACGAAGCCGTCAGCAGCCTCGAGGCAACACCGCCTGCAAGCATGATGGATGGCCTATGGTGCTGGGGTAAGTTTCGGGGTATCCTGAGCCTGCTGCCGAGGGCGCAGCGTGGGAGGGGTCGATGTCAGGGAGCACCGCCAAACAGAAGGTTCTCGAGGCGATCGAAAAGCTGCCAGCGGATGCGACGCTCGAGGATGCCATAGAGCGGCTGGTTTTCCTGGCCAAGGTTGAGCGGGGGTTGGCGGAACTGGACGCCGGAAAGGGCGTCGACCACGCCGAGGCGAAACGACGACTTCTCCGGTGACCCGGGTCATCTGGGCACCTCAAGCGATCGAGGACGTCCAGGCGATACGAACATACGTGGCGCGCGACTCGGCTCACTACGCCGACCTCGTAGTGGAGCGTATCCTAGCCGCGGTTGTACGCCTCGAGAGCCACCCGCTATCCGGACGGTCGTACCCGAGGTTGCCGACGAATCACTCCGCGAGGTCATCCGGGGTAACTACCGAATTGTGTACCGCCTGAAGCGCGATGTTGTCGAGATTGTCACGGTATTTCACGGTGCCCGCTTGTTTCAGCTCGACTGAGACAGCGGCGATCCCACCCTCCGCCTCAACTATCCTGCCGAGTATGGCGAAAGAGCCCGGGCCTCCCAGCGTCCACCCCAACGAAATTCGCTTCATGTTCGTCCGTGCCTCGGGCCCGGGCGGCCAGAATGTGAACAAGGTCGCCACTGCGGTTCAGCTTCGGTTTGATCTGCGCCATTCGCGCGCTCTCGACGCCGCGGGCAAGGATCGGCTGAGGCGGTTGGCCGCGGGCCGGATCACGGCCGGCGGCGAGTTGGTCATAGAGGCAAAGCGCTTTCGAACCCAGGAGCGCAACAGACAAGACGCGCTGGGACGCCTACTGCGGCTTATCGAAAGCGCAAGCGTTCGTCCCACGGTCCGGCAGAAGACGAAGCCGTCAGCAGCCTCGAGGCAACACCGCCTGCAGTCAAAGCGTCACCGCGCTGTCACGAAGCGACTCCGCAGCCGAACCCTATCCCGGGACGAGTGATCTTGTGCTCATGGCAGCCGTATTCAGCGGCTTTCTCGGCGCGTTCTGGTATTCGCCCGCCATGTTGCTCCGCCCGTGGGCGGTCATGCGGCCGACAGCCTTCGGCCGCGGCCAATGCCGAACGTTCCAGACGACCGGCCCCTCGTCTACAAGTGGCCGATGGGTAGCTGGTGGACCGTTGAGATTCCCGGTAGAGTGGTGGCATGGAGGTCGACCATGAAGACTGCCAAAGATGACGTTCGCGAGCTACTTGAAGGGCTACCCGATGACGCTTCTCTGGAGGATATTCAGTATCACATCTACGTGCGCCAGAAGGTCCAGAAGGGCTTGGAAGCTGCCAGAGAAGGGCGAACGCTGACGCACGAGGAAGTGACCCGTCGGATGTCTCGGTGGCTCGAGAAGTAGTCTGGACGGAGCCCGCCTGGGAAGATCTCGAGGCGGCTGCAGAGTACATCGCTCGCGACTCGGAGTACTATGCTGCCGCGTTCGTGCGAGAAGTGAGGGAAGCGGCGGAGTCACTCAGCGAGTTTGCAGAGCGCGGCCAGATTGTCCCAGAGTTTCGCGACCCCGCTATCAGAGAACTGCTCGTTCGCCCGTACAGGTTGATCTACGGGTTGAGTTCCTCCCGGGTTACGATCATTGCGGTGATCCATGGTGCGCGCAGGGCGTGGCGACAATGAACGCCGATGCCGGATAACATGCGGCTGGCCGCCTCGAGGGCTGCGCGTCTTTAGGCGACCTTGGCGCGGCGTCTTGAGGGCGTGAGCACGAACCTCACGCGGGTGCCAAGACGTGCCAGCAGGTCGATGAGGCCGTCCGTGCTGAAGAGGTCGATGCGTCCCCTCATTAGATCGCTGACCCTCGGCTGCGTTACTCCAAGCAGCCTCGCCGCTTCTGCCTGCTTCAGGCGGCGCTCTCCGATCGTCTTCTGCAGCTCGATGAGCAGGTCCGATCGGATCCGCAGATGCTCGGCTTCCTCTGGCGGGAAGCCGAGGTCGCGGAACACATCCCCGGTCGAGCGTGTGACCTTGAGTCTCATGACCAAGTTACCTCCATCCTCGCTCCCGTTCCTGCAGAAGCAGCCTCAAACGGCGTCTTGCGATCTCCAACTCCCGCTGAGGCGTTTTCCACGAACGCTTCTGGAACGCAACATACAAGTATCAGCATACAGTGTCAAGGAGCGCCGAGACGGGTCGCCCGACGGTCTGGATCGCCCTCCCCGAGAAGGCGCGGCGCCCGCAGCTCGATGGTCCGCGCCTGCGCGTCACGCGCTTCTCCGGCGCAGCGCTCACCGCGGGGATTGAGACGCGCAGGCGCGAAGGCGTCCACGTTCGCATCTACTCCCAGACCGTTGACGGCGCTCCAACCATTATTTATAGTTAGCCTATAAGACTTAATAGAAGTCTGACCTGTGATGCTCCGCTGAATAGGGGGGCTTGCGATGCAGCGCGGCGCGACGGGTAAGTTCGACGTGGTCACCGTGGGCGGCGAGCGCGTCCGTGCCTTCGTTCCCCATCCACTGCCGCCGAAGTCGCCCATCATGCTCGACGGCTCGTTGCAGGCGCTGCTTGAACAGGCGGTCCTGGCCCTCGGGCGCCTGGATAGCATAGCCACGCTCCTGCCCGACACTGCCCTGTTCCTCTACACGTACGTCCGGAAGGAGGCGGTGCTCTCGTCGCAGATCGAGGGGACCCAGTCCTCGCTCGCGGATCTCCTGCTGTTCGAGTTGGAAGAGGCGCCCGGCGTCCCTGTTGACGACGTGGTCGAAGTGTCCAACTATGTCGCGGCAATGGAGCACGGCCTGCGGCGGCTGAGGGAGGGCTTTCCGCTCAGCAACCGCCTCATCCGCGAGATCCACGGCATCTTGCTTTCCCGCGGCCGCGGAAGCCACAAGGACCCTGGCCACTTCCGGAAGTCGCAGAACTGGATCGGAGGGACTCGACCCGGCAATGCCGCCTTCGTTCCGCCGCCACCCCATGCTGTCGCCGACTGCATGTCCGAGCTAGAGAAGTTTCTTCATGCCGACAGCAGCGCGTTTCCCATTCTTGTGAAGGCCGGACTGGCGCACGTCCAGTTCGAGACGATCCACCCGTTCCTGGACGGCAACGGGCGCATCGGCCGGCTGCTGATCACGTTCCTGCTCTGCCATGCCGGCGTGCTGCAGGAGCCGATCCTCTACCTGAGTCTGTTCTTCAAGCAGCACCGCGACGATTACTACCGGTCGCTCGACGAGGTTCGAAAGACCGGCGACTGGGAAGCGTGGTTGGGCTTCTTCCTGGAGGGGGTGCGAACCACGGCCGCGGGCGCGGTGTCAACGGCCCAACGGCTTGTCGGCCTGTTTCAGGAGGATGGCAACCGCATCCAGCAGCAGGGTCGGGTCGCAGGTTCGGCGCTCCGCGTGCACCAGGTATTGAAGGAGCGCCCGATCATGACGCTGCAAGAGGCCCGCCGGCGCGCGGGACTCTCATTCCCTGCGGCCTCCTCGGGCATGAAGGTGCTGACTGATCTGGGGGTCGCCAGGGAACTCACGGGGAGGCGGCGCAACCGCCTGTTCGGATATGATCGGTACATGGCGATCCTCAATGAAGGAACGGAGCCACTGTAGTCTGAGGACGCGATGCGGCGCCGGAGGCTGAAGTGTTGAGCCCGGCGCCTGCACACGGCGAATCTCTTCGCCGTGGTGCGCCAGCTCCAGCTCGCCACTTGGCTTGACGGATGACGATTCCCTACGTATATTCATTGTATATCCGTCGGGAGGATGTATGCAGACCAAGATTCAGAAGTGGGGAAACAGCCTCGGGCTTCGCATCCCGCGGTCCTTTGCTGCCGAGGCGCAGGTCGGGGAAGGGTCAACGGTGGATGTGTCGGTTGAAAACGGATGCCTCCGGATCCGTCCTGTTCGGGCTCGGAGGTACGTGCTGCGGGAACTCCTCAAGGGAATCAGGCCGCGGAACTTGCATGCTGAGGTTCCGAGCGGAGGACCGGTTGGCAGGGAGGCGTGGTAGTGGCGCCCTCCTACGTCCCAGAGCGAGGGGATCTCGTTTGGCTCCAGTTCAACCCGCAGGCAGGCCATGAGCAGGCGGGTCATCGGCCAGCCTTGGTGGTCTCTCCGAGATCGTACAACCGTCGGGTCGGTCTGGCGCTTTTCTGCCCGATCACGTCGCAGGTCAAAGGCTATCCTTTTGAGGTGCTTCTTCCGAAAGGCCTCGCTGTCGACGGAGCGGTGCTGTCAGATCAGCTGAAGAGCCTGGACTGGCGGGCCCGCAAGGCGAAGCGCGTCGGGCGGTTGCCAGACGACGCGATGGCCGAGACGGTGGGCAAGATCCTCGCCCTGATCGACCCCGATGACGAGGCTCGCTAGCAACGCCATCCGTCGTCGTCCACTGCTACACCACTCCCGACGACATCGAGGACGAGGACAACCTCGACCAGCTCGGCGCCTTTTGCCGGAAGATGGAACGGAAGACCTACCTAGGGTGTCCCACGCCTCGTTGCGATACGGATGCGTTCCTGACGCGAAGGTCGGGTTGCGGGTGTTGTCCGCCTGCGGTGGTAGACTGCTCAGGCCGGAGAGCCCTTTCCGGGGCCGCAGGCGTCGAGGAGCTTTGTGGCGGGGCGACGCCCGCGCGCCGTCCACGGTTGTATTCTGGCGTACCAGGGGCACGACCTGGGGGTTGACCCAAGTTGCCCGTACCCCCCATCAGGGGTGGCCGATATTATAACGATTACAACCCGAAACGGGCTGAAAATCAGTCCAGATGCGGGTTCGGCAACGTGGACGCATACGGAACTGGACAGGGACACCTCGACGCGGCCCAACGGGAACGTCTTGCGAGGATCGGGTCCATTGCCGAGCGGAGGGCCTCCCGTCGATCGGGTCGGTGGCGATGTTGAGCCGGGCGCCCCACCCCAATGTTGCCACTATGTCCTCGTCGGATGCCGCCCTGACGATCCTGATGTTGCGTTTCAGCACATTTGCTGCCGCGTCTTCGGATTTGAAGCGACCCGCGGCCTTCACTACCTCGGGGCACTCATCGATGGAACGCATCCCAGATGAACCTGGGTCAAGTGAGTTGCCAGTGTCTGAGATCGGTGCCGGCCCGGAGACGTTGGCAACAGGAACGTCTTTGGAAGCGTCACCGCATCAGACGGACTTCCACGCCTATCTGCAACCGCGCCCATGCCCGATCCATTGTGAGGACGGGCGAGCCTCTCTTCTGAGCCAGCGCCAGACACGCGCGATCCCCGAGCGAGAGCCCCACGGCTTTCGTCTGCGGCCGCAGCAATCCAGCCAGGTAGGCCTGGCCGGCGTCAAAGGCTACAACCTCAAGGCCTAATGGGTCGAGCGCCGATCGGATCTCGGCCTCGGGCATCCCCGCTTCGGCCAGTTTGGCCACAACCTCTGACAGGTTCACGGCGCTCATCGTGGCGTCTTTGAGAACCACCGGTCGGCGCTCCGCTTTGCCCTCTTGGCTGAGCAGAGCGAGGAGGGCCGAGGCGTCAACTACCAGATCGGTCACGCCGGGCCTCCTGTCGCCTCTCCTCGATCAACTCGTCGGCGAGCGACCGACCGGCTGGCACGTACCGGCTGACGAGTTCTTGTGCACGCCGCAGGGCCTCCTGAGGTGTCAAGAGGCGCAGTTCGCCACCGGCCAATTGCATGATGATTTCATCACCCTCATGCAGATTGAGCGCCTGCCGGTAGGAGGCGGGAATCACGACTCTACCGCCCTCACCGATGGCCACCCGCTCCACCGGGCGCACGCTTCCGCTGCGCGCGGCCTCCTTGATGCCAGGTAGGCCCAGCGCCTTGCGGACGCCCCGCGCGTACCACACGACGTCCGCCTTGATTGCCTCGCGCGGCTGGTTGACGTCGAGCTCCGCACAGTACTCGCTCAGAGCGTCGGTAGTCTCGTCCAGCGTGGCCTTCCCGCGGACGAACTTCTCCATCAGCGCCTTCACCTTGTCGTCCTCGGTCCAGAACCCCGCCGGCTTGCGAGAAGTGCCCATTCTTTCCTCCTTCTGCCAGTGAGTGAGTTGCAGCACACGACCTGCAAGATGGCTCACTGTCAGAATTATGGCAATATCTTATAGCTATGTCAATATAGTAATTCTATGACATAAAGACTATAATTCACCACATCTGGGGACATGTGTCAATACGACTCCAAGTGGCCAACGCTCGGCGCCGACAGTCCCAGAGCTTCGGAGCCGTCCACACCTGGCGGCCCTTCACGAGCACTTCCTCGAGCTCGCACCGCTCGATCGCCAGCCCCGCAATGCGAGCTTGCCATCCAAACGTCGCCTGAATGTCGGGCAACTCCGCGACCCCGACGATCCGGATGTAGCGTTTCAGCACGCTTGCGGCCGCGTCTTCAGTCTTCAGGTGCCCCGCGGCCTTCACCACGTCCGGCATCCACCGATGGAACGCATCCCAGATGAACCCGTTCCGCCATTCCTCTTCCTCGCCGACCTTTGCCACCAGAAACCGCTCCTGCAAATCGTCCAGGGCCCGGTGGAACCGCGATCCGCTCTCGCCCCGCGGCACGAACTGCCGGCGGAGTGTCCACGTCGAGACGGGTCCCGAGGCCAGGATCTGCTCGTAGAGCATTTTGGAGAGCAGGCTGAGCCGCCCCTCATGGTACGCCTGCAGGTAGTCGTCGGGCTCGCCGACGTTGCCCGAGAGGGCATAGAACGCCGGGAGCATCGTTAGCGACACATAGGAGGGTTTGCGACGGATGATCTTGCCGTAGTACGCGCGGCGGGCCGTCGCCAGTTCGTCCTTCCACTGCCAGGCCCAGTTCCACATCCGGCGCATGCTGCGCGTGTCCAGCACGTCGAAGAGGCCGGGGATCCCGCCGGGTCCTCCGGTGAAGGCGTGGCAGAATCCGAGGGCGTTGATGAAACGCAGCGCCCCCTGCCGGGTCCGGACGCGATAGGGGCGCAGCACGGCGCGGCGGTATCGCGCGACGGCGGCGGGGGTCAGGGTGGGCATCTCCTTTCGGGATACGCGGTGCGGCGGCGCGGCTCCTGGCCTCCAGAAGGGGAGAGTTCATGGCGGCACGAACCTACAAAGGCCTCGCGCCCCGGCAACGCTTCGGGCCCTTCACCGATGAGGAGTGATCGCATGCAGGATGTGTACGCCTCCACGCTTCCCAACGGGCTGCACATGCTCATCCAGGAGTCGCACACCGCGCCGGTCGCTACGTTCATGCTCTGGTACCGGGTGGGAAGCCGCAACGAGACCGCGGGATTCACCGGCATCTCACACTGGGTCGAGCACCTGCTCTTCAAAGGGACACCGTCGCATCCGGCCGGCACACTGACGCGCCTCATCGACCGGCTCGGCGGCCGCTGGAACGCGTTCACCTGGAAGGACTATACGGCGTACTTCGAGGTGCTGCCGGTTGAGCACATCGACGTGGGCATCCGCCTCGAAGCCGACCGGATGCAGAACACCATCTTCGATCCCGACGTCATCGCCGGTGAGCGTACGGTCATCATCACGGAGCGGGAGGGGGCGGAGAATTATCCTGCCTACTACCTGCGCGAAGAGGTGGAGGCGCTCGCGTTCAAAGCGCATCCCTACCGGCAGCCGGTGATCGGATGGAAAGACGATCTGCGCGCCATCACGCGCGACGACCTGTACCGGCATTACCGTACGTTCTATCATCCGTCGAACGCCACCGCCGTGGTGGTGGGGGATGTTGACATCAGACGTGTGCGCGGGGCCATCGAAGAAGCATTCGGCTCGATCCCACCAGGCGAGCCCGTCCCGCCCGTGCGTTCCGTGGAGCCAGAGCAGTCGGGCGAGCGGCGCGTTGCGCTGCGGCGTCCCGGCGGCGCCACGGCCCAGTTGCTCATGGCTTTTCACGTCCCTGCGGCGGGACATCCCGATCTGCCTTCGCTCATGGTGATGGACGGCTTCCTGTCCGGCTTCAAAGGGGTGGCGCCCTTTGACGGGGGTGGTGGAGGCCGCAGCAGCCGCCTCTATCGCGCGCTGGTGGACCGGGGCCTGACGACAGACGTGGGCAGCGGCCTGACGCCGAGCACCGATCCCACGCTCTTGCGGATCAGCGCGACCGCACGCAGCGGCGTGGATCCCGCGGCTATTGAAGCCGCGGTGCACGCCGAGATCGCGCGGCTGCAAGATGAGCCGGTGCCGCCCGCCGAGCTGAACAAGGTCAAGCGGCAGGCCCAGGCGCAGTTCGTCTATCTGCACGACGGCGTATTCCGGCGGGCGATCGCGCTCGGCGCCTTTGCCTCGGTCGACCGGCCTGAGACCTTTTATGCTCTCGCAGACGGCGTGGCCCGCGTGAGCGCCGACGACGTCGTCCGGGCCGCGCGCACCTACCTGGTGGACCGCCACCGGACGGTCGGGTGGTACGTACCCGGGGATGGCACGCGGAAAGAGGTGGCGGCATGACGCCGCCGATCACGGCCGCTCAAGTCACGCGGGTGGTATTGCCGAATGGCCTGACATGTCTCGTCAAGCCATCGCGCGGTTCGGGGGCGGTGGCCCTCCATGGATACGTGAAGGTGGGATCGGCCTTCGACGCCGGCCGGCCGGGACTCGCGCGGTTCGTCGGGTCCATGCTGATCCGCGGGACGAGCCGCCGAACCGCCCAGCAAATCGCCGAAGACCTCGACGCGATGGGTGCCGTGCTCTCCGTCGCGTCGGGGATTGAGGCGACGCTCGTCTCGGCCCGATCCCTCGCGGATGATCTCCCCGCGCTGCTGGCGACGGCCGCGGAAGTCTTGATGGAGCCCGCCTTTCCCGCCGACGAGGTCGAGAAGGTGCGTGGTGAGTTGATGACGGCCGCGCGGATGAACGCCCTCGACACACGGCAGGTGGCGGAGCGGACCTTCCGCCGGCTCGCGTATCCCGAGGGCCATCCCTACAGACAGAGTCCCGACGGTGATGAGGCGGTCCTGGCGGCGCTTGCGCCCGATGACCTGCGCGCATTTCATGCGCGACACTTCCGCCCTGAGGCGGCGATCATGGTCGTCGTCGGCGACGTGGACCCCCGCCCGGCCGTCGATCTGGTCGCCGGGGTGTTTGAGGCGTGGCCCGCGCACGGAGCCTGGGCGCTGCCGCACATCCCGGCACTCGCTCAGGCTGATGGCCTCCGCCGCGAAGAGGTCGTGGTGCCGGGGAAGACGCAATCCGATCTTGCGCTTGGGGCGCCAGGCATCGCGCGGAGCGATCCCGACTACTACGCCGTGATGATCGCGAACATGCAGCTGGGCCAACTCGGGATGATGGGGCGCATCGGGGAGAACGTCCGCGAGCGGCAGGGCATGGCCTACTACGCGCACAGCGACCTGCGGGCCGGGCTGCTGGCCGGTCCCTGGTGGGTGCGGGCTGGTGTCAATCCCGCCAATGTGGACCGCGCGGTGGAGGCGATCGTGCATGAGATCACACAATTTCAAGAACAGGGTCCAACCGGCGATGAACTGGCCGATGCCCGGACGTTTCTGATCGGCTCGCTCGCGGTGCGGCTCGAGACGCAGCAGGGCATGGCGCAGATGCTGGCCGACATGGAATTGTACGGCCTGGGCCTCGATTATCTCGAACGCTATCCCGCGATCATCGCGGGCGTTGACCGCGATGCGATCGTGCGCGCAATCCGGCGCTTTCCCGCCGACGGCTATACCCTGGCCGTCGCCGGGCCGGAGCGACCCGCATGACGCGGCTGGCCATCCTGGGAGGCACCGGCACCCTCGGGTTCGGACTCGCCATCCGGTTTTGCGCCTCGGGCCATGACGTCGTGATCGGCTCACGGGATGCCGCCCGCGCCACCGCCGTCGCCGAGCGATTGAAACTGCACAACGCCACCGGCGCCGCCAACGTCGACGCCGCCCGCTCAGCCGAGATCGTGGTGCTGGCCGTCCCCCACGAAGGCCATGCGGACCTGGTACGCAGCCTCGCCGGGGTGCTCGCGGGCAAGATCGTCGTGGATGCCACGGTGCCCATGGGGCCGGGGAACACGTACACACCACCGCCTGCGGGATCGGCCGCGGCGGAGGCGCAGGCCCTGGTCTCCGGTGCGCGGGTGGTGGCGGCGTTCCACACGCTGTCCGGACGCCTGTGTGCCGACAAGGAACGGCCACTCGATCAGGACGTCCTGGTCTGCGGCGACGACCCCGACGCCCGCGCGCGGGTCATCGATCTCGTGAACTCGATCGGCGCCCGCGGCGTGGATGCGGGCAGGCTGGCGTATGCGTCAACGATCGAGGCGCTGGCCGTCCTCGTCATCGCCCTCAATATCCGGTACCGGCGGCGGAATCTCGGTATCAGCATCGCCCACCTCCCGCCCGATGCCCGCCCGCGATGAAGGCGCTGCTGGCCTGGGCGCCCGAACCGTTTCCCGAGATCCGTCCCGGAGACGATCTTGCGGCCGCCATTGCTGCTGCTCTCCGCGGCGCGGGATTGCTTCCCGAGCCCGGCGACGTCGTCGTCGTGGCGCACAAGGTCGTCTCCAAGGCTGAGGGCAGCGTCGTGGATCTCCGCGAGGTCACGCCCAGTCCGGCCGCGACCGCGCTGGCCGTCGAAGCGCAGAAGGATCCACGGATGGTGGAGGTCATCCTCCGCGAATCTCGGACCATCCGCCGCGTGCGCCCCGGGCTGATCATCGCCGAGCACCGGCTGGGGTTCGTCTGCGCGAACGCCGGGGTGGACCACTCCAACGTCGGCCTCGGGGATGAGGTGATCGCGCTGCTGCCCAGGGATCCCGACGCCTCGGCCGAGCGTCTCCGGTCGCGGCTTCTGGAAGTCTTCGGTGTGGATGTCGCCGTGATCATCAACGACAGCCACGGCCGGCCGTTCCGCCACGGCACGACCGGTGCGGCGATCGGGGCTGCAGGCCTGCGGGTGCTGAAGTCCTACGTTGGCGAAGAGGATCGGTATGGCTACGTGCTCCGGGTATCGGTCGAAGCGGTCGCGGATGAACTGGCGGCGATGGCGAATCTCCTGCAGGGGCAGGCGGCCGAAGGCACGCCGCTGGTGTTGATCCGCGGGGCGGAGTATGCGGGCGAAGAAAAGGCCGCCGAGCTGCTGCGGCCTGAAGGGGAAGATTTGTTCAGGTAACCCCGGGCATGTGTGGTGTTTGCAGCGGCTTCCTGCTATGGTGACGGCGGTGAACTAACATGGCCAGGACTCACCGCGGCGGTCGACCACTCCCAAGAGAGGCGCGCTCGGTCCAAGAGTCGAAGCGGCAGGGTCTGGAGGACAAATGGCCTTCCGCCGATCAGATTGATCTCTCAGCTATGGTCGACCTCTTCGCGGGACCCGCCGACCTGTCAACACATCACGACCACTATCTGGCCGCCGGACGACCCCGCCCTTTCCGCAGGAGGAGATGAAGCCATGACCATCGAGGTGATCACATGATCGTCATTGCGACCGGCGTTTCCGGCAGCGGCAAACTGAGTGAAGCCGGCGGCGGGCTCGGCTACCTCGTCCGGCTGATTGAAGAAGGGACGCAGCGGATTGCGCAGGAGCAGCGCGAGGGCCGCTGGGCCTCGCCCATCAAGCGGCTGCGCTATATTGACATGGGCCGCCTGATGCTCGACCGCGCGCGCGACCTGGGGCTGGTCGTTCGTACCGAGACGATCCTCGACATGGCGCCCGAGGCGCTGCAGGAACTCCGCGCCATCGCCTTCACCGAGGTCGCCAACGATCCGGACCTGTGGGATCCTGACCTCTGCACGATCCTGGTGACCCATGCGTGCTTCTGGTGGAAGGGACACCTGATCCCTGGGCTCGATACACACTACCTCAAGCTCCTCTTCGACGAAACGCGCCGGCGCATGCCCCCGCCGGATCAGGCGGCGGTTCAGGAAACGCTCCCCGGGCTGCGCCTGGCGCCGCCGGTACGGCCCGAGGGGATCTTCTACGCCACGATCGTCGACAGCGTCTATCAGATCCAGCGGAGGCTGAGCGAGACGGAGCAGTGGAGGGCAAAGCTCACTCCTGCCGACGTCATCGCCTGGCAGGAGCAGGAAGTGTTCGTCTCCAAGATGTTCGCTGCCTATGAGCGTGTGCCGCACTACCTGATCGCGCATGACGAACCGGTCAGGACCCTCTTCGACCTCATCTGCTTTAAAAGGTCCCGCATCTACGTAGGCTATCCCATTACCAATCTGCGCCGTGAAGGGCAGGCGCGGTTGATCGAGATGGCGCGCGAGTTCGGCCAGCGGCTGCGCGACCACTTCGTGGTCTTTGACCCCTTGTCGGTCAAGGACGAGGAAGCGGCCGCGTTTGCGAAGATTGGAGAAGCGGAGTTCGAGCAGCAGTTCTCGGCTGAGCAGCGGGCGGAGATCCTGGCCTGGGCCGGATCACTGGAGCAGGTGCGATCGTGGGCGCAGAGCCTGGACGACCACACGCGGCTACAGCTCGGCCGCGCGACCGTCATCCGCGACCTGCGCCTGATCGATCAGTCGGACATGAACGTCGTCTTCTATCCCACGAGCCAGATGTCGTTCGGCGTCCTCTCCGAGATGATCCACGCGCGCACCACCGGCAAGAAAGTGTACATCCTCTACCCGTTCAAGAGTATCTCGCCGTTCCTCGAATTTTACGCAACGGGTGTCCACACGCCCAAGGCCGACGAGCCCGATCCGCAGACAGATTACGAGGTCGAGGCGTTTATGCACCGGGCGGCCGGAGAGGTCGAGGCCGCGCTCTTGGGGGAGTCCGGCCCGGCCTAGTAGGTGAACACCACCGTGAGCTGCGCGGTCACGATGACGTTCCCCGGCTCGATCGGCGTGGACCCCGGAGCCGTTTGCGCCGCCCGCATCTCGCGGACCTGGACCGCGACGTTCCCTTCAACGATCCGGTCGATGCCGCGGATGCGCAGACCCGCCGCCGCCGCGATGGCCTCAGCCTTCTGCCGCGCCTCCCGCACCGCCATGGCCAGGGCCTCAGTGCGGGACGAAGAGGAATCCCGCAACCCGAAGGTGATGCCCTGCACGACGTTGGCGCCGGCCGCCATCGCCGCGTCGATTGATGATCCCACCAAGTTCATGTTGTTTAGCGTCACCGTCAGCGCGTAGGACGCCCGGTATCCTGTGATTTGCGGTGCGCCTTCGCGCGGAGCGTTGTAGATTGGGAAGACCTGCACGGACGACGTCCGGATGTCCTCTCGACGAATCCCGAGCTGCTGCCACCGGGCCAGGATCTGATTGGCGGTCCGGCCGACCTCGGCCATCGCCTCGGCGGCGTTGGCGTGCTGGGCCTGCGCGCCGACGCTGACCGTCGCCTGATCCGGGGCAACCGTCACGGTGCCGTTGCCCGATGTGACGATCTGGTTGTGGTCGCCTTCGGGAGTCTGCGCCGCGGCCGGCGTGACCACAGGCGCCATCGCAGGGATCAGGGCGAGCACGAGCAACATGATCGGGGTGGCAACGATCCATCGCATGGGAAACACCTCACGCGTGTGTGGTGTGGAGCCATCAAGAGTACGTCGAAAGGGAGGGGAGGGTTCCGAAACGAAAGGCACAGCATGAACCTGGATCGTCTGCCCCGTGTTTCGCTTGCACGGCTCCCCACCCCACTGGAAGAGGCTCCGCGGCTGGCCGCCGCTGTCGGCATCGCCCGGCTCCTGGTCAAGCGCGATGATCTGACCGACCTGGCGCTGGGCGGGAACAAGGTGCGCAAGCTGGAGTTCCTGCTCGGCGACGCGAGGGCGCAAGGGGCGGATGTGATTGTTACCACGGCCGCCGCTCAGTCGAACTTCCTACGCCTGACCGCGGCGGCTGCGCGGCGGGTGGGGATGCAGCCCGTGTTTGTCGTGCGCGGGCGGCCCGATGCGCCTTCGGAGGGGAACCTCCTGCTCATGCGGCTCTTCGGGGCGGAGATCCACTACGTGGCAACCCAGGATCCGTACGCCGAGTCCACGATTGCGCTGATGCGCGAGATCGGCGAAAACGTCCGCAGCCGCGGGGGCCATCCCTACCTCGTGCACCTGGCGACCTTCTCGGGCGGCCTCGCCGCTGTGGGATATGTGCCCGCGGCGTTCGAACTGGCGGAGCAACTGACGTCCCTGAATGCGCGCTGCGATCACGTGGTCCTCGCCGTGGGATCGGGGACGACCCACGCGGGATTGCTGCTCGGGCTGCGACTGGCCGGTCTGGATGCCCATGTGCTTGGCACCTCGGTCAACACCGCGGCCGGCGTCCTGCGCGGTTATGTGAAGGCGCAGATCGGGGCCGCGGCGGAGATCCTTGGTGTGGCGTCACCGGTCCGTGACGATGAGATCGACATTACCGACGCCCACGTTGGGCCCGGGTATGCCATTCCAACCGAAGACAGCGTCAACGCGGTCCGGGTCGCCGCTCGGACCGAAGGGCTGTTGTTCGAGCCCACCTACACCGGGAAGGCATGGGCGGCGTTGAGTCATGCGGTGCGGACCGGCGCCATCAGCCGGGACGCGACGGTCGTTTTCATGCACACGGGAGGCGCGCCGATCGTGTTCACGCAGGCCGCCGCACTCGCGCCGCCGGTCCCCGCTCCGGCATAGTCGCGTGAACCGCCACATGAATCTTTCGGGAGGAGTTCGCGTCCATGGTTGATATCCCGATCGAAGAGCTCTGCGCCCGGTACCGGCGACTGTACACCGCCGCCGTTGCCGACGCCCTCGATGACAAGGGGTTGTGGCATCAGATTATTGACCGCCGTATCCAGCCGCTGACCCTCGAGATGCGCGTGGCGGGGCCGGCGTTCACGATGCTGGGACGTCCGGAACGCAGCACCGATCGCGCGATCCGCAAGGGCGTGAAGGCCGTGGACGCGCTGCGACCCCATACCGTGGCGGTGATGGACTGCTCGGGCGAAGAGATCACCGGACACTGGGGCGAACTGCTGACGAACGGTTCCCTGGTCCGGGGTTGCACCGGAGCCGTGATTGACGGCGGTACCCGCGATGTGGCCGTCATCCTCACACTGGGATTCCCGGTCTTCTGCAAGTTCCGGTCGCCGGCCGATGCCAAGGGGCGGTGGAATGTGGTGGACTTCGACTGTCCGGTCACCATCGGTGGCGTGGCGGTCGCGCCGGGGGATTTCATCGTCGGCGACTGCGACGGCGTGGTCGTCGTGCCCCGGGATCTCGTCGTTGAGGTCTTGTTGGAGGCCGAAGAGGTGGTCAAGGCTGAGACCGAGATTCGCCAGCGCGTCCGCGACGGGCAGTCGCTCGCGACACTCTACATGGAGTACAAGCGGTTCTAGCCTGAGAGGCACCGCTGCCAACCATGCGCATCGAATCCGTCCGCGCCATCCCCCTGCTCGTGACGCTGGACAGGCCTCAACGCACGGGCGTTGCCGCGTACACGACACTGGGGATCGCGCTGGTGGAAGTCCGCTCCGACACCGGGCTCGTGGGGTACGGCGAATGTCTCGCCCGGTACACCCCGCGCATCTGGGCCGCGATCGTGGACGACCTGCTGGCGCCATTGGTGATTGGCGCCGATCCCTTCGACACCGAGCGGCTGTGGATGAGCATGTTCCGCGACCTGCGCTCCTTTTCCGGGCACAGCCGCGGGATGCTCGTGGAAGCCATCGCCGGGGTCGACACCGCGCTGTGGGACCTGAAGGGCAGGGCGACGGGCCTGCCCCTGTACGCCCTGCTCGGCGGCGCCACTCGAACCCGTCTCAATGCCTACGCATCGTCGATCATGCAGCGGGACCTCTCTGCGATGGAGTCCGAGGCCGCGTCGCTGGTCGAGCGCGGATTCCGGGCGATCAAGATCAAGGTCGGGGTAGGGGTCGAGCAGGACGTCAAGACGGTCCGGGCCATCCGCCGCGTCGTGGGCGACGGCATCGACCTCATGCTCGACGCGAACGGCGGTTATGAGGCACCGGAGGCGATCGACCTGGCGCGCCGCATCGTCGATTATCGCATCACCTGGTTTGAGGAGCCGGTCGTCTCAGACGACCTCGAGGGCTACGAGCGTATCCGCGCAGCCACCACCATCCCGCTCGCCGGCGGCGAGGCGGAGTTCACGCGGTTCGGCGTCCGCGACCTCCTCGCGCGCAAGGTCATCGACGTGATCCAGCCCGACGTCGCGCGGTCGGGCGGGGTCAGCGAGACGAAGAAGATTGCCGACCTTGCCAGCGCCCATCACGTCGCGTACGCGCCGCACGTGGGTTTCTCAGGAGCGGTCTGCGTCGCGGCCACTCTGCACCTGGCCGCGGCGGCGACGAACTTTCTCACATATGAATGCATCTATACTGAGAACCCGCTGCGCGAGCGACTGACGGTCACCCCGGTCGGCGGGCCGGGGCAGTTAGTGGACGGCCAGATCCCGATCCCCGGCGGTCCGGGGCTGGGGATCGAATTGGATCCCGAGGTGCTCCGGCGCTACACGGTGAGACCCTAAAGCGAGGACCGACATGATCATCATCGATCCATCTGCCGGTGTGACCGAGGCCTCGCTGCGCGCGAGGCGCGGGAACAAGTGGGGCAAACATGGCGAGGGCGTGCTCCCGGCCTGGGTGGCCGACATGGACTTCACGGTCGCCGAGCCCATTCGCGACGTCATCGCGTGGTCCGCTGATCACTCCGCGTTCGGCTATGGCCCGCCGGAAGACCATGAGGAACTGTTCCGGGCCGCCTCGGGATGGATCGCCGCCCGTCACGGGTGGGAGCCGGATCCGGCTTCCTTTGCGGTGCTGGGCGATGTCGTCCAGGGCATCCTGGTGGCGATTCACACCTTCACCGACCCCGGCGATGGGGTCATCGTCCAGGGGCCGATCTATCCGCCGTTTCTCACCTCCATTGAGGAGTTGCGCCGCCGGATCGTGGACAACCGGCTCGTCGACGCCTGCGGCGCCGCGGCCCTCGACCTTAACGGCCTGCGCCAGGTGGCCGGCGATCCCCGCACCAGGCTCCTGCTGTTCTGCAACCCGCACAATCCCTCAGGGCGCGTGCTGCGCCGCGACGAACTCGAGGCTATCGCCGCGATCGCGATCGAGCGTGACCTGGTGGTGGTCGCCGACGAGATCTGGATGGATGTCGTCTATCCGGGCCACCGGCACATCCCCTTTGCCACCCTCGGCCCGGACGTCGCTGCGCGCACGATCACCCTGACCTCGCCGACCAAGTCCTTTAACCTCGGCGGAATGCGGTGCGCCGTCGCGATTTTCGGGAGCGAGGCGCTGCGGGCGCGATTCGACGCGCTGCCGGCCCGCATGCGCGGGGTCCCCAGCGTGCTCGGCATCCGGGCATCCATTGCCGCGTGGCAAGAAGGTGGACCCTGGTTTGACGCCGTCATGCGGCAGCTCGACGCGAACCGCCAGGCGCTGGGCACATTCGTCCGCGAGCGGCTGCCCGCAGTCCGCCACCGCATGCCCGACGGGACCTACCTGGCCTGGCTCGACTTCGCCGCGCTCAACCTGGATCGCCCGGCCTCCGCTTTCTTGCTCGACCGGGCCGGCGTGGCCCTCAACGACGGCAACGACTTCGGCGGCGACGGGCACTGCGCCCGGCTCAACTTCGCGACGCCGCCGGCGATTCTCGCTGAGGTCTGCGAGCGCATCGCGCGGGCGGTCGGCGGGTGACGGACTCGCCCTGCGCCCGAGCCTCTAGTAGCCGAACCGCGGATCGAGGTAGTCCCTGACCGCATCCCCGAAGAGACCGACGCAGAGCACGGTGATCGTCATGACCGCGCCGGGGATCGTGGCGATCCACCAGGCGTTGTTCAGGTAGTCGCGTCCCTGGCTGATCGTCACGCCCCACGAGGGCAGGGGATAGGGGATCCCCAGGCCCAGGAAACTGAGCGCCGCCTCGGCCAGCATTTGCAGCGCGATCTGCAGCGTCGCCAGGATCACGATCGGCGTCAGGATGTTGCGCAGGATGTGTCGCGCCATGACGCGCGCGTGCCGGGCCCCCAGGGCCCTGGCGGCCTCCACGAACTCCTTCTCGCGCAGCGAGAGGACCGAGCCGCGCACCAGCCGGGCGAAGACCGCCCACCGGATCACGGAGAGCGTGAGGATGACGTTGCCCACCGAGGGTCCGATCATCGCGGCGATGAGGATGGCCAGCAGCAGCGGCGGGAACGCCAGTTGGAGATCCACCAGACCCATGAGCACGGTGTCGATCGCGCCGCCGTAGTAGCCGGCGAGCAGACCCAGCGCGGTCCCCGTGCTGCCCGCGATGACGACGGTGCTGGCGGCGACCAGGATCGAGACGCGCGCGCCGTGGATCACCTGCCCCACCAAATCACGCCCCAACTGGTCCGTGCCGAACCAGACCACGCGGCCGTCAGACAGCGCCGATCCCGGCGGTTTGAGGCGCTCCTCGAGCCGCACTTCAAGCGGATTGTAGGGTACCACCGCTGGGCCCAGCAGGCCGACCAGGGTGACGAAGACGACGGCGATCCCGGTGACGACGACCCGGCGGCCCTTGCGCGTCGCGGTGATCGGCCGGCTCGCCCGGACCTCAGGCTCGGCCGGTCTCGCGGAAAGGGTGGAGGCGTCGCCGCTCATGCGTACCGGATCCGTGGATCGAGATAGGCGTACGCAACGTCGACGAGCACATTGAGCAGCACGACCGCGAGCGCTGCAAAGGTCACGGCAGCCTGGACCACCGGGTAGTCGCGGTTGTTGATCGCGGTGACGATCAACCGGCCCAGACCCGGCCAGGCGAACACGGTCTCGAGGACGACCACGCCGCCGAACAAGGCCCCGAGCTGGAGTCCCAGCATCGTGATCACCGGGATCATCATGTTGCGGTAGACGTGGTGGGCGAGGACGGCCGCCTCGGCGACTCCCTTAGCCCGCGCGGTCCGCACGAAGTCCTGACCCATGGTCTCGAGGATCCCGGCCCGGATGAGGCGCGTCATCACGCCGATGAACTGCACCGACAGCGTGACGGTGGGCAGCACGAGGTGCCAGAACGTATCCCGGCCGAACGACGGGAGCCAGTGCAGCCGGCGTGCGAAGATCAGGATCAGGACCAGTCCCAGCCAGAAGTTGGGAATGGCCTGCCCGATGAGCGACAACGTGCCGATGGCCTGGTCGACGGGGGACTGCACCCACCGAGCGGCGATCGATCCCAACACGAAGCTCAGCATCGTCGAGAGGACGATCGACGCCGCCGCGAGCTCCATCGTCGCGGGCAGCCGCTCGACGACCAGCGGGAACGCGTCTTTCCCTTCGTGGTAAGAGCGGCCCCAGTCGCCCAGGAGTGCCTGGCGGACGAACAGGCCGTATTGCGTCACGAGCGGGCGGTCCAGCCCCATCTTCGCCCGCTGCTCAGCCAGCAGCTCGGGCGTGGCGAAGGTGCCGAGGAGCACCGACGCCGGATCGCCCGGGATGACCCGGACGACCAGGAAGATGATCGTGATGACGCCCAGGATGACCAGCAGCGCGGCCAGACCCCGGCGCAGCAGATACCGTCCCATGCGGGTTTAGCCGAACACGCGAGGGTGGGAGGCCGCGCGGCCTCCCACCGGTATCGTCCGACGCCTACGGTGACACGGAGACATCAGACAGATCGAAGATCTCGGTGGCCGGCGCCTTGAATCCCTGAATCCGCGTGCGATACGCGTAGGCCTCCAGCTGGTCGAACAGGTAGATCGCGGCGACGTCGTCCCAGAGGATTTCCTGCGCCTTGCGATAGAGCGCGCACCGCTTGTCGAGATCGATCGTCGCAGCGGCCTCATCGGTCAGGCGGTCGATCTCGGCGCTCGTGTAGAGCGTGCGCTTCGCGCGCGAGTGATACAGGCGCCGCAGCGTGAAGTCCGGATCGCCTGTCCCGCCCCCGGTCGAGACCAGTTCCAGGTCCCAGTTGAGCTTGAGCAGGTCGTCCAGCCAGATCGCGAACGCCTGCTGCGTATTCTGCACGCGCACGCCGAGCAGGGCGAACTGCCCCGTGATGGCGTCCGCGATCTCCCGCTCCTTCGGATTACTCTCGGTCCATTTGAGCGAGGTGTCGAAGCCGTTCGGATAGCCGGCCTCGGCGAGCATCTTCCTCGCCAATGTGGTGCTGTAGGCGTTGGGTTTCATCTTCGCGTAGCACAGCACATTGGTTGCGATCGACGACGTGGCCGGCGTCGCGATCCCCGCGACCAGGGAGGCTGTGATGGCGTTGATGTTGATGGCGTGGCTGAGGGCGCGCCGGACCTGGAGGTTGTTGAGCGGGCTTCCCGGCCGGGGATTGATCCACATGATGCGCGTCAGCGTGGTCTGCCCGATGTCGACCTTGAGGGCCGGGTTCTGGCGCAGGCGCTTGATCTCTTCGGGCGGGAGCCCGACCGCCATGTCGATCTCGCCGGTCTCCAGCGCCGTGGCCCGGGCCGAGATCTCGGGGATGTCGACGAAGATCAGGCGCTGCAGCTTCGGTGCGCCCTGGCGCCAATAGTTCGGGTTCGCGTCGAGCACGACGCGCGTGTCCCGCACGAACTCGGCAAATTTGAACGGTCCGGTACCGATCGCCCGGTCGACGATCTCCGTCATCGGCGTCCCTGCCGGGACGATCGAGAGGATCGTCAGGTTCGACATGAGGGTTCCCATCGGGTCACGGGTCTTGATCACGACCCGGTAGGGGTCGGGCGTTTCGACGGACTCGACGGGCGCAAAGAGGGGCGCGAGCGGCCCGCGCAGCCCGATGACCCGCTCAATCGACGTCTTCACGGCCGCCGACGTGAACTCGGTCCCGTCGTGAAACTTCACCCCCCGGCGCAGCTCGAACTCCCACGTGGTGGGGGTCGGGTTCTGCCAGCGCAGCGCGAGTTCCGGCTGGAACTTTTTCGTCTCCGGATCCAGGGCGACCAGCCTGTTGAAGAGATGGCGGCTGACGATCCAGGTGATCCGCGCTGCGCCCGAACTCCCATGAGGATCAAGAGAGAGAATGCGCTGGAGATAGGCGACGCGCACGGTTCCGGGTGGGATGGCCGGGCCTGCCTGGCCCACCGTGACGACCACCGTCAGGATCGCGATCACCAGGGAAACCGTCACCCGCTGTCGTTGCATGCTGATTCCACCTCCTGTTGGGTCCGACGCGCTACGGATTGACGCACCGGGGACAAAACATTACAGCGGTGCTTGATGCGGGGATTGGCGACCGAGGCTCAGTGTCCTGCATCCTTGGAGGCGAGGCTGATCACCGGGTGGAGCGAGGTGAGCCGATGGAAGTCGCGCAGCACCAGATCGATGACGTCCGCGCGGCGGCCCTCGGACAGCGTTGCCCGGGTCATTTCCGTAAATTTGGTCACCAGATCTTCGTCGGTGAACCGCATCTCGGGAGGCCCCCACATATCGCCGTAGGTGTGATCGGTCCGCCGGTGGTATCGTTTTCCAGATGCCTCGACCTCAATCTCGCCAGGTGCGCGCTTCAGCAGATCGGCCAACTCCCGGCCCGTCCACGGCCGGTACGTGATCTCCGCCGTCGATGGGTTGCCTTCAACAGTGACCTTCTGCATGTACCGGCGCAGGGTGGGGTCGTCCGCGAGCGTCAGATCCGCCCAGCGGGGTCCGGCCGGAATGCCTCGCAGCACGAGCGCGACGGTGTAGGGTGCGCTCATGTGCACCGCCTCCTGCGTCTCGGGCAGCCCGCCCGTGTACGGCCGATCCGCGCCGGCCGGCGCGTGCATCCGCAGGGTGATCCGGTCGATGGCATCTGGATGCAATCCTTCCTCGCGGCACAGCCGGTCGAGCAGCCAGAGGTGGGGACGGTAAAGATTGCACACCGGCTGGGGCTTGTAGGTCAACCAGCGCACGCTCTGCCAGTCCCGGCCGAGACCGTCGAGCAGGTACTCGGGCTCAAACCGGTCACTCCCCCATAGATGCATGACGCTCTGGCGCGAATCCAGAACGCTCGTGTCTGCCGTATACCCTTTCGCCGCCAGGAGCGCCGCGGTCATGCCGGCCTGAGCCGTCCAGCCCATGGGCGCGTACTTGACCATGCTGAGCGGTGAGGCGCGCAGCCAGGCCAGCACACTCGGAACCGGGCTGTAGTAGGCGGCCAGCCCGAGCCCATGGGCCATCCGTTCCGCGTCAAGATCGAGGAGCCGCCCGACGCCGGCCGCGACGCCCAGCGCCGCGAACCCGTAGCCGAGCACCGGTCCGATGACGTGTCGGGTCTGGACGCCGTCGGAGCCTTCAAGCACGGGCGTGATGGCCATGGTGAGCCGGGCCGCGAGTTCTTGGCCGACGGCGATGGCCTCGAGCGTTCGCGCGCCCCCGCACCCCACGGCTTCGGCGGCGGCGAGCACCCCCGGGACGATGCTGGGGACGACATGCGAGATGTTCAGGAACACGGCGTCCGCGTCCAGGGCGTTGGCCAGTTCGGCGTTGGCGAAGGCCGCATGGTCCACCCCGACCCTGCACGACGTGCCCAGGATCGTCGCCTGCGGCGCGCCACCCAGATCCTGGGCGAGCCCTGCCGCGAGCCGGCCCTTCGTCGTCGCCCAGCCGCCGATAATGCAGCCGAGGGTGTCGAGCACGAGGCGCTGTGTTTCGACGCGCACGGCCTCGGGGATGTCAACCTCTCGCTGCGCCGCGAACGACGCCAGCGTCCGCGTCAGTCCCGGCCATTCTGCACATGTCACGCGACAATCCCCCGGTCAGTGAGATGCGGTCAAGGAAGGATTGGTGAGGAAGCGCCCGAAAGCCTCTCCGGGTTCGACTTTGGTGACCCTCGCAGAGACTGCCCGGGTGGATCAGGGCGTGCGTATCACAGACATCGAGACGGTGACGGTCAACATCCCATTCAAAGCGACGAACCGGTCCGCGGGCCGCGTGGGACGCGGGGTGACCAGGACCATTGTGCGGGTCCACACCGACGAGGGCGTGACCGGTTTGGGCGAGACGCTCCATGCCCAATCGAAGCACGTGATCGACCACGTGCTGGCGCCCGCCGTCGTCGGCGAGGATCCGGTGGACATCACCGGGTTGAGGGCGAGGTGCCTGGTCGGCAGGGGGATATACGGCGCCCCGGGCCGCGCCTGGGAGACCGATCCCTGGGCGTACAGTGGCGTTGAGATGGCCCTCTACGACATCGCGGGCAAAGTGCGCGGCATGCCCGTGTCCGGTCTCCTCGGTGGGACCCACCGCCAGCGGGTTCCGTTCGTCGCCTACTTTTACCCCCAGTCAAGCCGCATGATGCCAGCGGAGATCGCTCAGGATTGCGCGGCGCTGATGGCCTCCACCCGCGCGCACACACTGGAGCTCAAGGTGGGCGTGCTGGACCCCCTCCAGGATGCGGACACTATCCGGAGGATCAGAGACGCGGTCGGCCCTGACCTCGCCATCAGGATTGATGCGAACAACGCGTGGTCTGTCGAGTCGGCCGTCCGGACGTTGAACATCATGCAGGAGTCAGATCTTGCCAACGCGGAGGAACCTTGCCGCGGTCTGACCGCCCTCGCCCGCGTCCGGAGCCGCGTTTCGACGCCTGTATCGACGCACTGCGCCGATGTCGCCGTGGTCGCAGGCCTCGGGGCCGCCGACAACATCGTGTTCGACCTCCCCTCTGAAGGAGGGATCGACTCGGTTCGAGAGGCCGCCGCCGAAGCGGAGGCCGCCGGGCTTGGGGTCTGGATGCGGAGCACGGGCGAACTCGGGATCGGCACCGCGGCGATCCTCCACCTGGCGGCGGCGACGCCCGCCATGACCCACGCAAACCAGACCGTGCTGCACATGCTGGCCGACGACGTTGTGACGAAGCCGCTGCGCATCCGCGAAGGGTATGTCGACGTGCCGGACGGACCGGGGCTCGGGGTCGAGCTCGATGAAGAGAAGGTGAAGACTTATGCCAGGCTGCACGCCGAGGAGGGGACGTACTGGTTCTGGGGACCGCGTCACCAACCCGGCTGGACGCCGCCCCGGACCTGGTGAGCGCGAGACCTTCTACGGCCCGACGGACACCTCGTTGAGGTCGAAGATCTCGCTCGGTGGCACCGTGAAGCCCTGGACCCGTGTGCGGTACGCGTAGCTCTCCAGCGACTCGAACAGGAAGACGGCGGGGCCTTCCGTCCAGAGGATCTCGTTGACCCGGCGGTAGAGCTCGCACCGCTTCTTCGTGTCCACCGAGGCCGCCGCCTGGTCGAGCAGCGAATCCACCTCCGAATTGGTATACCCGGTGCGCTTCGCGCGGGAGTGGTAGAGGCGACCCAACGTGTAGTCGGCGTCGCCCGTGACCGCGCCGGTGCCGAGCAGGTTCAGGTCCCAGTTCAGCTTGAGCAGGTCGTCCAACCAGATGGCCCGCGGCTGCAGCGTATTCTTGACGCGGATACCAACGAGGGCCAGCTGGCCGGTGATCGCGTCGGCGACCTCACGCTCGCGCGGGAGTGCGTCGTTCCATTTGAGTTCGGTGTCGAATCCGCGCGGATACCCCGCCTCGGCGAGCAGCCGGCGCGCGAGCGTCGTGTTGTAACCATAGGGCTGGAAGTCGGTCGCGCAGAGCACGTTGCTGGCGATCGGCCCCATGGCCGGTTTCGCGATCCCGGCGACGAGCGAGCTGGTGATGGCGGGGATGTTCAGCGCATGCTGGAGCGCCTGCCGCACCTTCACATCGTCCCACGGCTTGTGCGTGGGGTTGATCCACAGGAATCGCGTGTAGAACGTCGGCCCAATGTCGACCTTGATCGCCTGGTTCCCTTTGAGCCGCTTGATATCTTCGGGTGTCAACTGCACGGTCATGTCGATCTCGCCGGTCTCCAGCGCGGTCATGCGGCCGGACAGCTCCGGGATGTCAACCCAGATCAGGCGCTGCAGCTTCGGGATCCCACGGCGCCAGTACGTGGAATTGGCCTCGAGGACCACTCGCGTGTCGCGGACGAACTCGACAAACTTGAACGGGCCGGTCCCGATGGGACGGTCGCCGAATGCCGCCGTCGCCGGCGTGCCCGCCGGGACGATGTACAGCAGGGTCAGGTTCGAGAGCAACGTCCCCATGGGTGTCCGGGTCTTGATGACGACCCGGTACGGGTCTGGAGTCTCGACCATGGCCACGGCGGCGAAGAGCGGCGTGATCGGCCCGCGGATCGTCTGGGTCCGCTCGATCGATGTCGCTACGGCGGCGGAGGTGAACTCCGATCCGTCATGAAAGCGGACACCGCGCCGCAGCGAGAACTCCCAGGTCGTGGGGTCGATCGCGCGCCAGCGCTCGGCCAGCGCCGGCTGGAACTTCTTCGCCACGGCGTCCCAGGCGACCAGCGTGTCGAAGAGATGCCGGCCCAGGATGATGGTCATGCGCTCGGCTGCCGCGGTCCCCTGTGGGTCGAGGTTAATCACCCTTTGGGGATACGAGATGCGCAGCGTCCCCGGAGAGGTCGCCGGACCGGCCTGCCCGATGCTCGTAGCGACGAACAGTGCGCTGACAAATGCCGCGACCCTTAGCCATCGCCGAAACATGCCGGGCTACCTCCCCGATGCGGGTCGATGTTGCGCGTTCAGGAGAATCTACGCCGCGTATGTGCCCCGTCCTGCCCGGTGGACGCCCTCGCCATAGGAGAACGCGTCGCAGCGAGAGAAACAGACCTCCGGATTTGATATGTGGGACACCCGTGCTGATTGAGGTCACCCCGGAGTTTCGTGCGGCCTTCCCCGGCGGGATCTTTGGGGCATTACTTGTCCGCGGGTGCGCCAACCGGCCGCGCCCAGTCTCGTTACAGGCCGAGCAGCGTGCGGTCGAGGAAGTCCTGCGCGCGCGCTTTCCGCGTGACAGCATCGACACCGATCCGGTCGCCAGGGCCTACGCCGGCTACTTCAAGCGCTTCGGCGCACGCTATCCCGTCGTGCATCAGGCGAAAACGATTCTCTCCGGACGGCCGATCGAGAGTCCTTCGGCGCTGGTCGAGGTGATGTTCACCGCCGAAGTGGACAGCCTGATGCTGACCTCCGGCCACGACCTGGGTATGATCAGCGGCTCGCTGCGGGTGGACGTGGCCCGGGAAGGCGACATCTACACGAAGATCTCCGGCAGAGACCAAGGGCTGAAACCCGGCGACATGGTCGTGCGCGACGCCGAAGGGATCATCGCCTCCGTGCTGTACGGTCCTGATTTCCGCACCCGGCTGCGAGCTGAGTCGCGTGCCGCCCTGTACGGCACATGGGCTCCGGTCGGGCTGACCGTCGCCACGGTGGAAGTCCATCTGGAGACGCTGACGCGGCTGCTGCGCCGCGAGTGGCCCGAGGCGGTCATCGAGCCTCCGCGGATTCTCACCGCGGCCGTTGGAGCCTAGAGGGGCCGGCCGAACCGATCATGCCTGCGAACCTGACCCCCCAATACATGGCCGCCGACAAGAAGTTCAAGGAGGCGACCACGCCCCAGCACAAGCTCGAGGCGCTCGAAGAGATGCTGTCGACGATCCCCAAGCACAAGGGGACCGAGAAGATGCAGGCCGACCTGAAGCACCGCATTGCCAAACTCCGGGAGGAGACGCAGCGTCGAAAGGGCGCGGCGCGCTCGCGGCCGTTCTACCAGATCGAGCGTGAGGGGGCCGGGCAGATCGTCCTGGTGGGTGCGCCAAACGCCGGTAAGTCCTCGATCCTGGGGGCACTCAGCCACGCCGAGCCCGAGGTCGCCGACTACCCATTCACGACGCGGGCTCCGCTGGGGGGAATGGCCTCGTTCGAGGATGTCCAGATCCAGCTCGTGGATCTGCCGCCGATCAGCGAGGAGTCTGCAGAAGGGTGGCTCTACGGCATCATCCGGATCGCGGACGGCGCGCTGTTCGTGGTCGACCTGGCCGATCTGGACATCCTGGGCTCAACCGAGCACGTGTTCTCGCTGCTGGCGGCGGCCAACCTGACTTTGATCCCGCCCGGGCAGTTGCGAGAGGCCAACAAGGTGCCGGCTCTCTTCGTTGCGGCCAAGCTGGACGCGCCGGGCGCGCGCGACACCCTCGAGGTCTTCAAGGAGTTCTACGGCAGCCGGCTTCCGGTGCTGTCCATGTCGGCCGAGCAGGACGTCAACCTGGGCGAGCTGCGCAAGACGATGTTCGACATGCTGAAGATCATCCGTGTCTATAGCAAGAAGCCCGGCAAGAAGCCCGATCTGACGGTGCCGTACATCGTGAAGCAAGGCACCACAGTGCTGGAGGCCGCGGCGGTTGTCCACAAGGACTTCGCTGAGCGCCTGCGGTTTGCGCGGCTATGGCGGCGAGACGCGATTGAAGGGCAGATGATCGGGAGGGATGACGCGCTGGAAGACGGAGACATCCTCGAATTGCACGCGTAGAATGCGAGCCAAACAGAGAGAGGGCGGGGCAGGGGCCCCGCCCTCGGCCACACCTGACCCCCACACACTACATCGGCAGTCCGGTCTGCCGCGCCGGCGCCCCGGGCTGGTAGAGGAAGAGCACTGCGCCCTGATTGTCGGCGAAACTGGCCCACGTGCCCATGCCGCCGCCGATCTCGGTCTTAGGCTTCAGCACTTTGCCCCGCGCCTTCTTGATCTCCTTGAGTTTCGCGTCAACATCCTCGACCTCGATGTACGCGTTGACCACGGGTTTCGTCGGCACCTTCTTCAACTTCATGATGCCGCCGCCGACCCCGCCTCCCGGGATCTGGAACAGCGTGTATGCCTTGCCGTAGTCCTGGAACGTCCAGCCGAAGACTTTGCCGTAGAATACCTTCGCGCGCTTGAGGTCGCGCGTGGGAACCTCGATATGAACGAACCCGTGCACTATTCCCACCTCCTTTTGTCGCTGCGCGATGAGAGTTCTCTCGGCCCCGCGCGGGCTCCTCTTCCAGACCACCTCGGGCTTTCCCGCCGCGCTGCCCTCGCTACACCCTCCCGCCAGCCCCCGGCCTAGCGCTGCAGCGTGGATCGGATGCGCTCCAGCAAGACCAGAATCAGCCCGGCGCTCAGCCCCACCAGCCCGACGGAGACCCCGCCGACGACCATCCCGGCCGCCATGAACACCGCGTCCCGGTTGAGGAGGCCCATCCCGATCAGCATCACCGAGATGGCCGGAAGGGTGTTCAGAAAGGGCAGGGGACTCACCAGAATCACGCCCATCAGGAAGACCATGATCCCCGCCAGCAGCAAGACCACCCGCTCGTTGAGCCAGATGCCCCTCGGTCGGGAGAACCGCTCGGCAGTCCGGATAATCGGGAGGCCGCGGGTGCGGAGGACGGCGACCGTGTGAGGTGCGAGCACGTGGTCGCGCAGCCGCGCCGGTACCCAGGGATGCCTGGTCCCTTTCAGCATCTGGACCGCGAAGATCGCGTAGATCGGCCCAACGATGGTGGAGGATCCCGGCGGCAGGACCGGGATGAGCATGGGCAACCCGAGAATGAGCATGAGCAGGCCGAAACCCCGTTCCGCGGTCCTGTCGATCAACTCTCCCAGGGTGACGGGTTGCGCGCCCGCTTCCCGGAGGACTGCCTCAATGAGGTCGGACAGGGGAATCTCCAGGTTGTCCGCGCCTGCCGGCTCCGCCGCCACTGCCGCCCGCGCTCGCCTCTGCCGCACCTATCCCAGCTTCATGCGGGGGTCCAGCGCATCCCGGAGCCCGTCGCCGAGCAGGTTGAACGCCATCACGGCCAGGAAGATCGCGATGCCGGGAAACGTGGCGATGTACCAGGACGAAAAAAGATAGGTCTGGCCTTCGCCGAGCATCGTGCCCCATTCCGGGGTCGGCGGCCTGATGCCCAAGCCGAGGAAGCCGAGCCCCGCAGCCGTAAGAATCGCGGTCCCCAACTGCAAGGTTGACTGGACAATCACGGGCGCCAGGCAGTTGGGCAACACGTGGCGCGCGACGATCCGCGCCTCCGGCACGCCGAGGGCCCTCGCCGCCTCGATGTACACCTGCCCTTTGATGGACAGTGCCACCCCTCGGACCAGGCGCACGTAGACCGGCGCGGTCGCCAGGCCGACCGAGACCACGACGTTGGTGACGCCGACCCCGAGCACGGCGATGAGCGTCAGCGCCAGCAGGAACCCAGGAAAGGCCAGCATCAGGTCCACCAGCCGCTGCGTGACCAGGTCCACGATACCGCCCCGGTACCCGGAGATCAGGCCCACTGGTACCCCGAGCAGCGCCGACATCCCCACAGCCAGGATTCCGATGAGGAACGAGACCCGCGCCCCATAGACGATGCGCGTCAGCAGGTCGCGGCCGAGTTGGTCCGTTCCCAGCGGGTGCCTGGGAGATGGCCGCAAGAGCACGTGATCGAAATCGGCGGCGTTCGGGTCGTAGGGTAGGATCGCCGATGCCAGCGCCGTCGCGGCGATAAACGCCGCCAGGACGGCCAGGCCGACAACGGCGGTGCGGTGCCGCCGGAGCCGCAGCAGCACCCCGGGCCGCCGCCGGACCGCGACTTCCGGGACCCACCTAACCGTAGTGGATGCGCGGGTCAACATACGCGTAGAGGACGTCGACCACCAGGTTGACGCCGGCAAACAGCAGCGCAAACATCAGCACGATCCCCTGGATGACGGGATAATCGCGGGACGAGATCGCGTTCACCAGCAGGCGTCCCATCCCCGGCCAGGCAAACGTGGTCTCGGTGAGGATCGCGCCGCCCAACAGCGCCCCGAACTGTAGCCCGATCACCGTAAGAATCGGAATGAGGGCGTTCTTCAGAGCGTGGCGGAGGATGACCGCCGGCTGCCGCACGCCCTTGGCCCGGGCGGTCCGCACGTAGTCCTGATTGAAGGTCTCCAGCAGGCTGCTGCGCGTCATCCGCGCGATGATGGCGATCGAGAAGGCCGCCAGCGCGATCGTCGGCAGCACGAAGTGCGCCGGGCCGCCGAACCCGCCGGCGGGCAGCCAGCGCAGGTACACCGAAAACAGCAGCATGAGCATCAGGCCCAGCCAGAAGACCGGGATCGACACGCCGAACAGCGCCACACCCATGACGACGTAGTCTACAGTGGAGTACTGCCGGGTGGCGGAGACGATGCCGGCGGTCAGCCCGATCACGGTGGCCACCACGATGCTGGAGATCGCCAGTTCGACCGTCGCCGGCATGCGCAGCCCGATCTCCTCGGCGACCGGCGCGCGTGTCACCGCGGAGATCCCGAGATTCCCGTGGAAGAGCTGTTTGAGGAAGATGCCGTACTGCACGTGGATCGGCCGCGTCAGCCCCAACTCGACGCGGATGCGCTGGACCTCTTCTTCTGAGGCGGTGAGGCCTGCGATGACGCGGGCCGGGTCGCCCGGGATCGCGCGGATGAGCAGGAAGATGAGGATGGTGACTCCGAGCAGCGTAGGGATGGCCAGCGCCACGCGGCGCAGGAGGTAGAGGCCCAGTGAGGAGGGCATCAGATCAACACAGGTTGGGAAAACGTGCGTGGGGACCGTCGCCCGTCGGCTACAGCCCCCACGCCTGCAATTCTATCCTCTACGGCTTCCACGTGGCGTTGGACGTGTCCCACTTCTCGATCGGAAGCACCCGAACGCCCTCCAGATTCTTGACCGTGGCCACGTACCACTTCTGGGTCCAGAGGAAGACCCAGGGCGCATCGTTCCAGATGAGCTGCTGGGCTTCCTTGTAGAGCGCCTTGCGCTTGGCGTCATCGATCGTGCTCCGGGCGTCGTTCAGGAGCTGATCCACTTTCTCGTTCTTGTAGTATGCGGGCCCCAGGCCCGTTGGCGGGTGCGCGACCGCGGAGTTGAACTGGCCATACAGGGCCCCGTCACAGTCGAGCACCGGCCAGGCCCACCCCAAGACGATCATCTGGACCCGCGTTCGGTCCGGCGGGGTCAGGATCATCCCGACGTACGATGGCCAGTCCATGGTGCTGACGTTGGCGCGGATGCCGACATTCTGGAGCTGCGCCGCAGCCGCCTGGGCGAACTGGAAGTCCTGGATGTAGCGGCCGGTCGGCGCGAAGAAGTTGACCTCGAAACCGTCCTTGTAACCCGCTTCGGCCAGGAGTTGTTTCGCTTTGATGGGATTATACGGCCAGCCGCCCTCTTGCACCGGGGTGCCGCCGAACATCATCGGCGGGCACGGCGATACCGAGACCGTGCCGAGATCGAACAGGATACTCGAGAGGATCGCCTTCTTGTTGAGCGCGTAGTTCATCGCCTGCCGCACCCGCACATCCTTAAACGGTCCCCACTGGTTGTTCAGCACCAGGAAGACCGTGCGATCGGTGGCTGCCTCCACCACATTCACACGGGGATTCTTGCGCAACCCCTTGACATCGGGCGCCGGAGGGAGCATGGCCATGTGGACGTCTCCGGCCAGCAACTGCGCGAGCCGCGTGCCCGCGTCGGGCACGACCCGGAAGAGCACCTCATCGAAGATGGGCTTCTTGCCCCAGTAGTTGGGGTTCCGCTCGACCAGGATGCTCTCGCCGCGCCGCCACTCCTTGAACATGTACGGACCCGTCCCGGCGCCGGCGGGCGCCACCGAGAACCGGTCCCCGGCTCGCTGCACGGCCGCCGGCGAGAGCACCCCCGCGGTCGTCGTGCCGAGCCCGCTCAGGACGAACGGACTGGGCTGGCTCAGGGTCAGGCGGACGCTCAGGTCGCCGGACGTCTCCACGGACTTGATGGGCGCGTAGAGGTACCGGTTGGGGTTCCGCACCTTTGGGTCGAGCAGCCGCTCGATCGTGAACTTGACTGCCGCGGCATTCATCGGTGTGCCGTCGTGGAACGTGACGCCGCGCCGCAACTGGAACGTGATGCTCAGGCCGTCTCGTGAGATCTCCCAGCGCTCGGCCAGTTTCGGTTTGATCTCGCCCGGCGCCGACTCGATATCGACGAGGGTCTCATAGAAGTAGTCCACCATGTTGTTGACGGTCGTGGTCGTTCCCCCGACCGGGTCGAGCGTGTCGGCGTCGATTCCGACGGCGATGCGCAACTGCTTGGGGACCGCCTGTGCGCCGGCCGGTGTGCCCTGGACCGAAAACAGGGCGGCCACCAGCGCGAGGACCATCCCCACGCGTGTGAGGCTTTTGATCACCGAGATCCCCCCTCCACGACTTGGATCCTGGTACGGGATGAAGATTGCCTGAACAGTTACGGCACGGCCTGCCGGTTCCCTCTATGTGCGGCTGCCCCGGCCCGCGATCGGGCACAAACGGGCGAGGGCGGTCGCAAGACCGCCCTCGCCATCCTCAGGCCCCCCGTCGCTCAGTGTCTACGGTGCCCCGATGAAGAACGCGCCGACCATACCATTGTCGGCGTGGTTGAACAGGTTGCAGATAAAGGCGGCCGAGCCGCGTCCCTTGGCCACGAATTCCACCTCGGCAGTCTTGCCGGCCTCCACGCGCACTCCCTTGCGGCCCTCGAAGGCCGACTCCGACCCGTCCCCGCGTACCATCACCGGAATGTTCGCCAGCCAGGTTGAGGCGAGATTGTGCGGGCGTCCGCGCTGATCCACATTGATCAGCCTGAGGACGACCGTGTCGCCTTCGTTGAACTTGATCTGACTCGGCTCGAACTTGAACGAATCCATCTTGACCTCAATGACGACCTTCCGGGGCGTCTGCGCGGGCACCGCCGTGGAAAGGCCCAGCGTCAACACCGCGATCAGTACCCCACCCAGCGCCAGTCTGCGCAGCATACACTTCCCTCCCTTGACCTTGGTCGCGGACGAACCGGTATTTCCCTTCTTGGTACCAAGGGATTGTATCAAACGTGTCACGGTCCGGCGAGGATTCCCTGCTCGCGTCTATGGCGCAGTGGTCACTGGCCCGGGGATCATTAGCGCGGTGGCCACTACGGCGCGACGATCCGGTTCCGCAGGACCCCGATCCCCTCGATCTCGGCCTCCACGACGTCGCCCGGTCGCAGCCAGGGCGGCGGCGTGCGGCCCATCGCCACGCCCTCCGGCGTGCCCGTGGCCAGGATGTCGCCGGGTTCAACGGTCATCCCCGCCGAGAGCGCCGAGAGCAGTTGCGCGACGGTGAAAACCATATCGCTGGTGGACGCGTCCTGTCGCACCTCGCCGTTCACCCGCATCCGCAGCCGCATCTTCTGGGGATCGGGAATCGCCGAACGGTGGACAACCGCGGGTCCCATTGGCGCGAACGTGTCCAGCGACTTGCCCTTGAACCACTGCTCGTGACGCCGCTGCAGGTCACGCGCCGTTACGTCGTTCATGATCGTGTAGCCGAACACGTGGTCGAGTGCGCGCTCAACCGGGATATTGCGGCCGCGCTTGCCGATGATGACCGCGAGTTCGACCTCGTAATCCAGTTGCTGGGTCACGGCATGATGGACAACAAAAGCATCCGGCGCGACCACGCACGTCGGCGGCTTGGTGAAGAACACTGGGACGGTGGGCACGCTGCCGCCGCTCTCTTTTGCGTGCGCCGCGTAGTTGCGGCCCATGCAGAAGATGTTCTTGCGCGGGCGTGGGATCGGCGCCAGCAGCCGGACCTTCGAGAGCGGGAGCACGTGCTCGCGCGCCTTGCCGTCTTTCAAGAGCCGCCTGCCGAGGACCAGCGCGGCGCGGGCCTGGGCCAGCGTTCCGCGCTCGATGAACGACACCAGGTCATCGGGCACGTCAACCGGCGCGGCCCGTCGCTTTCTGCGATCTTTGCTACGGGCGGCGAGCCGGGCGAGCGCCGCCAGCAGCAACACGTGGTCACCGTCCAGGAGGCCCAGATGCGGCCTCCCGCCGGTCTCCACGGTGACAAATCGCATGCCCCACCTCCGACAGAAGTCCAGCTCGACACAGGGTTCACTTTCTCAGTGCATTCTCCTGTTCCCCTGCGCTCCTGCCGCCCGGGCAGGAATTCCGCCGCAGGCAGTCGCATCAGACTCCACAAAGCCACGGAGGTCCAGACGCATGGAACCCTCGATCTGGGACGCGTTCGAAGTCGTGAAGACCATCGATCGGTCGGCGCAGCAGTTTCACCGGATCCTGGAGCGGCCGGGTCTGGTCGTCGGCGTGCTCCGCGTGAGGGCCGGTGGCGTGGACACCCAGGGCGCGCACGATGAGGATGAAGTGTACGCCGTCGTCGGCGGGACCGGGCTCATCCGGCTTGGGGACGTCGATCACCCGGTGGCGCCGGGTTCGGTCGTCTTCGTCCCCAAAGACCTGCCGCACCACTTCCACGGCAACAAGGAACTGCTGACCGTCGCCTACATGTTGGTTCCCCCAGTTCAGAGAGGATGAACTGAGATGTACACGCACGTCATGCTCCCCGTGAAACCGGCGGTGGCTGCCGTCCCGGCGCGAATGCCGCTGCGCATCATGCTCGCCTTGCCGGACAACGTGGCGGTGGAAGGCGAGGTGCCGATCTTCAATGTTCCCGGCGCGGTGGCAGCCCTGCTCGGCCGCTTCGGCTGGGAGCGCGCGGTGAAGATCTTGAGCCCGGTGGTCTGGGCACCCGGGTGGGACGACAGTCAACTTGAAGAATTCGTCAAGGCGCCCCTCCTGGGCAACCCCTGGCCGTTTCCAGAGGTGTCTGCGCCGAATCTGCGCGCCAGCGAATTTCCCGGCCACGGCGCCCTTGCGGATCTGGGCCAGCCCGACTATCCGCAGTACGACGTGATCCATGTCGTCGGCCACGTGGAGAGCCCGGCGGGCGACCCTGTGCTGCGTCTTGCGTCGACGGGTCGCGGACTGCTGCCGTCTGGAATCCTGCGGGATGCGCTGGTGGCTGCCCGGACGCGCCTGCTGATCCTGCATGTCCCGCTGTCGGAGTCCGAGGACGCGGCACGGCTGGCCCAGCTCGTCGCCGGAGGGGGTGGTCCGGCCGCTCTCTCTGTGGCGGCCGGCTCTATCTTCCAGGTAGGCATAGCCAGCAGCGGCTTCCTGCGTGTTATGCACAAGACGCTGCGCCCGCTTCCCCCGGATCCGGAACAGGCAGGCGTTCTCGACGCCTACTTCTTCAATCTCTATGCCAACATCGTGCACAACCTGCCGCTGCCCCAGGTGATGGCAGCCGAGGGCGGGCAGGAGGCGCGTTTGATGCTCCGCCTGTTCTACGGTGAGTCCGCCGGGGATCTGCTTCAGTTCGACCGCTGCATGGATGAGCTGCAGGAGCGGTTGGAGAGCATGCGCCAGAACGTCGGTGGCCAGGCGCAGCAGTTTGGTGAGGTCCGGCGCCGGGCGGCGCGTCTGCTGCCGGTCGAGCATGCGGTGGACCTGGCGGAGGCTGCAAAGACCGGGGAAGACGCCGTCAACGCTCGTGGATTGCTGATCGACGAGCAGGCGCAGACGCTCGCGAACATCCGCCACATGACATGGCATCACGAGAGCGAGGGCGCCGTCCCCCTCCCGCATATCGCCGACGCGACCGAGATGCTCGAGGCGGCGGAGCAGCATGGCCCAGAGCCGGCGCGGCGCGGCCTGAGGGCGGAGCCGCGTGGCCTGGGGGCGGCCCCCTCTCCTCCGGGCGCGGCCCCCGCTCCCCCGGCCGCGGCTGAACTGGAGCGGGAGCTTGCTGCGCGGGCCGCTCGCGCGCCGCGCGTCCTCAACGCCAACTTCGCCGATCCAGGCGCAGGCTCGGTGCTCAACCCGCGCCAGGCGCTGGCGGCCGCTCGCGCGTACGACCTGCTGGTAGACATCGGGCCGCGCTGGGATAAACAGAAGAGCCTGGTCACGGGGAACGCCGGCTTTCCCGAAGAGGCGCTACCGCCCGGCAAGGAGGGCTGGGATGTTCAGGCCGTACTGGTCAGCGACGACTTCACACCCAACCTGGTCTCGGCGCACCTCTGGGTACCGGCCGGCAGCGGCCGAAGCTTCCCGTTCAACGACGGAGTCCCCGCGCGGGATTCAGGCCCGGTAGCTCTTCGTGTGAACGCACCGGCGTTTCTTGAGAACACCGAGGCGCAGGTCATCGAGGCGCGCGGCCGGTTGCTCCTCTACTACGAGAACAACCTGCTACAGGCGGCGGTCGTCAAGGTGGGCGTCGCGCGCAGCCCGGACGTCGCGCTGGACAAGGATAACGCGGTAGAGGTGGACTTCGTCCTCAGCGGGACCTTTCAAGATGTGGACCGCCTGACGGCGCGCCGCGTGCAGCTCGTCTCCGGCGAGGAGTCCGCAGGCCATCGGGTTGCCGTGAATCTCACGCTCAACGACGATGGCGCGGTCGGCCATCGCCTGCTGGTCAAGGATGCTCCGGACGTGCCGCCGGGCTGGATCGCGTACGATCCGTTTGCGGCCAAGCAGACGCTCGACAACGTGCGCAGGCAACTGGCCGACTGCTTCTGGACCCGAGACGGGACGAACGGCACCGTCGTCACGGACTGGCGGGGCACGCCGAAAGACGGCCTGAGGCAGAATAACGGCAAGTCCCGCGATCAGTTTCTGGTGGATCTGTCGGTCCTCGCCCAGGCGGGTGAGCAGCTCTACAACATGATCATCACCCAGGTGAACACGGGCGACGGCGGGGGCGCGTGGAAGCAGTGGGACGAGGCGCTGCGGAAGGCCCTGGCGACCACGGCCGTGATCCAGGCGGCGCGCACCACGACGGTCCCGCCCTCGTATGTCTTCCCCTGGGCCCTGGTGTACGACTACCCGCTGCCCGACAAGTCCAGGCTGCGGTGGTGTGATGTCGTCAACGAATGGTCGGACGACGGCGTCCGCACCCTGCCGCCGGAACCCCAGTGTCCATTTCACGACAGGGATTGGCATCAGAAGAACGTGCTCTGCCCCTACGGCTTTTGGGGCCTGAAGCACATCATCGAGCAGCCTCCCTCCGGGCTCTGCTCGCGGGACGGCAGCGTGCAGGTCTGCGATACCGCCAGGAAGGTGCTCATGGGCCCGAAGCTGGCCCTCGCCATCGGCGTCACGAGCGACGCCAGTCTCGATCCCAATGCGATTGCGGGCCATCTGGAACGGCTCAGGAACATCCAGGACGTCGCGATCGCGCCGCCCGACCCCGCGGACGACTGGGCGAAGGTCTCTACGGCCCTCCAGGCTCCGGAGATCGTTTACTTCCTCTGTCATGGTGAATTCGATGCCGGTAAGAACGAGCCGTACCTCGGCGTCGGCCTGCGTGATGACAACCTGGATCACCGGGTCTATCCGAGCAGCCTGACCGCCTGGGCTCGGACGCAGGACCTCACGGCGTGGGAGAAGCAGCGCCCGCTCGTGTTCATCAACGGCTGTCACACCGCCAACCTCGAGCCGGGCCAGGTGCTGAACTTTGTGACGGTCTTTACGAGATTCTGGGCGGGCGGCGTCGTGGGCACTGAAGTGAGCATCCGGCTGCCTCTCGCCATCGAGGTCGCCGAGAGGCTGCTGGACAAGATCATCCACCACACCCCCCGCATCCCTGTGGGGCAGGCGGTGCGGGACGTTCGCTGGGAGCTGGCCAACAAAGGCAACCTGCTCGGCCTGGCGTACACGCCGTATTGCCTGGCTGACCTCCAGGTCGTACAGGATGGCTAGTAGAACGCTTGCCGGTGCCCGGAGCCCCGGTGGAAACCTCAGCCCGGCCGTGTTGGCCGGGGCGGGATGGGGACGCCGCCGCCGCCCGGGCTCGAGCCTGGCTCCGCGCCCAGCCAGTCCGGCGCACCAGGCCTGACCGCGACGATCAGGTAGCCGAAGAACCCGACGGCCAGCCCGACGCAGTAGGCTCCGAACGCGCCCGTCTCCTTGGGGAAGAGACCCGTCACCGTGGCTCCCCCGATCGCCCCGATCACCGTCGTAAGGTCGGTAAGACTGTTGCGCTGGGCGCGGCGCAGTGTCCCATAGGTAATCCAACCCACGACCACGCCGAACAGCAGCGCGCCAATCAGAGTGACCGCTGCTATGGATCCCGTCATCGCGCCTCCTCCTATTGCGGGAATTTGCGCTAGCGCGTGCTGGGCGTCGGGATCCGCGCCCGGCCCGCGGCGACCTCCGAGAAGAACCGCGCCTCCAGCTCCGCCCCCGTAGGCGGCTCGTAGCCAAACTGGACGTGGGCCACGAGCGCGGGGTGCACCGCGCGTACCGCTTCGTAGACGAGCATCGCGATCCGCCGGTAGGAGAAGTGCCCGGCCTCGCGTGCGCGCACCGGCACGAGGCTGTAGAGTTCGCGGAGGTTCATCGTTGCCAGGAAGCGCCGGTTGTGGGCATTCGTCACCAGGTAGGCCGCTTCACGGGGGAAGTCGTGCGCGATGGCGCGCGCGGCATCGGTTGCCCGGTCGATCGCATCGCGGAACCGATCGCCGAAACCCGCCTCGTCAATCGCCCGCGGGACCGCATACCCAAGCTCCACCGTGGGAGCCTGCGGACTCTGCGTCATCATGCGGTGCCGCTTGAGATCGAAGTAGGCGCCCTGGTCGCACACAACGTCGAAGGTATACGATGTGTGCTCCAATTCGCGCAGCGGCGTGTCGTGTCGCTCCAGGCGTCCGAGCGTCGCTTCGATGACCCTCAATCGCTCAGCCGGGGACATGCCCGAGACCTGCGTCCAGGCCTCTGTGTACGGTACCCCGCTGTGGCGGTAGAGACTGGCCGCCGCGATCCGCGTCTCCGCGTCGCGGTCGTAGTGGATCAGGCGGACGCTCGTCGTCTCGGCTGTCTCGTCCGGCGAGCCGGCCTGGCCGATGACTTCGCTGGCCGCGGCTTCCAGCGCGCCGGACGTCTCCATGAGATAGCGGTTCGGGTTGGCGTACTTGACCAGCGTCGGGACCTCGGTCTGCGCCACCTGCTTGATCTCCATCCCGATCGTGCGAACCTCATCGAGCGGATGTGAGAGCATCTTGGTGATCGCGTGCTCAAGGGCCCGCGCGTTCGCGGTCATCCCGACGTTGGCCACCGTTGCGCACGGCAGCAGGAACCGGCAGACGTCGACGTACTTCGAGCGGAGCCGCGATGCGTGGGCCCGCTCGACCTCGTCCCCCCGGCGCGGGTACCAGGCTTCGATCACCCGGCGCACCGGCTCGAGGCTGGCATGATAGGTCTCGAAGAGTAGCCGGCAGGTGGCCACGTATCGGTCGGCGTGGACCGATGCCGCGATCGCCTCGGGGACGTAGAAGGTGTCGAAGATCTGATACCGGGTGGACTTCTCCGTGTACGAGCAGAGGCGGTTGCTCTCGAGGCATTCAATCGCCAAACGCGACAGATTCTCCAAGGCCAGGTGCAGGACGGCATGTTCAGCCACCGAGGCGTGGCCGTAACCCAACACCCACTTCTCATGGAACTCGCTGGACTGCGCCTCGCTGAGTTCGGCCGCGATCTCCCGGAACGGCTTGGGGCTTCGCGAGGTCTTGGCGAAGGCCACGGCTATAACCTCAGGGGGAAGGAGCCTGGGGCTAAGGAGGTAGATGTCGCGAAGTCGCTGCGATGGAGTTCCGTCTACGGAGGCGAACTGTGGGTGCATAGCCTTCCCCCTGGGGTCTCCCACTGATTCCGCATGGACCGGCGAACTCCTGCTCGGTTTCTCAGCATCTTGTGGCGGTGACTCGATCGTTCCTCAAGATGTCGTAGGGGGCGACCGAGGATCGCCCCCTGGCCGCGGCGGGCGGTGCGCCCCCGGCGCGCGTCCCGCGGGCAGGAGACCGCCGTCCCCGCGGCCAAGAGCACCGCGTGGACCCGTTGCGCTCACTCAAGGAGCGCCTGGCTGCCGGGCGCGCCCGCGATCTTCCTCCGCATCCCCATCGCCGCGCGGCGGTGCTGATCCCCATCTTCGTTGACGGCGGTGCGCCGCACCTGCTACTCACCAAGCGGACCGAGACCGTCGAGCATCACAAAGGACAGATCTCGTTTCCCGGAGGCGGTGAGGAGCCGGAGGACACCGACCTCATGGAGACGGCACTGCGCGAGACCCATGAGGAGATCGGCCTGCCTCCGGCGTCCGTCGAAGTTTGGGGCCGTTTGGACGAGGTGGAAACCGTCGTGTCGGGATTCGCGGTCACTCCATTCGTCGGCCTCATCCCGCCGCCGATCGGGCTGCGTCCCAATCCCAACGAGATCGCGGACATCGTCACCGTGCCGCTGGCCGTGTTCCTGGACCCGGCCAACGTCCGCACCGAGCACATGCAGCGGGACGGCCGCCTGCGCGAGGTGCTCTTCTACGACTACCCGCCCCACGTGATCTGGGGGCTGACCGCCTACATCATCAACAGCCTGGTGGGTCTGCTCACCGCCGAGGGCCTGAAAGGACCTGGTCGATGAAGGTTGCCGTTTTTTCTGATGTCCATGGGAACGCCATCGCGCTAGACGCGGTGCTGCGGGACATCGACGCGCAGCGGCCCGACCGGATCATCTGTGGGGGCGACCTGGCGTTCGGCGGGCCCGAACCCGAAGCCGCCGTCGCCCGCATCAGGACGCTGGGCATCCCTTGCATCCGTGGCAATACCGACGAATGGCTGACGCCGGAGACCTCCCGAAGCGAAGCGATCGTCACCTGGACGCGCCGGACGCTGAGCGCGGAGTCGCGCCAGTACCTTGCCAGCCTGCCGTTCGACCATCGGCTCGACAGCATGCTGGTAGTGCACGCGACGCCCTGGAGTGTGTCCGACCTGGTGCCAAAGGATGCGGACCTGGCCACGATGCGCCGCGTCCTGGCCGAAGCCCGCGCGGCGGCCGTCGTCTACGGCCACATCCACCTGGGATGGATCGGCCAGGTGCCCGGCGTGGGGCTGGTCGTCAACACCGGCAGTGTCGGCTTTCCCTTTGATGGAGATCCCCGGCCCAGTTACGCGCTGCTCGAGCCCGGCCCCTCAGGGTGGACCGCGCAACTGCGGCGGATCGCCTACGATGTCAAGCGTGCTGCGGCCGCCTTCCCGGCCGACCATCCTGATCGCGCCGGCTGGGCGGCGAGGATGCGCGCCGGGCTCCAGCGTCCGTAGGACACGTCCCATCGACCCCATCGCACGGTCTGAGTGGGGGAGGAGATCATGTTTCTCGGCCACTACGCGGTCGCCTTCGGCGCCAAGAAGGCAGTCCCGACGATCTCGTTGGGAACGCTATTGCTCTCGGCCCAACTGGCCGATCTGCTCTGGCCTGTCTTCTTGCTGATGGGCCTCGAGCACGTGCGCGTCGCCCCCGGGACCACGGTCGTCTCGCCGCTCGACTTCTACGATTATCCCATCACCCACAGTCTCGTCGGGGCACTGGGGTGGTCGGCGCTGTTCGGCCTGATCTACTTTGCGGCCCGGCGGTATCCAAAGGGCGCCTGGATTCTGGCCGCGGGCGTGTTCAGCCACTGGGTGCTCGATCTCATCGTGCACCGGCCCGACCTGCCGCTCATCCCCGGCGGGACACTCGTCGGCCTCGGCCTGTGGAACTCCCTCCCCGGGACGCTGGTGGTGGAACTCGGCCTCTATCTCATCGGGATCATCCTCTACGTCCGCACGACACGCGCGACGGACGGCGCTGGACAGTACGCCCTCTGGGCCTTCGTGGCGCTGCTGCTGTTTCTGTACGTAGGGAGTGTATTTGGCCCGGTCCCGTCGAGCGATCGGGCAATAGCGATCGCCGGGGTGGGACAGTGGCTCTTCGTCCTGTGGGCGTACTGGATCGACCGGCACCGCACCGCCGCGCCGGCGACACCCGCCACGCAGCCGGCCTGACTCAGGTCACCGCGTCACCGTGGGAGCGGGCTGGCGCCGGTGGCCGACAGCGTGTAGACGCCGCCGCTCAAATCAATGATATAGAGCTCCCCATTCTGGTCCTCGCCGAACGAGCTGATATTGAGCCCGGTCTGCAGTACCAGTGCCTGCGTCCATCTGGTCAGCATGGATCCCGCGAACGACCAGATCCGTCCGCTGCAATAGTCGCCGAACAGATACCGGCCAACAAGCTCGGGCAACCGGCTGCCCCGATACACATAGCCGCCGGTCACGGCACATCCTACCGAATGATCGTACTCGGTGACTGGAAGTGTCAGCCCTGCGATGCTGCACGAGGCCCCCGGAGGGTAACAGTGGGTGCCTTCCATGATGTTCCAGCCGTAGTTCCTCCCCGGCCCGCCGAGATCGATTTCCTCCCACGAATCCTGACCCACGTCGGCGATGTACATCTGGCCGGTGGATCGATCGAACGAGAACCGCCAGGGATTCCGGAGGCCGTAGGCCCAGATCTCCCCGCGCGCCCCTGGAGTGTGGACGAAAGGATTGTCAAGAGGGACGGCATACGGCGACCCGGAGTTGACGTCGATCCGGAGGATCTTGCCGAGCAGCGTGCTCAGCCGCTGCCCGTTGCCCTGCGGGTCGCCTGCGCCGCCGCCGTCGCCGAACCCGATGTAGAGCATGCCGTCGGGGCCGAAGAGATTGAGTCCGCCGTTGTGATTAGTGAACGGCTGCGCGACGGTCAAGAGCACAGTCTCGGTTGTGTCGGCGATGTCTGGGTTGCCCGCCGACACATGGTACTCTGCGATAACCGAGTGCAGACCGCCTGTCGGCGACGTGTAGTTCACAAAGAATCGTCCGTTGCTGGCGTAGTTCGGATGGAAGGCGACGCTGAGCAGTCCCTCTTCACTGCCCGACGCGACCCGGCTCCTGATGTCGAGGAACGGCGTGGAGAGCAGGCCGACGCCGGGACGGAAGATCCGGATCACACCGGCCTGTTCGACGATGAAGAGCCGTCCCGAACCATCCGCCGGCTGGGCGACATAAACTGGCGCGGTCAGCCCGGTGACCACGCTCTGCAGAACGATGAGGCGGTGCGGCGCCGCGAGGGAGGCCGGACCGGTCCGCGCTGCACCGCCAAAACCGGCAACTCCCAGCAGCGCAACCGCGAGGCCGTGGCAGAAGAACCAGAGAAACCGCCGCATGCGAACCGCCCCCTTTGCGGGTCCGTCGAGCATGCCGGCAGTCCGGCCTCTGCCGTTCATACACTGCTCGAAGTGTACCACGCGGCAGACCGGCGGGGCTGGCAGGCCTGAAGCAGTATAATGGCGGGAGTATGGTTGCGACCACGCCGGGCGGCGCTTCGCGCGACATCTACCTCGATTATGCGGCGACCACGCCGGTCGATCCCCGCGTGTTCGCCGCCATGCAGCCGTACTTCACCGAGCATTTCGGGAACGCGGGCAGCGTGCATCAGTTCGGCCAGAGCTCCCGGGCGGCGGTTGATGCCGCGCGGTCAGCAGTGGCCCGGCTGATCGGCGCCGAGGCGAAAGAGATCGTCTTTACGGCCGGCGCCACCGAATCCAACAACGCGGCGATCTTTGGTGTGGTGCATGCGCGCGGCCTGACGGACGGGCACATCATCACCACGGCGACGGAGCACCACGCGGTGCTCGAACCGTGCCGCGCCCTGGCAGACCGCGGCATCGCCCTGACGGTGTTGCCGGTGGATCGCTACGGCCTCGTCGATCCCGACGCGGTGCGGCGCGCGATCCGGCCCGAGACGGTCCTCATCTCGATCATGCACGGCAACAACGAGACCGGCACCCTTGGTCCCGTCGCCGAGATCGGGGCCATCGCGCGCGAGCGCGGCGTCCTCTTCCATACCGATGCGACGCAGAGCGCTGGGATTGTGCCGGTGGATGTCCGGCAGCTCAACGTGGACCTGCTCTCGCTCTCGGCACACAAACGGTACGGGCCCAAGGGGATCGGCGCGCTCTACGTCCGCACGGGCGTGAAGATCGAGCCGCTTCTGCACGGCGGCAGCCAGGAGCGAGGCCGCCGGGGCGGCACCGAGAACGTTCCGGGCATCGTCGGGTTCGGTGAAACAGCCCGCCTGGCGTTCGAGGGCATGGCCGAAGAGGCCACACGCCTGCGCGCGCTGCGTGATCGGTTGGCCGGCGGGCTGGGCGCGATCGACGGCGCGCACCTCAACGGGCACCCGACCATACGCCTGCCCGGCATCGTCAACGTATCTTTTGCCTATGCCGACAGCGAATCGCTGCTGCTGGGACTCGACCTGGAGGGGATTGCCGCGTCGAGCGGATCGGCGTGTACCTCAGGCAGCCTGGAGCCGTCGCACGTCATCGCGGCGCTCGGCCTTCCGGCGGACCTCGCGGCCGGCACCTTGCGATTCTCGCTCGGCCGCTGGACTACCGCCGGTGAGATCGATCGCGTGCTCGAGGTGCTGCCGCGAGTGCTCACGTCGATCCGGCGCGCGATGATGCCCAGGGCGTGACCCCCGCGCGGTTGACACCCCTGGGGGGCTCTGCGATGATGTTCAAGAGCCTGCGACGCAGACAGGATCAGGCTTCGCGCCTCTGACGATGACCCCAGTGGTTGATTACCTCCCTGTGTTTGTGCACTTCGCACTCGTTGTCGGCCTCACCGTCGCCCTCCTCGCCGCCCACGCGTTGCTCGGCGGCAGCAAGCCCAGCCTGGCCAAACAGGAGCCCTACGAGTCGGGTGTGTGGGCTATCGGTTCGGCCCGCGAGCGCATCCCGATCCGGTACTACGTGATCGCGATGCTCTTCATCCTTTTTGATATCGAGACGGTGTTCCTGTTCCCCTGGGCGGTGATCTACCGGCGGCTCGGGACCTTCGGCCTGGCCGAGATGCTGGTGTTCATCGGTGTGCTGGGCGTGGGCCTGATCTACGCGTGGAAGCGGGGGGCCCTGGAATGGCAGTAGCCGGGCCCGCGGCTGAGCGTGCGGCGGCCGACGGCGAGGCGGCCCAGTTCGAGAAGCGCGTGCTGACCACAACCGTAGACCGCATGGTCGCGTGGGCCCGGAGGGGGAGCATCTGGCCTGCGCAGTTCGGCCTGGCCTGCTGCGCGATCGAGATGATGGGCGCCGCGGCCGCCCGGTTCGACATGGCGCGCTTCGGCAGCGAGTTGTTCCGCGCCTCGCCGCGCCAGGCCGATCTCCTGATCGTGTCGGGCCGCGTTTCGCAGAAGATGGCGCCGGTGTTGCGGCACATCTACGATCAGATGCTCGAGCCCAAGTGGGTCATCGCAATGGGCGACTGTGCGTCCTGCGGCGGGGTCTTCAACAACTACGCGCTGGTCCAGGGCGTGGACAAGATCGTCCCTGTGGATGTGTACGTGGCCGGCTGCCCGCCGCGTCCCGAGGCGCTGTTGTACGGGTTCATGAAACTGCAGGAGAAGATCACGCGGACCGCAGGCCGCCGGTGAGCCGCGCCGCGGAGTTGGCCGCGCAGGTGCGGGGCCGCCTTGCGGAGACCGACTTGCAACTCGTCGAATTTCGTGACGAGACGACCGTCATCGCACCAGCGGAGCAGATCATCGACGTCCTGCGAACCTTCCGTGATGCGCCGGATGGTACGCCGGTGCTGACCGATCTCACCGCCGTAGACCGGTTTCCGGCCGAGCCCCGTTTTGAGGTGGTCTACCTGCTCACCGGCTACGCGCCGCCCGTGCGTGTGCGCGTCAAGGCGCGCCTGGCCGGCGACACGCCGTCCATTGCGAGCGCGACTGCGCTGTGGCCTGCTGCGAACTGGCTCGAGCGGGAGGTGTACGATCTGTTCGGCATCCGGTTCGAGGGGCATCCGAACCTGACGCGCATCCTGTTGCCCGACGATTGGGGAGGTCATCCTCTGCGGAAGGACTTCCCGTTGACGGAAGAGCCGGTCCAGTTCATCAATCACGTGCCGAGGATACCGGGCGCGATCATTCCCAAGACGCCGCCGCGCCCCTAGGCGGCCCCGAAGGTTTGCCCGCTACGCGATGGAAACCGAAATTACCACCCCCGAGGCGCGAACCGAGACCCTGACGATCAACATGGGGCCGCAGCACCCATCGACCCATGGAGTGCTGCGCCTCGTCCTCGAACTTGAGGGCGAGGTCATCATGGGGACCACACCGGTCATCGGGTACCTTCACACCGGGTTCGAGAAGGAGATGGAGAACCGCACCTACCATCAGAACATCGTCTTCCCGGCACGTATCGAGTACCTGGCGACGTTCATCGAAGAGACGGCGTACTGTCTCGCGGTTGAAAAGCTGCTGGGGATCACGCCGCCGCCGCGGGCTGAGGTCGCGCGCGTCATCCTCTCGGAGTTGTCACGCATCGCAAGCCATCTGCTCTGGCTGGGATCGAGCGCCCTGGATCTCAATGTCAGCAGCCTGTTTCTGTACACCTTCCAGGACCGGGAGGAGATCCTCGACATTCTGGAGATGGTCACCGGCCAGCGCATGATGCACGGCTACGTCCGCATCGGCGGCCTGCAGTGGGACATGCCCGATGGGTTCGAGGCACGTGTCCGCCGGTTCATCGATCACCTTCCCGGGCGGCTCGACGAGTCCGACCGTTTGTTGACCGACAATCTGATCTGGCGGAAGCGCACCGAGGGGATCGCGCTGCTCACGAAGGACGACGCGCTGCGGTACGGCTGCACCGGGCCGATCGGCCGTGGATCCGGGGTGAACTACGACGTCCGCAAGACGTTCCCGTACAGCGGGTACGACCAGTACGAGTTCGACGTCCCGCTGGGGAAGAACGGTGACGCGTTCGATCGCTACCTGGTGCGCATGGAGGAGATGCGGCAGAGCCGCCGCATCATTCAGCAGGCGCTCGACCGACTGCCGGGCGGTCCCGTCCTCGTTGATGACCGCAAGGTCGCGCTGCCCCCCCGCGCCGAACTCGTCCGCAGCATGGAAGCGGTCATCCACCAGTTCAAGCTCGTAAGCGAAGGCCTGCATCCTCCGGTTGGGGAGGTCTATGCCGCGGTGGAGGCCCCGCGCGGCGAAAAGGGCTACTATGTGGTCAGTGATGGGAGCAACCGGCCGGTGCGTGTCAGGGTGAGGTCGGGGTCGTTCAACAACCTGCAGGCGCTGCCGGTGATGGTCTACAAGGGGTACATCTCCGACGTCGTCGTCGCCGTGGCCAGCATCGACATCGTGTTGGGAGACGTTGACCGTTGACCACAACCGACCCCGCCGGCGCGCCGGCGCTGAGCGAGGCCGCCCGCGACGAGATCCGCCGCCTGGCCGCGCTCTACGAACACCGCCAATCGGCCCTGCTTCCGGCGCTATTCGTCGCGCAGCAGGAGGCAGGCTATCTCCCGCCGGCCGCACTGGCCGCGGTGGCTGACGCCCTTGATCTCCCGGTGAGCGAGGTGACGTCGGTCGCGACCTTCTATAGCCTGCTCTACCTCGAGCCGGTCGGTCGCCACGTGGTGCAGGTCTGTACGAACATCTCGTGCATGCTGAACGGCTGTCAGGCGGTCGTGCAGCAGTTGCAGGATCGCCTGGGCGTCACCCCTGGACACACCACGGCCGACGGTCGCTTCACGGTGCGCGCGGTCGAGTGCCTGGCGGCGTGCGAAGAGGCGCCGGTGATGTTAGTGGATCAGGACCGGTGGCCCAAAGTGACGCCCGAGTCCGTCGAGCGTGCGCTGGAGCAATATCGCTGAGTCCGCCCATGAGCACCCAGAGGCCGCAGGGCGGGACGCCAATGTCTGACTCGATCATCCTCCGGTGGGCTCGAACCGAGGGAATGCAGGACCTGGAGATCTACCGCCGCGCCGGCGGCTATGAGGCCGCTCGCCGCGTGGCCGCGGGGGAATGGACGCAGGATCAGGTGATCGAGATCATTGCGGCCTCTGGCCTTCGCGGCAAAGGCGGGGCGGGCTTCCCGGCCGGCCAGAAGTGGAAGTTTATCCCGCGCCGGGCGCCGGTCAAGTATGTCGTGGTCAACGCCGACGAAGGGGAGCCCGGTACATTCAAAGACCGAACGCTCATCGAGGGCTGCGCGCACTTGCTCATCGAGGGGATCCTCATCGCCGCGATGACGATCGGCGCGCGGAAAGCCTATGTCTACCTGCGCAAGGAGTTTTATCACGGCCGACGCCTGCTGGACGCGGCGCTCGCCCAGGCCCGCGCCGCGGGCTTCGTCGGTGACCGCGTCTTCGGCAGCGACCATTCGGTGGAGATCGTCGTGCACTCCGGCGCCGGCGCGTACATCGCCGGTGAGGAGTCGGCGCTGCTTGAATCCCTGGAGGGGCGCCGCGCGCTCCCGCGACTGCGGCCGCCGTTCCCGGCGCAGGCGGGACTCTACCAGAAGCCGACGCTGCTCAACAACGTCGAGACGCTGTGCCATGTCCCCGTCGTTCTGACCCTGGGGGCGGACCGCTACAAATCCTACGGCCCGCCGGCGTTGTTCTCGGTGAGCGGCAGCGTCGTGAATCCCGGCGTCTACGAGGCGCCGCTGGGGGTGACGCTGCGGTCGCTGATCTTCGCGTATGCCGGGGGACTGCGGCCGGGCCGGCGGTTCAAGGCGGCGTTTCCCGGCGGGTCGTCATCGATGATCCTGACCGAGGCCGACCTGGACGTGAAGATGGATTACGACAGCCTGCACCGGGCGGGGTCCATGCTGGGCTCAGCGGCGGTGATCGTGATGGACGACAGCGCCGACATGGTGGAGGTCATCGCCCGCACCGTGGAGTTCTACCGCGAAGAGTCGTGCGGCAAGTGCACGCCCTGCCGGGAGGGAACGGTCTGGATCACGCAGATCTTCGAGCGGATTTTGCATGGCCGCGGCCGCATGGAGGATCTGACGTTGTTGGAAAGCATCGCCAGGGGGATGACCGGCACCTGCTTTTGCCCGCTCGGCGAGAGCGTACCGCCCAGCCTGGTGGCCTCGCTGCACCAGTTCCGCACCGAATACGAACGGCGCATCAATCCAGCGATGACCCATGGCCACTGAGATCAAAGCCGAGATGGTCACGCTGACCATCGACGGCCGGATCATGACGGTGCCCAAGGGCACCACCGTGTACCAGGCGGCCCGATCGGCCGGGATCGAGATCCCCGTGTTCTGTTACCACGATCGGATGCCGCCACTGGGCGCCTGCCGCATGTGCTTCGTCGGTGTGGAGAAGATGCCCAAGCTGCAGACGTCGTGCACGCTGTCTGCCGGCGACGGCATGGTGGTGGACACCATCGGTCCGGAAGTGAAGGCGGGTCAGGAAGCCATCCTCGAGTTTCTGCTCATCAATCACCCGCTCGACTGCCCCATCTGCGACAAGGGCGGCGAGTGCCCTCTCCAAGACCAGACCTATCGGTGGGGTCCGGGCCGCAGCCGGTTCATCGAACCCAAGCGCGATTTCGCCAAGCCGGTCTCGCTCGGCCCGATCCTGGCGCTTGATCGGGAGCGGTGCATCCTCTGCTGGCGCTGCGTGCGCTTCGGCGAGATCATCGCGGGTGACGACGCCCTCAAGGGCTTCGAGCGCGGCTTCACCAGCGAGATCAATACGCCGTTCACGCTGCCGGTCGAGTCCAAGTTCATCGGCAACACGATCGCGATCTGCCCGGTGGGCGCGCTGACCAGCCGGTCGTACCGGTTTCGCGCGCGCCCGTGGGACAACCAGCCCGTCGCGTCGACCTGCACCCACTGCGGGCTGGGATGCGCGATCTGGCACGATGTGCGCGGGGGCGAGATTCTGCGCACGCGGGCGCGCGAGGAGCGGGCGATCAACGACATCTGGCTCTGTGATTTGGGGTTCTTCGGGCACGACTACGTCGGGGCAAAGGACCGATTGACCGCCCCGCTGGTTCGCCGCAACGGCCGGCTCGAAGAAGCCACGTGGGAGGAAGCGGTCGGTCTGGTCGCCACCCGATTGCGGGCCTCCCGGGAGCGCGGGCGCGGCCGGGTCGCCTTCCTGGGCGGCCGGCGGCTCTCCAATGAAGACGCGTTCATCGCCTCGCGTTTTTTCAGGGATGTCATTGGGACGCCGCACCTCGACCACCGGGTCGACGCGCCTCCCGGCAGCGCCAGCCTGGAGGTCCCATGGGGTCTGCGCTCATCGATCGACGAGATCAGCCGCGGCGACGTGTTCGTTCTGATCGGCTGCGACCTCACCGAGGAGTACCCGGTCCTCTGGCTCCGGATCAAGCAGGCTGTCGATCGCGGGGCCACGCTCATCGCGGTGCACGCTAAGCATCTGGAGATCCGCCGGCACGCCAGGCATGAACTGGTCGTCCGCTACGATTGCCTGGCGGCCGCCGTCGAGGAACTCGAAGCGGCGGTCGTCAAGGCCGGCGCCGAGGCTCCGCCGATGGCTGCGGCGATTGCCGCGGGCGAGCGCGTACACATCTTTCTGGGACGGGCGGCGCTGGACGCGCCTGGTGGTCGGGCGCTCCTGCGGGCAGCCAGCCGCATGGCCGCTCCCACGAACGGCATGCTGCACGTCGCCCGCGGGCGCGGCAACGACATCGGCGCGCAGCAGTTCGGGCTGACACCGGGCGAAGGCGGGTGGGCTGCACCGGAGATCCTGAGAAGAGCCGCCGCCGGAGAGATCGATGTGCTCTACGTGGCCGGCAGCGATCCGGCCACCGCGGTCACCGATCATGCCGCCTGGGCCGCCGCCCGCCGCGGCGCAGGGTTCCTCGTCGTGCACGACGCGTTCTTCTCAGCAACGGCGCAGGCGGCCGACGTGGTCCTGCCCGCTCTGGTGCTGCCCGAGAAGGACGGCACCACGACCAACCTGGAAGGCCGGACGCTTCCGCTGCACGGAGCCGTGGCCGGGCCGGGGCATGCCCGGGCGGACCGTGAGATTTTCGCCCTCCTGGCCGCGCGCCTGGGGACGACGATGACCTACGCGACAGGTGAAGATCTGCTCAACGAGATGCGTCGAATGCTGCCTGATCTAGCGGTCGGGGCTATCTCGTCCATCCGGCCTGTCCCTGCGGCGGTTGAGCCTGTTCCAGCCGTCGCCGAGACAGTCTCCGCAGCATCCCGCCGCGCCGATGGCGCCGTGGGGCAAGAGGGTTCCCCGCGTGGCGAATCGCCCGCCCTGCTGCTGGTGCCGGTCGATCATCTCTTTGCCCACGGCAGCATGACCGGGCGGTGCCGGGGTGTGGCAGACCTGGCCGGTGCGCCCCACTGCCTGGTGCATCCCGACGACGCGGGCCGTCTCGGCATCCTCGACCGCCGTCTGGTCGAACTGGTCACCGCGCACGGCTCGGCCGTCCTGCAGGCGCGGCTGAGTGACGTCACCGTGCCCGGTCAGGTGCTCGTGCCTCGCGGCTATGAGGGCGTAGCAATCAACGCCCTGCTCCGCTGGCCCCATGCCTTCATCGAGGTCGAAGTTCGTCCGCTCGTGCTCGCCGCGGCGGGAGGCGGGTTGTGACCGCCGGCTCTCCGGGCGCCGCGCAGGGGGCCCGGCCATGACGGGGCTGCTGCTGGGCGCGGCGGTCAAGAGCGCCATCATGCTGGCCATGCTGCTGACGGCCTGCATGTACATGACCCTGCTCGAGCGGCGGCTGATTGCCCGCTTCCAACTGCGCTACGGGCCCAACCGGGTGGGTCCCGGTGGCCTCCTCCAACCCCTGGCCGACGGCCTGAAGCTCATCTTCAAGGAAAGCTTCATGCCCGCCAGCGCCGACGTCCTCGTCTACTGGATTGCGCCGGCCATCACGATGATCGCGGCC
>JBGPLF010000002.1:0-41990 GCA_041486265.1 bacterium
CAATATCCCCGTCTATCGCCTGGCTGCCGAGACCGACCGGTTCCGCCGCATGAAAGGACGGCCCGCGTTCGTGTCGATGCTGCCGTACGGGTGATTCTCCCCAACATCGTGAGGTCGGCGCAGGTCTTCTCTGCGGCCGCGCCCAGCCCCATCGTTCAGGCGGCACAGGCGGCGACGTTGCGAAACGAGGATCCGGCGACGGTGACTCGCCAGTTGCGCCAGCGGATCGAAGGCGTACTCTCAATGCCGTGACGGTGTGGGGGGGGCGGGCGGAGCGCCCGCCCCCACCGCTCCTATGGCGAACACCGCCCGCCCGGCCGTCCCGCATGTTTCTATGCAACGTGCTGGCGACCACGCCGCGACGACCCGTCATCTGTTCCTCCTCCCGTACCTCATCGTCTTCACCTTGTTTCGCTTTGGGCCGATTGTGGTTGGATGGCTGATCAGCCTGACACGATGGAGTCTGTTCGGGTCGCCGCGGTGGATCGGCGCGGCCAACTACCGGGCGCTGTGGCACGACCCGCTGTTTTGGGTCTCGGTGAAGAACACGCTGGCGTTCACCGCGATGGCCGCACCCACACTCATCCTGGGCGGGCTGGCGCTCGCGGTGTTGCTCGATCAGCCGCTTCGAGGCCGGCATCTGGCGCGCGTGCTCATCTTCGCCCCGTATGCGGTGATGTCGGCGGTCGTCGGCGTGCTCTGGAACTGGCTGTACGACACGAACTTCGGCATCGTCAACTACTACCTGGGACTGGTGGGCCTTCCGTCCATCGCCTGGCTGACCAACGAGCATGTGGCGCTTGCGGCGATTGCGCTCACGACGGTTTGGTGGACAGTCGGCTATAACATGGTCATCTACCTGGCAGGGCTACAGGAGGTCCCGACGGAGCTGCAAGAGGCGGGGATTATCGACGGTGCGACGTTCTGGCAGCGCTTCCGCTACATCACCTTGCCTCTGCTGGCGCCGACCACCTATGCGGTCGTGATCCTCACGATGATCAATACCGGTCAGGTGTTTGATCAGATCTACGTCATGACCGCCGGCGGGCCGGGCACCGCGACGCTCACGCTCGTGCAGTACATGTATTATCAGGCCTTTCAAACGTACAACCTCGGCTATGGGGCGGCCGTGGCGTACGCGACCTTCGTGGCACTGCTGTTGATCACGCTCGGTGTGCAGCGGCTCTTCCGCCCGGAGGCCGCCGTATGACGCGCACGCTGGTTCGCGCCGTGCTGTACCTGGCCATCATTGGCGCCGTGATGGCGGCCATCCTGCCGCTCATCTGGATGGCGTCCACCTCGCTGAAGCCCGAGGGGCAGATCCTCAGCTATCCACCCCGCTGGCTCCCGGCGAAGCCCACGACTGAGAACTACGCGTCCGTGCTGCGCCGTTTCAAGTTCGGACGCTGGACGCTGAACAGCATCATCGTCGCCGTCGCCGGGACGGGCCTGGTCGTGGTGGTCGACGCCCTGGCGGGGTATGCCCTGGCCCGCCTCCGTTCCCGCGGCAGCGACCTGCTGTTCGCGCTCATCATCTCCATGCTCCTGGTGCCAATCCAGGTGACGGTGATCCCCCTGTTCCTCTTGTTTGCGGAGTTCCACCTCCTCGACAGCTTCACGGCCCTCATCCTCCCTGTGACGTCGAACATCACAGGAGTGCTGCTGATGCGCCAGTTCTTCATGGGCTTCCCGCCGGAACTCGAAGAGGCCGCGCGCATCGACGGCGCGGCGGAGGCGCGCATCTGGTGGTCGGTCGTCATGCCGGTCTCCGGACCGGCGCTGGCGGCCGTTGCCGCCTTGACCTTCGTCTCGTCCTGGAACAGTCTGCTGTGGCCCCTCATCGCCATCAACTCGGACCGCGTGCGGACGCTCCCGGTCGGGATCGCGCAGTACATGGGCTCCCATGCCGGGGCCAGCGGCTCGGCTCCCGCCTACGGTCCGGCGCTGGCTTCTGCCACGATGGCGACGCTGCCAGCGCTACTGGTCTTCTTCCTCCTGCAGCGCTATTTCGTCCGGGGAATTTCGACCACTGGGCTAAAAGGGTGATGGTGCGCACCGTCGCGCAGTACGCCGCAACGAATCCGCTGCCGACCGCATTCTGCCACGGCCCGACGCTCCTGCCGCGTCCGGGAGGCGATGTGCTCGGAGCCTGGTTTGGAGGTACCGAAGAAGGGCTGCCCGACTCCGCGATCTACGTGGCCCGTCTCCGGACCGGCGCTGCAGCCTGGGATCCGCCCCGGCTGGTCGCGCCGCCCGGCGGCCATCCCTGTGGGAATCCGGTGTTGTTCGCAGGCGCTCCGGGCGTCCTCTGGCTGGCGTACTTCCGGGTCTGGGGGGAGTGGTGTACCGGGGGCCGGCCCTGCGCGCGGATTTCACTCGACGGCGGCGAGACGTGGGGACCTGAATTGTGGCTGCTGCAGCGCGAGGGCGTGCTCACCAAGAACAAGCCGCTGCGCCTCGGCGACGAACTGATGCTCCCGGTGTACGACGAGATTCGCTGGCGGGTGGGGTTCGCCCGGCTGGATCTCACGCGCCACGATCTTGCCCGGCCTGAGGCGAAGTGGCGCTTCGACGACCTGGCCATCGGCGCGGGCAGCGGCGTGCCGATGATCCAGGGCACAGTGGCTGAGGTCACGCCGGGGCATCTTCTGATGCTGATGCGCACCATGGCCGGGCGGATCTGGCAGGTGGAGAGTCAAGACGGCGGCACGACCTGGCAGGGACTCAGGGCGACGGCGCTGCGCAATCCGAACGCCGGGATCGATATGGTCCGGCTGCGCGACGGCCGCCTCTGGCTGTGCTACAACGATACCGACCGGGGCCGCGATCCGATTGAGTTCGACTTGCGCTATCCGCTGTGCCTGTCCGAGAGCATGGACGCGGGCGCGTCGTGGCATGACATCCTGACCCTGGACCGCGAGCCGGGCGAGTACTCGTATCCCGCGGTGGTGACCGACGAGGCTGGCCAGGTGCACATCGCGTACACCCGCCTGCGCCGGGAGATTCGCCACGTGGTCCTGGAGCCCTAATCCCGTCCCTCTCCAATTGCACCGGTATCTGAGGGAGCCGGACCCGTCTAGGCCTCCTGTGTCCTGGGCAGACCCTGGGTACGGGGAGGTGACCTCTATACATGCGGACAATTCAGGCGCTCTTCTGCGCGTACGTTGCTGCAGCCCTGATATTGCTGGTGGTCCTGCTCCCACCCACGCGCGGCGTGTCGGCGAGCTTCGCCAACACGTGCCCGAACACCGGCCCGGTTGGCCAGTGCGTGCAGATCCTCTCGGACCAGAATTGGAAACCCTGGAGCAGCGGCGTCCCGACCCTGGCGCTGGTCACCCGGGCTGCTTCCGGCCCGCCGTGGGGATCCGTGATTCCCGGAACGAGGGCACTGTGGGTCTACGCAGGCGACTTCAACACCGGACCGGTTCGTGATCCCAACCGCTGGACGGTCCTCCGTTTCGAGCGGCAGCTCGGGCCGGGCACACCCCGCTACAACGTGGAGCGCGCGATCATCCGGATCACAGCCGATAACGGCTACGTGTTGCGCGTGAACGGCTTCAACATCGGCGCGACGTTCGACGAGGTCTACCGGCGCTTTCTCCCGACGGCCGACTGGCGGCAGTACCAAACCTACGATGTCACCAATGCCATAGTCGGTCAGAGCTCTAACGTTATCACAGTGGACGTGTACGATTACGGTGTCGCCGCCGGATTCCTGCTCGATGGCGAGATCTGGTGCCAGAGCGGGAAGACGTGTTCCACTTACTGACTTCAACTACCCAAGAGCGCTGGGTGGAGCGTTCGCGCACTTAAAGGTACCGGGGCACGAGCCTCGTCTCGCAGACTTCGGACCCCGACCGCTCCACCCGCCATGCGTAGACCGGTCAGGAAGCCCAACCCGTTCCGACGCGGCCGCAGCCCCGTCCAACCAGCGCGGCTAGGCTGTCTTCACAGAGGTGGAGTGAACCGCCCGTCCACCGCGGTCCACCCGCCGTCGATGAACAGCACTGCGCCGGTGACGAAGCTACTGGCGTCCGACGCCAGGAAGACCACCGGTCCCGCCATCTCATCGGCCGAGGCCCACCGGCCCAGCGCCGACTTCGCGGCGTAGGCCGCATACCATTCAGGACGGTCTTTGATCGGGCGCGTGAGGGGCGTGTCCACGACACCGGGGGCGATCGCGTTGACGCGCACCCCCTGCGGTCCCAACTCCGCCGCCAGGGCCCGCGCCATCTGCACGAGCCCGGCCTTCGTGGCCGCGTAGATCCCCTGGCCCGGTTCCACGACCTGTGACCGGATGGACGAGAATACGATGATGCTGCCGCGACCCTGCCGGGCCATGACCGCCCCGGCGGCCCGCAGCAGCCGGAACGAGCCCTTGAGGTTCAGGCCGATGACGCGATCGAACTCCTCATCCGTGTAGGACAAGACGGGCTTGCGCACGTTGACGCTCGGGGTTGTGACCAGGACGTCGAGCGTGCGACGCTCCGCAACGACGGTTCGGATGAGATCGTTCACGCTGGCGGGATCAGTGATGTCCACCCGCGACGCCTCGGCGCTGCGCCCTGCGCGTGTGATCGTCTCCGCGGTGGCACGGGCGTTGTCAAGGTTGACGTCGGCGCACACGGTATGCGCGCCGTGGGCCGCCAGGCCCGCAGCCGCCGCTGCCCCGATCCCCGAGCCTGCGCCAACCACCACGGCGACGCGCCCGTCAAGCCGGAACATCCGCTCATGGTTTACCACGATGATGCCTCCTCGCCGATCGTTCGTTTCTCATTGTGACGCCATTCATTCACCGAGGAAGTAAACGATCGCCGCCGCGTACAGGCGCGCGGACTCCACCAGTGCCGCTACCTCCACGTATTCGTCCACCTGGTGGGGGATCTCCCGGTTGCCCGGACCGATGGTCACGATGGGAATCCCGGCCCACGCGTGCAGGAACGTTCCGTCGGTCGAACCCGGCACGCCGCCGTAGCGCGGGGCGCGTCCAAGCGCCGTTTCACAGCCGCGCTCCACGGCGCGAACGAGGGGATCTGCGGGCGGCGTCTCTGTCCACGGCCGGTCTTCGACCAGTTCAATCGAGATGTCGGCGCGCGGGTCGGCGGCACGCACGCCTTCAGCGACGCGCTCAATGGCCTGCCGGATCGCCGCGTGCTCCTGACCCGGGATTGTGCGCACGTCAACCGTCACCTGAACGTCGCCCGCGATCACGTTGAACTGCGGCTCTCCGTGGACAGGCGCGCGGACGGTGGTGGGCGTGATATGGGGCAGGCCCAAAAGCCGGTGGCGTCCGTGCTGCTGCTGCTGCCGGGCTTCTTCTTCTGCCAGGCCGGTCACGAATTGCGCGGCCCACGGGATCGGGTTGACGCCGGCATAGGGCATCGCGCCGTGCGCCATCTTGCCTCTGAACGTCGCCAGCACCCGTATTGCGCCCTTCTGGTACAGGCAGATCTCGTTCTCCTCGGGCTCGCAGACGATCGCCGCGTCGAAGCCCTGCGCGCCCCCCTGGCGAATGAAAGCCTTGATCCCGAGCATCATGGCCTCTTCGTCGACGACCGCGGCGATCCGGATGCGGCCGGGCAGGTCGGGCGCCGCGCGGCGGACCGCATCCAGGGCGATGATCGCCGCCGCCAGTCCACCCTTCATGTCTGCGGAGCCGCGGCCATAAATGCGGCCGTTCGCCATGACCGCATCGAAGGGCGGATACGACCACTCGCCGGGGTCGCCCTCGGTGACGACATCGGTGTGCCCTTCGAGGATCAGGCCGCGGCCTCCGCGGCCGCTGTTCCAGTCGGCGACCACGTTTGGACGCCGGTCGGCTGCATCATGTGTGGACACGTCGAGCCCTAGGTCGCCGAGATACGCGGCCAGGAACGCCGCCACCCGGTTCTCGTTGCCGTCAGGATATCCAGGCCGATAGACGCTTGGGATGCTGACGAGATCGCGCGTCAGGCGGACGAGCGCGTCTGCGTCCACGGCGTCGGCCGCCCGTCGGGCCAGGGGATCGAGCGCGTTCGGCATCACGTGGCGCCGTGCCGCAGCCGCGGATCGAGCAAATCGCGCAGGCCGTCTCCCAGCAGGTTCCAGCCCAGCACCGCGGCCGCGATCGCCACGCCCGGCCAGATCGCCATCCACGGTCCCACGAAGAGCACGTCGCGGGCTTCCTGCAGCATGCCACCCCAACTCGGCGTCGGCGGCTGCGTGCCCAACCCGAGGTAACTCAGCGACGCCTCGGCCAGCACCGCACCGGAGAACGCGACGGTGCTCTGAATGAGCAACGGCCCCGCGATATTGGGCAGGATGTGTGAGAGGACGATCGATGTGTCTTTCGCGCCGAGCGCCCTGGCCGCCAGCACGAACTCCTGCCCGCGGACCGCCAGCGTCTGCGCGCGGGCCAGGCGCGCGAAGACCGGGATCAGAACCACCCCGATCGCGGCCATGGTCTGGATATGACCCGGCCCGAGCGCCGCGACCACCATGATCGCCAGCAGGAGCGCGGGAAAGGCCATCAGGCCGTCCACGACGCGCATGAGGAGCGCATCGAGCCGCCCCGCCCGGTAGCCCGACATGAGACCGATCGTCACACCGCCGCCCGCGCCGATGACCACGGCCACCAACCCGACCGCCACCGCGATCCGCCCCCCATAGAGGATGCGGGTGAGGACATCACGGCCCAGGCGATCGGTGCCCAGCAGATGCCCGGGGCCGGGCGGGGTAAGGCGGTGCGCAGGATCAATCGCCGCCGGGTCATAGGACGTGAGCACCGGTGCCAGGATAGAGAACCCCGCGATGAGGCAGACCAGCGTGCCCCCGATGATCAGCGGCAGATTCGCCCGCCGCCGCCGCGGGGGCACCACCACGGGCGCCGCCGGCATGGCCCGCCAGGGATGCTGTTCAGTCAGCGCCATGACGTGAAGTTCATCAGTCGTAGGTGATGCGCGGATCCACGCGCGCGTACAGCAGATCGACGGACAGGTTGAGCAACGCGAACATCACCGCGATCACGACCACGGCGCCCTGCACGACGACGAGGTCGCGGGAGTAGATGCCCTGCAGGAGCAGACGCCCCAACCCGGGCAGGCCAAAGACCTGCTCGATGATGATCGTGCCGCCCAGCAGGTAGCCCAACTGCAGGCTGGCCACGGTGAGCACCGGGACCAGCGCATTACGCAGCACGTGGCGGCGCAGGACGAAGGCGCCGGCCAGCCCTTTGCCGCGGGCGGTGCGCACGTAATCACGGTTTAGTTCGTCCAGTACGGACGCGCGCACCAGCCGGACCAACGCCGCCGTCCGCTCGGCGCCCAGCGCCACCGCCGGCAGCACGAGATGGCGGCCCCACTCGAGCGGGTTGCTGGCAAGCGCAACGTAGCCCTGCAGCGGAAAGATCGGGAGCGCCGCCGCGAACCCCAGCAGCAGCAAGATACCCATCCAGAAGGTCGGCACCGCCAGGCCGAGTTGCGATCCGGCGAGTACCGTCAGGTCCACCGGTGACCACGCCTGGCGCGCCGCGATGACGCCGAGCGGCAGCGAGATCACGATCGCAATGAGCATCGCGCTGAAGGCGACCGAGATCGTAACCGGCAGGCGTTGGGCAATCAAGTGGGCAACAGGCTCGTGGTAACTGATCGACGTTCCTAAGTTGCCCCGCACAAGGTTGCCCAGCCACTCCGCGTACCGGACGATCACCGGCCGGTCCAGGCCGAACTCCTGCCGCAGGCGGGCCACGTCCTCCGGCCGGGCGTCCGTGCCCAGCATGATCTGCGCAATATCCCCCGGGATGACCTGCAGGGCGATAAATGTGACGGTGGCGACCACGAGGACCGTGGGCGCCACCGCGAGCAGCCGCCTGATGACGAGCGGCATGGTTACTTCGTTGTGCTGCGGAAGTCGTACGTGTCGATCGCGTAGAGTTGGCGGAATCCCCTGACAGTGCTCAGGGTGGCCGCGTAGTTCACCGGCGTCCCCAGCGGGATCAGCATCGCATCCTGCGTCATGATCTTGAGCGCCTCGGCATAGATCCGCTTGCGATGCTCCAGATTCGTCGTGATGCGCCCGGCCAGGATCAGGTCCTCGACCTTCTGGTTCTGATACTTGACGTAGTTTCTGGCCGGATCGCCAAAACCGAACAGCCGGCCGTCGGGATCGAGCTTGCCCGTGTGGCCAATGATCGTGAGATCGTATTCGCCGCCGCCGTAGACGCGCGAGAGCCAGAAGCCCCACTCCACGACGCGCGGCTTCGCGGTGACGCCGGCTTTCGCCAGCATCGCCTGGACAAGCTGCCCCGCCTCGATGTGGACCGGGTAGGGCTGGGGGAGCGCCAGGTCGAGCGTCAATCCCGATCCATACCCGGCCTCGGCCAGCAGCTTGCGCGCCTGGTCGGGATTGTACGGATACGGATCCGGGATCTCGACGTAGTAGGGGCTCGTGATGTCCATGAACTCATTCGCCACGATCGACTCGTCGCCGTACGCCGTCCTCAGGACCTGCTTCCGGTCGATCGCATACCACAGCGCGCGGCGGACGCGTACGTCGCGCAGCGCCGGCCGGCTGCTGTTGATCGCCACCACGTTGATCAGGCTGCTGACGGAGCGGATGATCTTCACGTTCGGGTTGGCGCGCAGGCGTGGGAGATCAAGGGTGGTGACGGCATCGACGGCGTCGAACTCGCCGGAGAGCAGGCCAGCGATCTTCACCGCGGACTCGGGGACGAATCGGATCAGAACCTCGCGCAGCTTCGGCTCGCCGCGCCGCCAGTAGCCGTCAAAGCGCTGCAGCCGGATGAATGAGTCACGCTGCCACTCCGCCACCGTAAACGGCCCGGTCCCGACCGGCTTCGTGGCAAAGTCCTGCTTCTTCGCGATCAGGTCGGCGGGCAGGATGGCGCCCCAGCCCTGCGCCAGCGTCGCCAGAAACGGCGCGAACCGCTCGCCGAGCGCGATGCGGACCGTGAGCGGATCGACGACATCAACCGAGCGGATCGACCCGAAGTCACCCCGCTTGGGCGAGCGCGTCGCCGGGTCGAGGATCCGCTCCAGCGTGGCCTTGACGTCGCCGGCGTCCAGCGTCTTGCCGTGATGGAACTTCACCCCGGATCGCAGCTTGAAGGTCCACGTCAGGCCGTCGGGCGAGACGGTCCACGACTCGGCCAGCGCCGGCATCAACTTGCCCTCGTCGTCGACCTCGACCAGGGTGTCGTAGAGACTCTTGTTCACCTGGAACGCCAGCGTCGCAGAGGTCGCCTGCGGGTCCAGCGTGTCCGGGCCACCCGACAGCGCGAAGACGAAACGGTCCCGCGGGGATTGCGCGCCGGCCGGCACGCCCGGCGCGCCCGCGATCAGCGCGGCCGAGACCAGAAACAGCAGAATGCGCTGCCACTTCCACCCGAGCGTCAGGGCGCGCGGAGTCCGACCCTTCATGCTCGTTCCCTCCTCGTCAGGAGATCCTTCGAGACACGGGCAAGTGACGTGCGGCACGCTTCAAGCGAGTTCATTTCAAAGATGATCGTGCGGACAGAGGGCGGCAGATCCTCAGCCAGGTTGACGACCTTCGAGATCTCACCGTCGCCCCAGGCCAGGTGATCGTCCCGCCATCCGCGATTGTCATTGACGTGGACGTGCACGACGTCGCGGTCCGCAAGCAGCGCCTTCAGTTCGTGCGCGCCGGCAAGATAGCCATGGCCGACATCCAGACAGATGCGCAGCGACGGATGCCCGACGCTCTCATAGAGGTACCGCAGTTCCTCGTATTGGACGGCGTACGCGAACCCGATCGGGGGCATACCTTCGGCGAGCGAGATGGCGGGCATGTTCTCCACGTATACCTCGACGCCCGCGGATGCGGCCGCTTCGGCCAGACGCCGCAGCGACTCGATCGCGAACGGGAGCCCGTGGTCGCGCGGGTAGACTTCCTCGTACGGCGGATTCCCCGGATGCACGACCACGCCCGCCGCTCCGAGACGCGCCGCCTCCCGGATCGTGGCCGTCACCTGCCGCACCGACTCTTCACGGATCCCTGGATTGGTGCTGGCGATGTTGATGCCCAGGATCGGCATGTGCAGACTCAGCAGTCGCCCGCTCTGCCACGAGACCGGCGCGGGCCACGCGTGGGGCGGCTCACACATCACCTCGACGCCCACGCCCAGCCCTACGAGTTCCGACTCAACCTGCCGCAGCGGCCTCCTGATCGCCCCGAAACTCGATACGCCGAGTTGCACCCTTACGGCTCCCCTGCGCCCCGTCCTTGGCGGACGGCCGCAACACCTCCACCCATCATACCACCGGTCATCCGTATGTCGCCTATGAGGTGGGGGGCTGCGTTCAGCCCGGCACGTCAGCGCATCCCGGGTACGTCGGCGCAGCCTGGAACCCCGCCCATGCCGCGGGCGGCGCGCACCGCGCGGCGCACGGCCTCCGCCGCGGCGCGGGCCGCCGCTTCGCCGAGCCGTACCTGGGTGGCCTCGTCCGGCGAGGGCTCACGTGAACTCGTGGCCAGGACAAACACGGTGTCGCCATCGTAGAGGGTGTGGGAGGGGACGATCGCGCGGCTGAATCCGGCGTGCCCCTGGACGGCGAGCCGCCACGCCTGGGCCTTGGTGAGGGCGGCATTTGTCGCGATTACGGCCAGCGTCGTGTTGGTCCCAAAGCCGGCGAGCGGGACGCTCGACAGCAGCGCATCCGCCGTGCGCACGAATCGTCCGTCCGGTCCTCTCGCTCCGGCGATGATCTCACCGGTGCGGTCGTCGATGACATCGCCGAGCGCATTCACAGCCACCAGCGCGCCCACGATGGTCTCATCCGCTAGCCGCACGCTCCACGATCCGATGCCGCCCTTCATGGCGCCTGCCATCGCCAGCATCTTCCCCACGGTGGCCCCGGTGCCCGCTCCAACGCTGCCTTCTTCGACCGGACCCGAGGAGGCGTGCAGGCAGGCTTGATATCCCATCGTGGCATCGGGGCGCACGCGCGGATCGCCGAGCGCGAGATCGAACAGGACGGCGGTCGGCACGATGGGCACGCGGGCGACCCCGACGTCGTAGCCCACCCCGCGCTCCTCGAGGTAGCGGTCGACGCCATCCGCTGCGGCTAGGCCAAAGGCGCTTCCTCCCGTCAGCAGTACCGCATGGACCTGCTGGATCAAGCTGGTCGGGTGGAGCAAATCGGTCTCGCGCGTGCCGGGCGCCGCCCCGCGGACCTCGCAGCTCGCCACCGCGCCGGCCTCGCAAAGCACGACCGTGCAGCCGGTCAGGCCGACGGGATCGGTGGCATGGCCGACGCGGACGCCGGAGATGTCAGTGATCGAGGGCACGATCAGTCAGCGGGCGATTCATGGTATGATATATTGTAATACCTGGGCAAGGAGAACACCATGGGGTCTGCCAAAGTCGCGATCACAATGAAGGACGATCTGCTCATTCAGATCGACCGGTGGGTCACCGAGGGACGCTATCCGAATCGCAGCCAGGCGATTCAGGCCGCGGTGCGCGAAAAACTCGAGCGGGCCCGTCGAACGCGGCTCGCGGAGGAAGCCGCAAAGCTGAATCCGAAGGAGGAGCGATCTCTTGCAGAAGAAGGGCTCGTCGCGGAGTCAAAGGCGTGGCCCGCATACTGAAAGGAGACGTTTACTGGGCTGACCTGAACCCCGTCCGGGGCCGCCAGGAGGCGGGCCTGCGGCCAGTCCTCATTATCAGCCACGAGGTGTTTAATACCAATTCCGGAACAGTCATCGCCCTGGCGATTACGAGCCGGCAGCAACACGCGGGTTTTCCCCTGGCCCTTCGGCTGGAAAGCCTGCGCCTGCCGAAACCTTCGTGGGTGAAGATCAGCCAGATCCGCACGATTTCGACCGAGCGGATCGGACGCAGGCTCGGCGCGGTTTCTACCGAGGAACTGGCCAGGGTGATCGACGGACTCTTTGAACTTGTCGGATAGACTAGATGTTGCTCTTCGACTCAGCGGACCGGGCCGCTCATCAGTTCCATCGTTGTGGTTGAGGCGAGCGAGCCGTTGAGGTATTCCTTGGAATCCCTCCGAACCGCCATGATCCCCACGTTGTAAATGTTGAGCGACGTATCGAGCTGGCCAAGCGTCACCTTGACGTCCCAGCGAGTCGTTTGAAACGTCCCCGCGGGCACCGTGATTTTGACCTTCTCCCGAGGCGTCGTGGTGTAGCTCCACGCCAGGGCCGTCGTCTGGGTGCCGTTCACGAAGACCTGCGCATTTCCTGATTCATCCTTCGTGCGCCCATGACCATGGCCTTGTCGAAGACGATCTCGGTCACGGTGTGCTGCGCGTCGGTCGTGACGACCGCGGCTTCACCGAAGTGGGCGCCGTCCCATTCCGCATAGCCTCGTTCCACCGCGCCGGGCGCGAGCGTCGAATACGCATGGTACCGATGTTATACCCAGGTCCCGGCCTGCCCGAGACTCCTAGACACGCAGCAGGCGGATGAGCGCGATGCTCACGACGGCGATCGTCACCGAGGCGGCCAGGCCGATGTAGAAGGGGCGCAGCCCGATCTCACGCATGCGCCTGAGATCGGCGCTGAGGCCCACGGCCGCCATTACCATCACCACGAGGAACTTCGCCGCGACGGACGCCCACCCGAGGAGCGGTGACGTGAGCGGCGTGTTGAAGAGCCCGAGCGTGTTCAGGATCGCCGCGACGACGAACCACACGATGAACCACGGGAAGATCTTCACGAGATTCACCCGCGCCGCGCCGGTCGCGCCGCGCCGGCCCTGGGCGTAGCTGTGGGCGATGCCGAAGAGCAGGGCCAAGGGTACGAGCATGAGCGTACGTGTGAGCTTGACGACCGTGGCCACCTTCCCGGCCGGCTCGCTGAACGCCAGCGACGCGGCCAGGACCGATGACGTGTCGTGGATGGCCGTCCCTGCCCAGACGCCGAAGACCCTGTCCGAGAGGGCCAGGACATGCCCAAGCAGCGGATAGACCACCACCGCCACCACGTTGAACAGGAAGATCGTCGTCACGGCGAAGGCGATCTCTTCTTCCTTCGATTCGATGATCGGTCCCACCGTGATGATCGCCGTCGCCCCGCAAATCGCGGTGCCCACGCCAATCAGGCTGACCAGCCCGGGCGGTGCCTGCAGCCAGCGGCCGAAAACGTAGGTGAGCACCAGGGCCAGCACGATGGTGGTGAGAATTACCACAATCGATCCTGAGCCGATTGCGATGACCTGGGCGAAGCTCAACGTCGCACCGAACAGGATGATCGCCAGCCGCAGCAGGCGCTTGAGCGTGAAGTCCACGCCCGGACGCAGCGACACGGGAGTCCCCAGCGCGTTGCGCAGTACGATGCCGCCGATCAGGGCCAGGACCGGGGCGCCGATCAGGGGGGCGACGCCTCCAAGCATCCATGCGGCGACGGCAATCACGGCGACCATGATTAGTCCGGAGGCGAGTCCCTGAGCCGCCGCAAATGGTGGGATCTTTCCCGCACGTCCCTGCATGGACTGTGCACCGCTCATGCTCGCGCGCTCCTATCCCGGCGGGATCATCTTCCCGGGGTTCATGAGATTGTGGGGATCCAGCGACTGCTTGATTGTCCGCATGACGCTGAGCGCCTCGCCGTGCTCGGCTTCGAGAAACTTCATTTTGCCAAACCCCACGCCGTGCTCCCCGGTGCACGTACCACCCATGGCCAGCGCGCGCATGACCATCCGCTCGTTGAGCCGCTGCGCTTCGTCCATGTCGGCGGGAGTCTCGGGATCCACCAGGTAGATCAGGTGGAAGTTCCCGTCCCCCGCGTGACCGACGAGGTCGATCGTGAGGAACGACGCCGCGTTGTCTTCTTTCGTCTTGAGGATGCATTCGGCCAGCCGCGAGAGCGGGACGCAGACATCGGTGGTCACCGCTTTGGCCCCCGGCCGCAGGGCCAGCGTGGCGAAGTAGGCGTCGTGCCGGGCCTTCCACAGCCGGGCACGTGCATCCGGATCGGTCGCCCACCGGAAGTCGGGGCCGCCGTGCTCGGCGGCGATTCCCCTGACCGTCTCGGCCTGCTCGGATACGCTGCGCTCGCTCGCGCCGTGGAACTCCAGGAACAGCGTCGGCGCGACCGGGCAATCGAGGCCGGAGTACCGGTTGACGGCATCCATCTGGACCTCATCGAGCAACTCGATCCGCGCGACCGGGATGCCGAGCTGGATGGTGGTGATGACCGTGTCGACGGCGCCCTCGATTGTGGCGAAGGGACACGTCGCGGCGGAGATGGACTCGGGGAGGCCGTAAAGCCTGACGGTGAGCTCGGTGATGACCCCCAGGGTGCCTTCGGACCCGACGAAGAGCCGGGTCAGATCATAGCCCGACGCGGACTTTCGCGCGCGCCCGCCGGTGTTGATCACCCGGCCGTCGGCCAGCACGACGGTCAGGCCGAGCACGTTCTCGCGCATCGTCCCGTAGCGGACCGCCGTCGTCCCGGACGCGCGCGTGGCGGCCATGCCGCCGAGCGTGGCCTCGGCGCCCGGATCAACCGAGAAGAACAACCCGGTGTGGCGCAGGTGCCGGTTGAGCTGCTGCTGCGTCACGCCCGCTTCGACCGTAGCGTCCATGTCTTCGGGGCTCACGCGCCGGATGCGATTCATCCGGCTCATGTCGACGCACACGCCGCCCTGCAGCGCGGCGACGTGCCCTTCGAGCGAGGTGCCCGCACCAAACGGCACCATCGGCGTGCGGTGCCGGGCGCACGCGGTTACGATGTCGTGCACTTCTTCGGTCGTTTCGGGGAAGGCGACCGCGTCAGGCGGGTGGGGAGGGAGGTACGACTCGCCGCGGCTGTGGTGATCGCGCACTGCGGCCGCCGTCGAGAACCGGTCGCCCAACAGCGCCCGGAGTTCGGCGATCAATGCTTCGTCGGCCCTCCGACGGCGCGGCGATTCGATGGTCCTTGAATCCCCTTCCTGCCACGCGTGGCGCGCTAGGGGCTTCGTAGCGCCTCCACGAAGCGATCTTTGTAGTAGATCGGACGCCGTGGGATCCCGCCGGACGCCGCCGAGGGTTCCACCCTGGCCACAATCAGCCAGGGACCCGGATCCCGTAGCGCGCGCTGAGCGGCGCCCAGGAACGCGTCCAAGGTCGCGACGTCTTCGACCGCCGTGAGACCTGCGCCCCGCCCAATCGCGGCCAGATTGGTCCCTCTGGCGGTATGTGTCGCCTGTCCCCCCGTGGTCTCATACATCTGGTTGTCGAACACGATGTGGACCAGGTTTGGAGGGCGTTGAGAGGCGATCGTGGCGAGCGTTCCGAGGTTCATCAGCAGGGAGCCGTCTCCGTCCAGGACGACAACCCGGAGCAGCGGGCGGGCGAGCGCCAGCCCCAACCCTATCGACGATACCGATCCCATGGCCCCCCACATGTAGAAGTTCTCGGGGCGATCGCCGGCGGCCATAAGATCATAGGTGTTCGCTCCCAGGTTGGCCAGTATGGGCTGCCGGTCAAGGAGCTGGAGGAGACCGCGAATCGCTTGGATCCTGGTCATCGGAGCTGCTTCCCACCTGTCAGGGTCGGAGGAAGCAGCAAGGCCACGGGCTGCGAACTGGAGAAGGCCAGGCTCGAGGCGCCGCTCACCAGCGGTGCGATGTCGTCTGTTGTCTGGATCCAGAAAGCCTGGATCCCCAGAGCCTCAAGGATCCGGGGGGTCGCTCGTCCCAGGGGAACCTGCACGGGATTGAATTCTCCCAGGCGTCCTCGCTCACTGATCAGCAGCAGCAGGGGAATCTGGCAGGCGATGCCCAATGAGGCCAGGGCATTGATCGAGTTGCCGAGCCCGCTCCCCTGAAGGATCAACACGCCGCGTTTGCCCCCAAGAAACGCGCCAGCCAGGACCGCGACCGCTTCTTCTTCACGGGTCACCGGGATGAGTGTGAAAGCGGGATCGGCGTGAAGCAGGTTCAAGAGGTGGCCGGTGACCTCATCAGGGACATAGGCGACTATCTCGACCCCGTTTGTCTTCAGCCCTTGCGCAACGACCTGACTCCATTCCATTGATCCTCAGATCCTCGCCCTCATCTCGACGTCAGGTGACAGTGTTTGCGGGCAGCCCCGGTCATTCCTTGTGTCCACGGGATCATCCGCCGGCATTGTGGATTTGTCTCAAGCCAAGGTGCCCCCGTGCGAGGGTGCGAATATAATCGGCATATGGAACTGCCTCTGTTGATCCGCCGTCTCCAGGCGGTCGTCGGCGAGCCCTACGTCTTGCATCGCCCGGATGACCTGACCGTCTACGAACAGGACGCCCTGATGGTCGCCCGGCACAAGCCGGACCTCGTCGTGCTCCCGGGTACCACCCAGGAGGTGTCCGACGTCGTCAAGGCTGTCCGCCAGGCCGGGCTGCCGATCGTGGCCCGCGGCGCCGGCACGGGCCTCGCCGGCGGGACGATTCCCGTCCGCGGCGGGGTCGTCATCGCGCTCACCCGCATGACGCGCGTCGACCTCGATCTGCAGAGCCGCATCGCCGTGGTGCAAGCCGGGATGGTCAATGCCGAACTGACGGCCATGGTCGCTCCCCACGGTCTCTTCTTTGCGCCCGATCCCGGCAGCCAGGTCGCGTCCACGATCGGCGGCAACGTGGCCAACAACTCCGGCGGGCCGCACTGCCTGGCCTACGGGGTCACCAGCAATCACGTGCTGGGGATAGAAGTCGTCCTCCACGACGGCACGATCACATGGATGGGCGGCCGCGCCTGGGACGCGCCGGGGTACGACCTGATGGGCGTGCTCATCGGCTCAGAAGGCACACTCGGCATCATCACCACAGTCGTCGTGCGTCTATTGGCCAAGCGCGAGGCCGTGCGCACCCTGCTGGCCATCTACGACACCATGGATGCCGCCTGCGAAGCGACGTCCGCGGTGATCGCGGCCGGCATGGTGCCCGAGGCCCTCGAGATTCTCGACGGGATGTCCATGCGCGCCGTCAACAAGACGCTCAACGCGGGCTTCCCCGAGGATGCCGAAGCGGCGCTGCTCATCGAAGTGGAGGGCCTGTCAGAATCGGTGCCGCTGTTGATCGAGCGCGTCGAGGCGATCTGCCGCGCGCAGGGGGCCCGGCGCATTCAGACCGCCGCGACCGTCGAGGAGCGCCTGAATCTCTGGAAGGGGCGCAAGCAGGCCTACGGCGCGCTGGGCAAACTGGCCCGGCGGGCGGTGATGCTGGACGTTTGCGCCCCGCGCTCGCGGCTGCCGGAGATCATGCGCAAGGTTACCGACGTCGCGAAGCGCTGGAACATCGGGGTGTCCAACTTCTTTCATGCCGGCGATGGGAACCTGCACCCAAATCTATTATTTGAATTCGACGGCGACTCGCCGGAGTTTCATCGCGTCGTCTCCGCGACCGAAGACATCATGCGCGCGTGTGTCGAGATGGGCGGGACGATTACGGGCGAGCATGGGATCGGGCTCGAGAAGCGCGAGTACCTCGGGTGGATGTTCAACGATGACGACATCGCCGCGATGAAACGAGTGAAGGCGATCTTCGATCCTGACGGCGTGCTCAACCCCGACAAGATCTTCCCGACGGGACGGTCTGTGCATTGACCGACGCCGCTCCAGCCCTGGCGGGCCCCGCTCCTGAGGCGGCCGTTCGCGCCGCACGGGCGATGTCTGTCATCCCCGAGGTCGAGGCGTGTATCCACTGCGGGCTGTGCCTCAACCAATGTCCCACCTATCGGGTCACGCACCTGGAGGCCGAGTCGCCGCGCGGCCGCATCTATCTGGTTGAGGCCGCGTCCACGGGCCGGCTGGAGTTGACCCCGAGCGTGGCTGATCATCTGTACCTGTGCCTGATGTGCCGTGCTTGTGAGACGGCGTGCCCGTCGGGTGTGCAGTACGGCCGGATCGCCGAGGCGGCGAGAGAGGTGTTGGGACCGCCGGGGCCGCCGGTGACGCGGGCCATCACGCGGTTCGCCTTGCGCCGCCTGATGCCGTTTCCTTCACGGCTGCGGCTGGCCGCGGGCCTCATCCGCATCTACCAGCAGATCGGGCTCGCGGCCCTGGCCGCGCGCATCCTGCCGCCGGGGCTGCGCCGGCGCGCGGCGCTGCTGCCCCCGGCGTCGCCGCGCTTCTACAGACCGGAGGCCGAGGTGCTCCCGGCAGTTGGCGAGCGGCGCGCGCGAGTGGCGTTCCTGTCCGGCTGCGCGATGAGCCTGTTCTTCGCCGAGATCAACGAGGCCACGGTCCGCGTGCTGCGGCGGAATGGCTGCGAGGTCGTCATCCCCCAACGACAGGCGTGCTGCGGCGCGCTGAACTCCCACAACGGCGAGACCGCCACCGCGCGTGAGATGGCCCGCCGCGACATCGAGGCATTCCCCGACGATGCGGATGTGATCCTTACCAACGCCGCCGGCTGCGGCGCCGCGATGAAAGAATACGGGCACCTGCTCAAGGACGATCCTGAATATGCCGAGCGCGCCGCGCACTTTGCGGCGAGGGTCCGCGACACGGGCGAGTTCCTGGCGCAGTTGGGCCCTCGGAACGAGGCGAAGGCCACGCCGCTGGCCGTCACCTATCAGGACCCGTGCCATCTGGCGCACGGCCAAAAGATACGCGCCGAACCCCGCAGGCTGCTTGCCTCGATCCCTGAGGTGACCCTCAAAGAGATGGAAGCCTCAGACCGCTGCTGCGGCAGCGCGGGGATCTACAATATCCTGCAGCCCGAGATGGCCGAGACGCTGTTGCGCGAAAAGATGGAAGCGATCCGCGCGACCGGCGCATCGGTCGTGGTGGCGCCCAATCCCGGCTGCATGATGCAGTTGCGTTACGGGGCGAAGCGGTTCGACGTCCCCGTGCGGGTGATGCATCTCATGGACCTGCTCGACGAGGCGGGCGTATGATCTCGACGAACGCTCGTTTCGTTGAGGCGCTCACATGATCGCCGATCCCGCGGCGCTGTCGGCCCGCTTCGAGACCTTGCTGGGATCCGGCCGTGTCACGGTGACCAATCTGTCCCGCTGGGCGATAGAGGGCGTGGCCCCGCGGGTCGTCGTCCGGCCCGGGGATGCCGAGCAGATCGGCGCCGTGCTCCGCTTGTGCGGGGAGAAGGGCGCGGCGGTCGTGCCCTGGGGCGGTGGCACCGCCATGGAGGTCGGCAACCCGCCGCGCGCCGCGGATGTAGTCCTGCTGACCGACCGGTTGTCGCGCGTGGTCGATCACGATCATTCGAACCTGACCATCACGGTCCAGGCCGGCATCACGCTGGGGGATCTGGATCGCGGGCTGGCCGAGCACCGGCAGTTCCTCCCGCTCGAGCCGCCGCGCGCCGAGCTGGCCACCGCCGGCGGCGCCGTGGCGGAGAACCTCAGTGGTCCGCGCCGCATGCTCTACGGAGGCGCCCGCGATCTCGTAATCGGAATGCGGGTCGTGCAGGCGCACGGCGCGCTCATCAAGATGGGCGGCAAGACGGTGAAGAATGTCGCCGGCTACGACATGGCCAAACTCTTCGTGGGATCGCTGGGCACGCTCGGCGTCATCACGGAGGTGACCTTCAAGGTCTATCCTCTGCCGGAAACCTCGCGGACGGTGGCGGTGTGGGGCGCCGAGGCCTCGGCGCTAATGGCGCTTGCCGGCAAAGTGCTGGCATCACCGCTGCTGCCGGCGGCCGTCACCATGGTGAACCGTGCAGCGGCCGCCGCAGTCGGACGTGACGCCCCAGGCCTGCTGGTGCGGGCCCAGGGCGTCGAGGCCGCCGTGGATCGCCACGAGCGCGACATCAAAGAATGGGCGGCGGCGTCAGGACTCGCGACCCCGTTGGGTGCTGCAGCGCCGTCGGGGCTCGAGGTCGAGATGGTCGCCGGCGACGCCGAGGCTGCGCTCTGGCGGGCGATCCGCGACGCTGGGTGGAACGGGCAGCGCGCCGCGGTACGCCTCGATGTTCCATCGGGTGAAGTCTCCGCCGTGCTCGAACTGCTGCCGGCCGTGGTTCCCACGTCCGCGGGCGTCATGGCCCACCTTGCAACCGGCACCATCTGGATAGCAGCGGAGGCGGCCGCTCTGACCCCGTCGATGCTGACCGCGCTGCGCGACCTGGCCGCCGGCCGTTCCGGAAATCTCTTGATCGCGCGCGCGCGGCGCAGCCTCAAGGCTGAGGGCGACGTCTGGCATCCCCTGCCGCGGGCGTTAGAGGTCATGCGGGCGTTGAAGCAATCGTTCGATCCTCAGAACATCCTCAATCCGGGACGCTTCGTGGCGGGGCTGTGAGGCGCGTGCCCGTCGGATTTGCGCTCACGGTAGTGATGCTCGCCTGATGGTGCGCCTCACCCTCGGCCTGGCCTTTCACAATCACCAGCCGGTCGGTAACTTCCCGACGGTCTTCGAGCAGGCGTACCGGCAGGCCTACGAGCCGATGGTCGCCGCGCTGGAGCGGCATCCCGCCATCCGCGTCGCGCTCCACTACTCCGGACCGCTGCTCGACTGGCTGCAGCAGGCGCACCCCGATCTGATTGCGCGGATCCGCGCGCTGGTCGCGCGCGGGCAGGTCGAGATCATGACCGGCGGCTACTACGAACCGATCCTGCCGGCGATTCCTGATCGCGACAAGCACGCGCAGATTCTGAAGATGACCAGGGCCGTGAAGAGACTCTTCGACCACGATGCCACTGGTCTGTGGCTTGCCGAGCGCGTGTGGGAGCCGCATCTGCCCAAGGCGCTCGCCGCGTCAGGCGTGGCCTACACGATCGTTGACGACACCCACTTCCTGCACGTTGGGCGCGCAGAATCCGAGCTGATCGGTCACTTCACGACCGAAGAGGACGGCGCGACGCTCGGCATCTTCCCGAGCGTCAAGGCGCTGCGCTATCGCATCCCCTGGGCGACGGTCGACACCCTGATGGGCTGGCTGCGCACGCAGGCCGCCGGCGAAGATCGCATCCTGGTCATGGGTGATGACGGCGAGAAGTTCGGGCTGTGGCCCGGCACGAAGGTGCTGTGCTGGGATCGCGGATGGGTCGAGAACTTCTTCACCTCTCTTGAGGCGGCGGGCGACTGGCTGACAGTCATGCCTCCGGGCGAATGGTTCCGGGCCCATCCGTCGCGCGGCCGGACCTATCTCCCGACCGCATCGTATGACGAGATGACCGAATGGGCGCTGCCCGCCGCGGCGGCCGCGAAGCTCCCCGCGCTCAAACACGCACTGGAAGAGGAGGGCCGGACCGACATTCTGCCGTTCCTCCAGGGTGGCTTCTGGCGGCACTTCATGGTCAAGTATCCCGAGATCAATACCCTGCACAAGACGATGCTGCGGGTCAGCCGCAGGGTCTGGCAGATGCGGCCCGGGCCGCGTCGGGACGAGGCGCTCGATCACCTCTGGCAGGCGCAGTGCAACTGTCCGTACTGGCATGGTGTGTTCGGCGGCATCTACCTGGGACACATCCGCTCGGCGAATTACCGCCACCTGATCGCGGCGGAGCGCATCGCGGATAGCGGCCGGCGGCCACGGATGTGGATCGAGGCGCGGATCGACGATCTGGACGCGGACGGCCAGCCCGAGGTGCTGATACGCTCGGACGCTCAGGTGTTGTCGGTCGATCCTGCTGAGGGCGGCAGCGTGGTGGCATGGGATGTCCGTGAGGCCGGAGTGAACCTGGTCAACGTGATGACCCGGCGCGCCGAAGGCTATCACGAGACGCTTCGCCAGGCCATCGCAAAGGGCGAGGCGGTGCTCGCGCGTGGCGATGAGGTCGAGACCATCCACACGGCGCGCGTGCGGGTGAAGGAGTGGGGACTCGAGCGGCATCTCGTCACCGACTGGTACCGGCGCTCGAGCTTCCTCGACCACATGGTCGAATCCGGTAGCACACCGGCCGCATTCACCCGCGGCGAAGTGCGGGAACTGGGTGACTTCGTGAACCAGCCCTACGAGGTGGCGATCGAGCGCGAGAGGGGTCGCGTAATGATCCGGCTGGTGCGCGATGGGCACGTCTGGATCGCCGGCGTGCACTCACCGGTCCGAGTGGAGAAGGTGCTGACGGCGCGCTCCGGCAGCACGGCGCTCGAGGTCGCTTATCGCGTGACGAACCGCAGCGACCGCGTGCTCGCGGCGAACCTGGCGGTCGAGACGAACTGGGGGGTAACGGGGCCTGACGCGACGGTGGTGAGCGCCGGCGCCTTGCAAGGCGCCGTGCACCGGGCCGCCGATCTCACGCGGCTCGAGGGTGTTGAGTCATTGACGCTGCGTGATCCAGGCTGGGGTTTTGCGCTGGACGTTACGCTGCCGACGTCTGGATTGTGGATCGTCCCGATCGAGGTGGTCTCGGCGTCTGAAGCCGGCTTTGAACGGACCTTCCAGGGCGCGTCGCTGATCGCGGTCTGGCCGCTGCGGCTCGAGCCGGGGGCAACCTGGGAGGCGAAGCTCACGGTTGCTGTAAGCTCCATGTGACTTTCGTCCTTGAGCGGCGTCCTGGGCTCGTGCGCCCCGTCCAGCCCGCCTCCTTTAACTCATTCCGCCGTTCCTTTGCAACTCATCTCCTCAAGTATGGCTACGTCCATGAGTTGCTGGACAACGAGGGCATGAACACCGTTTACACCACATCCAAACGACGGAGGTTCGGTATCTCCCGTTTGACGAGGTCGATGCCTCCTTCGCGTACGATGGCGGCGAAGACGACCGGGCGCTGGAGAGCTGGAGGAAGATGTACTGGTCCCACATAACTTCGGAGTGCACCCGTATCGGGCAAACACCCACACCCAAGGCGCTTTTTGTCTGCGAGCGCTTTCGTGTGGTCTATAAGGAGCCGTACGGTGGTGCGGCCCAACCAAGCGCCGCACCGGACGCGCTACGCTGCCGTTGAGGGAATCACCGGTGCCCGAGATGACGCGAGGCAAGAAGGTCTACGAGCTCAAGATCTCGCTGCGGGAGTCGCAGCCGCTGATTTGGCGCCGGTTCCAGGTGCTGAACGACATCACCTTGTTTCGATTCCACAACATCCTGCAGCTCGTCATGGGCTGGACGAATAGCCATCTTCACCAGTTCTTGGTTGGGCAGACGTACTACGGGGAGCCCGACCCCGACTATGGCGCCGACTGCGAAGATGACCGGCGTGTTCGCCTGTCGCGGGTCTTGCACAAGCCTCAGGACGCGATGGTGTACGAATACGACTTTGGCGACGGTTGGGAGCACGATATCGTTCTGGAACGGATCGTCGATCCTGACCCAGGGGCCCAATATCCGTTCATCCTGGAAGCTGAAGGGGCCTGTCCGCCTGAGGATGTCGGCGGCATCGGAGGCTACTACGAGTTCCTGCGGGCCCTCGCCAACCCGAGGCATCCTCAGCATCGCGACATGAAGGCCTGGTGGGGTGGTCCCTTCGACCCCAAGCTCTACGACATCCGGGCGCGGAACGAGGCACTTGTACGAAGACGCAGGGTGGGGAGACCAGATGCATAACCACGACGTGCACCCGACCCTGGACGCGCCTCCCGGGCGAACGTGCGACCTTTTCTCCAGAGTGGTGCGGGAGTGACTCTTTGGGCCGTTCGGCAGAAGGAGGCGCATCGTGTTTGAGAAGCGTGCTTCACTGCTGTATGCTCTGGCTCTATTCATCCTGACGAGCTTCCTGCTAGTGGGGCCGTGGGCCGCGCTCAACGGACTGGCGACGAGTGTCACTGACGGCGGGCGGCTCACCTCAGGAAAGGAGAGCATCTCGTGAGAAAGTTCCTCTTCAAACTCGTTACAGCGATCCACGTTCTTGTGTATCGGCTAACCGGGGGAAAGTTCGGCAGTGAAATGCGGGGGTTCCACATGCTATTGTTGACTACGACCGGACGGAAAACAGGAAAGAAGCGAACGACACCGTTGGGATACTTCGAGCATGACGGCGGCTACATCGTCATCGGCTCAAACGCGGGATTGGACACTCACCCGGCCTGGTTTCACAACCTGAAGAGCCAGCCGCGCGCCACCATTCAGGTCAAAGGCAGGCAGCTTGAGGTGAGTGCGGAGACTGCCGATCCGGGTAAGCGTAGTCAACTCTGGGCTCGGCTGGTGGAGGTGGCCCCAGGCTACGCTGATTACGCGAAGCAGACCAACCGCGAGATCCCGCTGGTGATTTTGCGCCCAGCGTGATTCGGGAGATTCTCCGATACGATCAAACTCTGGATACACCGGTCAGCCATTCCGTGAGGCAACCGCCGACCGATCACCTGGAGCTGAGGCACGATCAAGATTGGTCGCACGCTTACACTTAGTTCGCAACCTTGTGGGGGCCTTGCCGATCCCTTCGAGGATCGATAGAATCAATGTAATACGAAAAGCCGATCGATCGGAGCTGCCGATGGAAACCGTAACAATCTCGCCGAAATTCCAGGTGGTGATCCCAAAGGACATCCGCGACAAGCTGAAGCTCAGGCCCGGCCAAAAGGTCCAAGCCATCCTCTACCAAGACCGTATCGAGCTCGTGCCCGTGCGGCCGGTTCGAGAGATGAAGGGCTTCCTCAAGGGTCTGGACACCGACGTGCCGCGTGAAGGGGACCGCGTGTGAACGTTGTAGATTCGTCAGGGTGGCTCGAGTACTTCGCTAATGGCCCGAATGCCAAGTTTTTCACGAAAGCCATCGAGGCACCCACAGACCTCCTGGTCCCAACTCTGAGCCTCTACGAGGTCTTCAAGCGGGTCCTTCAGCAGCGAGGCGAGGGCAAGGCCCTTCAGGCCGTTGCGGTCATGCAGCAAAGCGCAGTTGTTGCACTCACCGGGCCGCTCGCGTTGGCAGCTGCTCGCGTCAGTGTTGACCTGGGCATTCCGACGGCGGACAGCATCATCCTGGCAACCGCGCGCGCCGCCGACGCGACCCTGTGGACTCAAGACGCAGACTTCGCCAACGTACCAGGGGTCCGATACAATGCCAAGCGCGATAGCGGCAAAGCGGACTAACCATGCGCACCTTCGCACCAAAAGAGAACCTAGCTCAGGAGGCCAAATCTGCGAGCGCTGCGAGGCCCAGTGCGGCCCTCTCTGGACAGTCAGGTACCAGTGCGTTGGCCCGCTTTGCTCACGACTTCAGCCGAATACCTGTCCACGCTGACGCACCCACGACCATTCAATGGGGGCTGCAGGTGAACACGCCCGGCGACGCACATGAACGACAAGCGGATCGCGTCGCGGAAGAAGTGATGCGCATGCCTGAGCGAGCTGCCCACGAGGACCTGCAGACGGAGCGTGTCCAGGCAGGTGCCTCTGGGGAGATACTGGCGCCCATTGTCCACGACGTACTGCGTTCCCCCGGTCAGCCATTGGACCCGGCCGCGCGGGCCTTCTTCGAGCCACGCTTTGGCTTCGATTTCAGCCGTGTGCGCATCCATCACGACCACGATGCCGCCGAATCCGCGCGCGCAGTCGGCGCATCCGCTTATACCGCTTCGAATCACGTTGTATTTGGCGCGGGCCGCTCTCCCCTGGAGACGCCCGGCGGGAACCGCCTGCTCGCGCACGAACTGACGCACGTGATGCAGCAGCATATGTCGAGAGCGCCGCGCATCCAATTTGAGAAGGCCGGCGATGAAAAAGAGGACAAAGAGCGCGCGAAGCTGCTGACAGACTTCACGGACGGGGCCGGACTGCCGGAGAAACAGGTGGGCCGGATTGCAGCGGCGATGCGCGGATTCTCCCTGCATCAGCTTCACGCAATGCGGAAAGCGGGAGTGCGGTTCTGGGCGCCGGACAGCCTTCCGCCGGAGTTCAAGGACAGGGTGGTGATGACGCGTCTGTCAACGCCCGGCGGGTATTCGGACCTCCTTCGCATCATCCGAATGGCTGAGAACGCGACGACGGATGCGATCCGGCACGAATTGGCTCACGCCTGGGATCATGTCCGGACCGGGAAGGTCAAGCCTATCGGACAACTGAAGGACAAGGAATTCGAGAGGGCGCTCAAAGCGACGCCGGCCCTTTCTTCCGAGACGAAGGAGAAGCGAGCGACAAAGGAGACCCATGAGGGCAAGGTGCGCAGCGTCCGTCTGCCGATCTCGGAGATGTTGAAGCGCTACAAGAAGTGGTCGCTCCGCGAACAATCCTTCGACAACCCTTCGACCAGGGAAGGCTACTCCAAGTCATCACCTGCAGAGTTTTACGCCGAAGGCTACAGCGTGTTCTACGGCGGCAAGGAGTGGAATCAGGCACGTCTTCTCTACTATGCGCCTGAGCTCTATGAGCTTCTTGAGGCCGAGGCGAAACGGGAGGGGCTCGACGTCCCCGACCGGTCTGCGATAGAGGCTGCCATGAAGGAACAGAACTTGCGATAGACAAAACCCAACAACTCGAGGGGTCCGATGGCACTACCTGAGGAAATGATCAATAGCAAGCGCGTGCCGCGGGTCGGGCCCTACTCACAGGCCGTGCGAGTTGGGAACCTGGTGTTCACGGCCGGTCAGCCAGGCATTGACCCGGTGACGCCGCAAGTCGCCGGGCCGACCTTCGAGGCTCCGTGCCCTGCTTGAAGACTCAGAGAGTAGCCTGCGTCGGGTGGTGAAGGTCACCTGTTTCGTGACCAACCCCAGCGATTCCCAACACTCAACGAGCTGTTCGCAGAGTTCTTCCCGGAGTCGCCGCTAGCCCGGTCCACGCCAGTGGTTGCGCTGCCGATGGGACTGCTATTTTCAAACGAGGCAGTTGCGGTAGCGGAGTAGTGCTCGCGTTTAGGCCGCTCCGAGAAACCCATCCATCACCAGGACGGAGGGGACCACGATGCCACGCAGGACAAAGATCGCCAAGCCCGTCGAACACCGCTCATTAGTCAAGCGTTCCCGGGTGCCGGCGAAGGGGAGACCAAAAGGCGCGACGGTATCGCTCTTGGACGTCTCGCTCAGCGGCGTGAAGGGGACGCGCGTCATCCAGGAGGCTGGACGCCTGCGCGTCCTGGCCGAGATCGGCGGCGCTGGCCTTGACCGCGGGCGGCGGTATGAGCAGATCCCGGTCATCCGCCTTCGCGCGAAGGAAATTGACCCGCATTTGGCCGCGCGAGAGATCAAGGGGTACCGCCCCGCCGGCGTGCCGACCACGTTCACACCGAAACTGGCTCAGCCGACCCACCAGCTTCGCCCGCAGAGAGGCGAGGATCTCGACCGCGGCGGCACGATCTTCGGCACCGACGACCGGTACCTGTTCGACGACCATTCGTTCCCCTGGCGGACCACGGGCAAGGTGAGAACCGTTGGCAAATGGGGATCCGGGACCACGATCGGTCCTCGCCACGTGCTCACCGCCAGCCATATGATCAATTGGACCGGCGGTGCCGGTGGCGGCGTCGCCTGGCTCACTTTCACTCCCAGCTACTTCGACGGCAGCGGGCCGTGGGGCGAGATTGCCGCGACCCAGGTCATATTTTGGGAGCAGGCGGCCGGGCTACTCTCCGATCAACAGACGGCCTTCGACTACGTCGTGCTGGTCATGGAAGACCGAATCGGTGACATCGTGGGCTACCCCGGCTTCCGCTCGTACGATGATGATTGGAACGGCGGCCGTTACTGGCAATACATCGGCTACCCCTGCGAGCTTGCGAGTGGAGAACGTCCCGCGTTCCAGGGAGATGGGGTGGTATCGAGCGTCCAGGAGGAAAGCCTTAGCGGGCAGACCGGTTATGTCATGGGCCATTTCAATGACTTCACCCCTGGTCAGTCTGGCGGAGCCGTGTGGGGCTGGTGGGGCGACGAGCCGTGGCCACGGGTCGTGGGTGTCGGGAGTACCATCGGCAGTACGGCCGTGCAGCAGCAGACAGGCTCTACCACGGGTGACAACGAGTACGGCGGCGGGCCGGCGCTGAGCGCTCTAATCTCGTGGGCGCGCAGCAACTTCCCGTAACGCGGAGCGATGCGACCTAAATGGCGCGGCGAGGTTTCGAAAGAACTGGCACGAACGTAGGCGGTTGCCGAAGAGGAGGATGCCATGCCAGCGTCAGCAAAGAAGTCCTGGACCTTCATGGTCTATATGGCCGGTGACAACAACCTCGATCCGGACGGCGTCAAGGACTTGAAGGAGATGAAAAAGGTCGGCTCCACCCAATCGGTCAACATCGTCGCTCAGTTCGACCGCGCCTCGGGGCACACTGCCAAACGCTACTTCCTCCGCAAGGGGGGCAAGCTCGCAGCCGACGCCGTGGCCACCGTCGGCAAGGTCAACACGGGTGACCCGAAACGCCTTATGGAATTCATCAAATGGGGCGTACAGAACTACCCGGCCGATCACTATACGCTGGTGTTGTGGAACCACGGTCAAGGGTGGGACGACACCGACATCTACGCTGACGAGCGGCACCGCCGCCTCCGCCGGCTTGCCAGCGGTCGTATTCGTCACGCCTTCTTTCATGCGCCGGTGCGCCGCATGCTGACGAGTGCCACCCGCGACGTTCAGGCTCGCGCCATCCTCCTGGACGATAACGCCAAGGACTTTCTCGACAACCTGGAAATGAAGAAGGTCCTCGCCGACACCAAGAAGCTGCTCAAGCGCAAGTTGGACGTGTTCGGCATGGACGCCTGCCTGATGAGCATGGCGGAAGTCGGTTACCAGGTTCGCGAGAGCGCCGAATTCATCGTCGGTTCTGAGCAAACAGAGCCGCTCGACGGCTGGCCTTACAACAGTATCCTCGCCGAATTGGCGAAGAACCCGGCGATGGCGCCGAGCGTCTTGAGCGGGCTCGTTGTTGACAAGTACCTCGCCTCCTACACGAGTGACTCGGTCACGCAATCGGCCTGCGACATCTCCAAGGTAGACACGCTCGCGACGGCGGTCGCCGGTCTGGCAAGGGCTCTCCAGGCGAGCCTGAACGACGCAGCGATGCGGCAGCGCATCCTGGCGGCACGAACGCAGGCGCAGAGTTACGAGGTGGCGGACAACATCGACCTGATGGACTTCTGTTCGCTGTTGGCGCAGGCCGCGCCCGGCACCCAGATCGCGCAGCGTTGCCAGGACGTCGTGCAGGGCGTGCAGTCCGGGTACGTGCTGGCTCAAGGGTCCAAGGGCTCGGACCTGAAGAACTCCCACGGCGTGGCGATCTACTTCCCGACGCAAGCCGTTTCGCCACTCTACGCCGGGCTGGACTTCAGTAAGAAGACCGGCTGGGATGCATTCCTTAAAGCCTATCTCACCGCCGTCCGTACCCGGTGAGGCGGTGAGCCCCGTTTACCCGGGCTCAGCCCGTAGCCGTTTAGGCAGAAACGAAAGGAGGATTTCTATGGCGCGCAAGGTCGTCACTCAGTACGCCGTTTTTCACAACATTGGCGCAGGCTCGGACCTCGTGTTCTATTACCAGGGCGGAGGGGCAGACTCGGTCCTGGGAATTCCGTTTACCGAAGCGGCCTTCATCGTGGATCTGCTCCGCAACGAAAAGCCGATGTCCTACGACCACAGCTTGAAGCGGCTGTCCACCTATACGCCGGAGCCGGTTGGCGAGGGGGAATAGGCCGTGGCCCGCAAGATCGTCAGCAGCTACGCCGTGTTCGAGAACCTCGGTGGAACGCGAGACATCGTGTTCTACTACCGGGGCGGAGGCGCGGACTCGGTGAGCGGTGTCAGTGCCGCCGAGGCAGATTACATCGTAGACCTGCTGCGCAACGAGAAACCCCTCTCGTACGATCACATGCTGAAGCGTCTTTCCACCTGGAGTCCCGAGGCGGTGGGCGAGGCCGAGATCAGCCCGAATCTCGATAGCTGGCTGAGTGCCCATCCATCTATCGCGGCCAGCCTTGTCTGGGAAGATTCCGGCGGTTCGCACGCCTGGTCGTCGTGGAGCGCGGGTTGGAAAGCCCAGCTGCGTCAGGCGTTCGACCTCGCGCGAATCCGCAGCTCGATTTCGGTCGCGGATGTTCCGCCCAACCAGGCGACGTTGGCCGATAACCAGCAGGTGACGACGATCCTGGCGCCGGCCGACGCCTGGGCCTACTTCAAGGCGAGCGTTGCTCAGACGCTGGCAGCCGAAATAGGACAGCAGTTGCTGTGGTCGCTCCAGGCATACTCCGCGGACCAGCTTGCTCAGTTATTCGATAGCCGCGAGATGTTTCTCTGGAATCCGTCGCCCGCCGGCTATCGAATCGACTCGATGCACGGTCACATCGTGCCCGCGCCGCCCGCGCGCAGCTATGAGTTTCTCGGAACCGCGGGTCTGATCGCAAGCACGCTGCTCGACACGCTCACGCGCGTCGTCAATTGGTGTCGCGCAAACTTAGTCCATTTCAGTGGCGGAACCACGGCGGCGAACATGGAGGACCAGTGGCAATACCGCGGATATCCTCCGATGACGCGCGTGCTGGCTGGCACGGCGCAGACCTCTCACCCGGAGTTCGGCATCATGCATCGCACCGCGGGATGTTGGGGAACGACAGGGTTCCTGCGCGCGCTGTTACGCGTCATCAACGTCCCGGTCAAGCTGGTTACTAACGCGGGACACGCGCAGCCGTGGTTCATGGCTGACTCTCGATACCTGAGCCATGGCGACGACCCCTACAACCAACTGACCAAAGCGACTCCGCCTATTCCGCCCGGTGAGATTCTGATCGACCAGACGAAGTTCGACGCGTGGTTTGGAGCCGGCGTCAGCGCCGCCGACAAATCCAACAACATCGGGCGTCGCACACGCGAGCTGGCGATCACCTATCTTCCGAATTATCTGCTCCACGCGTATTGTGGAGACCTCGCAGCCGGAAAGACCCACGCAAACGGCCAAGTGTTCAGTATCTTCTCCGTGAACTACACGGTGGCTCAGCTCGAAGCGGGGAATCTGTGGGGCCGGATGGACGCAAAGATCGCGGGCTTCGGCGGTTGCGCGCACGTTCCGTGAAGATGGAACCAACGGCGCTTTCGTCAGGTGAGGGCAACACGATCGCGTTGGGCGGCCATACGGTAAGATTTCTCCACCGCGCCACCAACAGCGGCTATTCGCTCGTTGAATGGATGGCACCACCAGCCATCCCAGGCCCACCGCTCCACATTCACCGGATGACAGATGAAGGATTCTACGTTCTTGAGGGCGCGTTCGGGTTCCAGGCCGGGGAGCAAACGATTCATGGACTGAGCGGGGCCTACCTTTTTGTTCCCAAAGGGTTTGTCCATACCTACTGGAACCAGGGACCAACTCCCGCCAGACTCCTGATCCTGATCACCCCTCCCGGCTTTGAACAGTACTTCGAGGAACTGGGCGAAGAGCTTGCGGCCGCAGGCAATTCGACAGAGGCGGCCATGCGGATCCGCAAAGCGCTATCGGCGAAGTACGATATTGAAGTTGTGGGACCACCGCGGCAGGCCAACATGCCGTGGGCAGGACTACACCTCTGATGGGAGAAGCACCGCCTAACAACGTGCTTCAGCGGCCGGAAAGGGATGCTGAACGCAGCGGTTGATGAACTGTCGAGAACTCCTGGTGCTGATGTCATGGACAAGCTGACAAGGCCACGTTCGGAATGGCGTCACCTGCTTACGCCGGAGCAATACGCCGTGCTCTTTGAGGAAGCCACCGAGCGCGCCTTTTCCCATCCGCTGAACGACGAGAAGCGAGCAGGTACTTTCATCTGCGCCGCGTGCTCTGTGCCGCTCTTTACCTCCGATGCCAAGTTCGACAGTGGAACAGGCTGGCCCAGTTTTACTCAACCGATTCAGGGTCATATCGAGACGACGCGGGACTTCAAGCTTGTCTGGCCCAGGACGGAGTATCACTGCAGCCGCTGCGGGGGGCACCAAGGACACGTCTTCAACGACGGTCCCCGACCGACAGGGCAGCGCTGGTGCAACAACGGGGTGGCTCTCCAGTTCGTTCCTGCAGGAGAGCCGCTACCGGCGCTCCGGATCTGAACAGGTGCGTCGCTCCGCCTGATCTGCGTGCAGCGGACTGGCGCAACCCGCAAACACTCAACAAGGGAGGAAAATCATGGCGGGAATATGGCAGGGGTTGATCAACCAACCCACATTCAACACAAGCACAATGATTCTGCTCACAGATGGCAGAGTGATGGTCCAGGAAGAGGCGCAGAAGCACTGGCATGCTCTGACGCCTGACAGTAATGGAAGCTACGTCAATGGGACATGGTCCACCCTGAAGGATATGAGCTTCTGGAGGCGTTATTATGCGTCGGGAGTGCTCAAGGACGGCCGCGTCATTATTATTGGGGGCGAGCAAAGTGGTGATGTCGGCGATACGAACAAAGGTGAAATCTATGATCCTGTTTCGGACACATGGAGCCCAATCCCTTCGCCTCCCGGTTGGCCAATCGTGGGCGATGCGGCCTCCTGCATTCTGCCCGACGGCCGGCTCATGATCGGAGCGCTACCTTCTCCTGCTTGTATCATCTACGATCCCGCTACCAACTCGTGGACACCCGCCGCCAACAAGGCCGTCAGGTCAAATGAAGAGACCTGGGTATTGTTGCCTGACAATACGATCGTGACCACGCAATGCTGGGATCCGTACCAAACCGAGAAGTACATCATCTCCTCCAATACCTGGAAAAATGAAGGCTCATTACCGGTCAGGATCGTTGATCCCGTGATGCATGAAATGGGGCCGGGGATGTTGATGTACAACGGCAAGGTCATCTTCTTCGGCTCAGCCAACGAGCACGGCCGGGGCAAGACCGTCATCTATACTCCGCCCGCGTTTCCTACGGGCACCGGCACGTGGGTAGCTGGACCGGACATCCCCGCGGTGGGCAAGCAAGCAATTGTGAGCAACGACTGTCCCGCCTCGTTGATGCCGAACGGTAAAACGCTATTCACGGGGGCAAATTTCAAGAACAATGGCTGGGGATCACCGGTGCTCTTCTTCGAGTACGACCCCACCAGCAACACGATCGCGGAGGCGCCCACGCCGGCGAATAACGGGATGTTTCCTTACCCACAATACCCGGGGCTGTATTGGAGCCGGATGGTGCTCCTCCCGTCAGGGCAAGTGTTTTTCAGCGCCAGTTCGACGAACGTCCAGTGCTACACACCCGATGGAGGTCCGCAAGAAGCCTGGCGGCCTACGATCTCTGCCGTGGTTCCGCACGGTTCTCCCGTCACGGATTACTACCTTTTGAAGGGCACCCAACTGAACGGTCTGTCTCAAGCGAATATGTACGGCGACGACTGCTCTACGGCGACTAACTATCCTATCGTTCGGCTGCTGAACACGTTCACCAACAAAGTCTATTTCTGCCGGACATACAGTTTCAGCACGCTGGGCGTTGCTACCGGCGCGTCGTTGCAATCGGCCCGGTTCACCTTGCCGAACATTCCGTACGGCGACTATGATTTGTGCGTCATCGCTAACGGCATCAGTTCTCATTGCGTCAGCTTCTGCCACCGCAAGCCGAGCAAGCTGTGCTGCCATGACACAAGGAAAGTGGATCCCTGCTGCTGTAACGAAGAACCCTGCTGCGACGATGTCCGGAGAAGCGATCCCGAAGTCACTGAGCTGCGAGATCAGTTGAAGCGATTGCAGAACAGCATGGACAGGCTCACGGCTGTGGTCAAAGGTGAAGCAGGCGTCGCGCAGCCAAAGGAAACTAAGGACCAGGAAGAAAACAAAGAGCGGAAACTAAGGACCAGGAAGAAAGCAAAGACGAGTAAGAAAGGCTAGAGAGCCAGGGCTAGAACGAGGGTGCCGAAGAGAAGTTCGAACCGAGCAGCGGCGGGTTCCTCCGCGCCGGCGAGCGCTCCAACCGCCGGTTCTGCCGGGGGGTTGGTCTCGGCACACAGAAACTGGATCATGGGAGGAAACAACATGCGGAAGAAGCGGACTGACAGCGGACTCACGGTCAACGCGATCGCTGGCACGCACGTCGTGTTGTTGGGTCTCGACCTCGCGGACGCGCAGCGCCAGGGCTGTTTGGGCTTCGCCATCCAGCGGGAAGACCACACCGAGGACGAGCGCTATTGGATGAGCGGTACCAAGACTTTCAAGGAGACCGATCCCGGCCTCGGACCCGGCGGTCAGGTCTCGAGTCGCCAACATCCGTTCCAATCGTTCCAGTGGGCCGACTACAGCGCCAAGCCGGCGCACGACTACACCTACACGGTCATCCCGCTCTCCGGCAGTCCGACCGATCTCCACGAAGGGACCGTAGTTAGCGTTCGAGTGACGACGGAGACGGACCTCGGGAAACCGCACTCCGTATTTTTCAACCGCGGCGCCATTGCGTCGCAAGAGTACGCACGCCGGTTTGAAAACCAGGATCCCGACAAGGTCGGCGAAGCAGCCTATCGCTGGCTATCACGCGGCCTGCTCGAGGCGTTCGTGGCGTTCGTCGGCAGGGCGAACGACAGCCGCTTCGGCCTTTACGGCGCCGTGTATGAGTTCCAGTGGCCTCCCGCGTTGAAGGCCATCAAGGATGCCGCCGCGAAGGGCGCCCACGTGCGCGTCATCTACGACGGCATCCCCGGGGGGTCGGGTCCTCTCAAGAAGAACGAAGAGGCCATCGCCGCGGCGACGATCCAGCCGCTCTGCAAGCCGCGCACGACGGGCAAGATCATGCACAACAAGTTCTTCGTACTGACGAAGAACGACAACCCGATCGCCGTCTGGACCGGGTCCACCAACCTCACTGAGAACGGGATCTTCGGTCACTCGAACTGCGGGCACATCATCGAGGACGCGGCTGTCGCAGCAGCCTACCTGGACTACTGGAAGGAACTGAAGGGCAACCCGGACAGCAAGAACGAGCAGGCGTGGATGGCGCAGAATAACCCCAGTCCACCGGATCCCTGGACCGACGACCTGACGCATGTATTCTCCCCACGGGCGAGGCTCAAGGTGCTCGAGTGGTACGCCACGATCGCCGGCAGCGCGAAGAGAACGCTTTTCATGACTTTCGCCTTCGGCATGCACAAGGACTTTCAGAAGGTCTACGAGCAGAACGACGGCATTCTCCGGTTCGCCCTCATGGAGAAGGAGGGGAACGGTCCGGGGCTGGCGCAGGGCAAGAAGGACATCCGTCGCATTCGAGCGCTGCCGAACGTAGTCGTCGCAGTGGGCAACAACATCGTCATCAACAGCTTCGACCGGTGGCTCAAAGAGAGGCGGCAACTCACTGCAGAGGCGAACGTCCGATACATCCACACGAAGTACATGCTCGTGGACCCCCTGGGCAGCGCACCCATCGTCGTGACCGGCTCCGCGAACTTCAGCGAGGCGAGCACGAACGCGAACAACGAGAACATGGTCGTGATACGGAATGACCGGCGCGCCGCTGACATCTACATGGGCGAGTTCATGCGACTTCACTCCCACTATGCCTTCCGGGAAGCGGTCGCGATCGCGCAGGCACACGGTGACACGCAATGGCAACCGAATTATCTCGCGTCGAAGGACGTCTGGCAGGCCGACTATTTCAAGCCGGGGTACCAGCGTTTCCTCCGGCGTCGGTACTTCGCGGGACAGTGAGACGCATCGAGGGCTCCGAGTGGGTGACTGATTCCGCCTTCACCAGAGCAACTTGTAAATGCCGTACGACCCCAGCACCCGCCTGACGTAAGCGCGCGTCTCGGAAAATCCAATCTTCTCGACGACGTAGTCGGGATCGGGGTCGAGGTTCACCCAACGCTGCGCGGCACCAGGGCCGGCGTTGTACGCGGCCAGCGTCAGACGCAGGTCACCGCCAAACCGGTCGAGCTGCAGCCGGAGGTAGCGGGCGCCCAGCCGCAGGTTCAGGGATGGATCTTTCAACCGCTGCACGCCGATGGACGCGTCGCCGGCCATCGCCTGCGCCGTGCCCGGCAGCATCTGCGCGAGCCCGACGGCCCGGGCCGGCGAGATGACCGACGCGTCATAGCGGCTCTCCTCGCGTACGACCGCCAGAAGGAACAATGGGTCGATGTTCGCGGCCTGTGCCGCGGCGGTCACCTCGGACCAGTAGACTCTTGGATACGCCACGCGCCACATCGTCTCGTCGCGCACGCCGGCGGCGAGCGCCTCTTCTGCGTCAGCGACAGACTGGCGGACGTCGCCGAGACGGTTGTAGGTCTCGGCCAGGAAGCGCACGATCTGAGGGTCGCGGCTCGCGGGCGCACTACCCTGCGCGCTGCCCCTGATGGCGAGCGCATCTTCCGCGGCCTCGGCCGCGTCGGCGTCCGAACCGAGCCGGGCCAGTTCCTGGTACGCCGGCGCCGCGGCCTCGCGGGGCAGAACGTTCAGAGGCGAGGGAGGGAGGGCTGGCGGAGGTGATCCGATCCGTGCCTGGGCCCGCTGCCCGTAGAACGTGAACGGATATCGCTCGGCGACCATCCGGATGAGGGCTGCGGCCTCACCGCCCCCGGGGCGGCCGGTCCGCGCTTCGATCGTCTTGGCAACCCAATACCACGCCCGCGCCGCGTCGCTGCGCCAGACGGCCTCAGCGGCTGCCGCGCGAAAGCGCGCCTCCGCGTCTGCAAATCGCCCGGCGCGCAGCGCGATCCATCCCAGCCGCCAGCGCGCCTCGGCGCCATCATCGGTTGCCGGCGCAGCCGCAGCGGCGCGATGGTACGCGGAGGCGGCATCGGCGGACCGGCCGTCCGATTCCGCGCGCAGGCCGGCATCAAGCCAGAAGCGTCCCGTCCAGAAGCCGGCCGGCTCCACGCGCAGCAATGCCGCGGTCGCGTCCCGCGCCTGGGATGCGAGCCCGAGCCGCCGTGCCGTGGCGGCCGTCCAATACCAGGCGCCAGGGACGTTCCATCCGAGCCCCGCTGCCCTCCGGAACGCGTCGTAGGCGGCGCGCTGATCGGAAAACAGGTAAATCTCACCCAGCCGGTACCACGTCTCGCCCGCGATCGGGCCCGTTCGCACCGCCGCCGTCACCGCGCGCAATTCTGTCGCGGCCTGATCCCAGACGCCCTGCTCCGAGAGACGCCTGGCCCGCTGCAGCCGTGAAGCTGCGTCGATGTCGCGGGCGCCCACCGGCCGGCCGAGTACCTTCGCGATCGCCTCGCGTGCGCGCACTTCAACGGGGTCTCCGGGGAACGCCCATGCGGCCCTCCCGTACGCCCTGCGGGCCAGCTCGGCGTGCCCGGCCGCCATGGCTGCGCCGCCCAGTTGCAGCCACACGGATGGATCGTCGGGTTGCAGGCCGGCCGCCTGCTGGAGGGCGGCTTCGGCCTGCGGGGAGTGTCCCATCTCGATCTCGGCGTCACCCAGCGCGATCAGCGCGCGCGCCCGCAGGCGCGCCGGCGCGGTTGCAGCCACGGTGCGCAGGAGCGCCGCCGCTTCGGAAGCGTTCCCCGAGTGCAGCAGTTCACTACCTTCCCCGGCCTGCGCGTAGAGCCGGAGCGTGGGGTGGGAGGCCGCGGCCCGGAACGCCGCGGCTGCATCGGCGTGCCGGCCTGTCCGGCTCAGGCACCAGCCGGTCAGATACGCGGCCCGCTTCGCTTCCAGATCCGTGCCGTTGGAGAGCTGTTCGAGGACGGGGAGCGCGGCGGGACACCCACCCTGCTTGACCTGCCGGATCATGCTGTCGAGCGAAGGCTGTGCACGCGCGACGGGGCCGGGCACGGCGAGCACGAGCGACGCGCAGATGCAGGCCGCCAATGCTGGGATGCCCGATCTCACCGTCGCCCGGCGAGCCTCGGGCCCGGCCTGCGCGTCGTACATTACTCGCGCCCTGGTTTCACCGCCCGGACCGTGGCACTGAAGAGATCGACGCCCTCATAGTCGCGCCGGCTCAGGACCTCGACGGCGGCGAAGCCGGCCTGCTCCATCTTCGCGAGATATTCAGACTCGGGGATCGCGCCCGCCAGGCAGGCCGTCCAGCGGTCGGGCGTCTTGAACTCGTCCGGCAGCGGACGCGCACTGACGATGTCTGATACGATCAGACGGCCGCCCGGCCGGAGGATGCGGAAGGCCTCCGCGAACGCGGGCCGCTTATCCGGCAGCAGATTGATCACGCAGTTGCTGATCACCACGTCGGCCATGCCGTCGGCAACCGGCAGGTGCTCGATCTCACCCAGGCGGAATTCAGCGTTCCTCGCGCCGAGCGATGCCGCATTCGCGCGGGCCTTCGCAATCATCTCCGGGGTCATGTCGACGCCGATCGCGTGACCTGTGGGTCCTACACGATCCCCGGCGAAGAAGACGTCGAGCCCGGCCCCGCTACCCAGGTCCACAACGGTCTCGCCCGGCTGCAGCGCCGCCGCCTCGATCGGCGCCCCACATCCGAGGGAGGCCCTGGCGATGGCCTGGGGAACCACGCGGCCGTCGTGAAACGTGATTGGTTGAGCCGCGCAGCACGAAGCCTCGACAGCCACTCCGGGCCGCGAAGCCGAAGCGGCTTCGGCCGCCGACTCACTCCCGGCATCTCCACAGCACCCCGTCCCCAACGTCGCCGCCCGCGCGTAACGCTCGCGCACGGCCGTTCGAATCGCCTGCTCGTCCATCAGTGTCGGGCTTTGCGTCTCATCGGCCATTCTGGTCCTCCTTGCCGCGTAGTGCCTCAACTGCAAGTCACGATCCATTGACATAGTTGGGAACTATCCCCTTGACGGACGTACGGCCTTCGGGTACCTTTTTGATGGCGGGGAGCGCAAGCCGTGACGCATCCCCTCCGCCTAACGTATGGTGAAGCCCTGCGGCGCATCAATCGCCTACGGGAACTCGGGCTCAAACTGGATGATGATGGCGCGAACCGTCTGGCTAAGTTCTGTGAGTCTCCTCAAGACGGGTTCTCCATAGGCTGGCGGCCCTTCCTCGAACGCTACATCAAACGAGAGTTGGGGGTCCATCTCCACTTGCGGCAACGACGAAATGACCGATCCCCCTGGCCTGACACGCCCGATCTCTGCGCCGTCTTCGAATGGCCCAGGGGGACGTTGGCTAATGATTTCGAACTCCCTTATCCACCAGTCAGGCTTCTCGCTAGGAAACGGCCACTTGGAGTGCACACCAGCGAGGCTCAAGAAGAAGTTGACGAGCGCTGGATGGCGATGCTTGTCACCGTTCCAAAGTTCATGCAGTACCGCAAGCGGTTCCCGTTCAGGGTCGTCTGGCCGTGTACAAAAAGGCTGCAACTCCTTGAAGCGTGCGTGAAGATGGGATTTGACCCCCCAGAGCATCTTCGCCGCACCCATAGGTTTGCTGTGCTTCCCGGCGTTGACTTTGGGGGCATATTTCTTGGGGCTAACGAAGATTGGGAACGCGATGTCTCTCCACGCACTCCTCACGGGGGGAAACTTAGGGATGCACACACTGAGGTTGATTTCGGTCAGTCCCCAGACCAAGTTGTCGAGTGCGGAACGGAGGTTGTGGGTCACGTCACCGATGATGACGCCAAGTTCGACGCTCGGTGGCTCCCGCCGAACATGGGCGCGGAGCACTATCTCTCCGGCATAATAATTCATATCGGCGCTAATTTCGTACGCGGGGGTATCAAGCCATTTCTGCGTCCGTTCGTGCAGGCATCTGATGTGTTCATCCGCCCTGTTGATCTTTTCAATGCAGCGCAAGAGGGGCGAACTCATGAGTAGTAGAATGGAGACACTATGGCGACCAAGAAGCGCAAGCGGTCACTTGTCCGAGAAGGCGAGCCCACGCAGAAGACGCGCAAGGGACTGGAGATTCCAGTCCCCACGCGCCAAGAGGTTGACCAGTTTTTCAACAAGGTCGTTCGGAAGGCGCCTTCTCCACGCGGGACAGCATCACATTGAAGATCCCGCGAGGGTCTTTCCGGTTGTTGTAACGGAACGAGTACTCATCCAGGTAGGACTGCAGGTGCTTGGCGGAGACGCCGTGATAGACTCCGCGCAGGCCATGCTTCAGGAGCGCCCAGAACCCGTCAATCGTGTTCGTGTGCACGTCCCCACTGACGTAGACTTTCGCGGCGTGGTGTACGCGCTTGTGATCGTACCCGGCCTTCTTCAGGTGCGCGTAGGCCGGGAGTTCATCGGTGTAGACGGTCGAGGCAGGCAGGATGTACTGCCGGACCAGCGGTACCAGCCTTCTCGCGGTTCCATCGGACAGATGGACGGCGCGCACCTTCCCTCCGCGTTGCGCGTGACCGGCCACCACTTGCTTATACTGGCTCCAATTGCGGGCCGCCTCTTGTCGGGTGCCGAAGCGCCGTCGTCCGCCGATGTAGGTTTCGTCCACTTCGACGGTCCCCGAAAGTTTGCCGGGGTCTTCGGACGCCAGCGACCGAATCTTATTGAACATCCGCCATGCGGTCTTGTAGGTGACGCCGAGTTCGCGCTCCAGTTGCTTGGCGGAGATACCGCATCGAGTGCTCGCCATGAGGTACATCGCGTAGAACCAGAGTTTGAGGGACGTGGCGGAATCCTGAAAGATCGTCCCCACCATCGGGTGCTCGTGGTGCCCGCAGAACTCGCAGGAATAGGACGGGCGCGACGTGTTCCTGTAGTGCTTCGTGACCTTCTGACACTTCGGGCAGTGAATCCCGGTCGGGTAGAGCGTCCGAACAAGGTAGTCCAGGCAGGCCGCATCGTTGGGGAAGTCCCGCTCAAACTCCATCAGCGAGGTCCGGGACTCGGAGGACTTCGACCGCTTCGGTTCGTTCCTGTTGGCCTTCGACACGGCGCATCACCTACTACTATGTATACCACACGGACGTACGGCCGTCAAGGGTATAGTTCCCACATAGTTCGATTTAGAGAAGCCCCACCAACTCTCGTGTGAGTCCCTTCAACGCGTCCCGCTTCAAGCCGTAGTACGCCCAGTGTCCCTTCCGGACCACGTCCACCAGGCCGGCCTCTCGCAACAGCTTGAGATGGTGAGAGACTGTCGGCTGCTCGACCGGGAACGCCTCGACAATGTCGCAGACACACATTCTGTCATGCCTTGCCAGGAGTTCGACGATGCCCAGGCGGATGGGATCCCCGAGAGCCTCCAGTACGCCGCTCGTGGTCTTTACCGCTTCGTGGTCGAGCGCATCTGCGTGGGATGTGCATCCACACTGGGGGCAGCACTCGGTTCGATTGGGGGCCGTCGGGTTCGTCGCCACGAACTCAGGGTACTCTATCAATCGAAGACTGTCAATATTAGGAAGTAGGGCCGTCGAACTCCAGAACCATGATGGCAGTCGCGTCGCATTCCTCCCCCTGAAACTGGCCGGAGGCGAGGACCGTTGGATTGACCTCCTCCAGCGAGACTCGGCGGAAACCGAAGCGGGCGAAGTACGCTTCGGCCGTCTTCGTCCGCAGATAGACGGTTCGGTACCCGAGCGTGCGGGACCGCTCGATGAGCCTGTGCACCAGTGTCGTGGCCAATCCCCGGTTGCGCCACCCGGGATGGGAGGCGACCGAGCGAATCAGCCCGGCGGTTCTGTGGTTTTCAAGCCCGGCGACGGCGACGAAGCGGCCGTCTTCCCGCGCGATGAGGAAATTGACAATCTGCTCGGCGACGCCGTTCGCCGAGAGCCCCGCGGTCTGCAGCAGCGCCAGGACGTCATCAAGGTCGGCGGGTGTTCCCTGGGCGATCGTCAGCGCAGGCATGTTGTCTCCCTCACGACTCAACAGTCGCCGCTGCACCAGTTGCTCCGGCTCCCGATCAGATCTTACTCCTTCTCAGGGCCTCGAGGCTGAAGTGGAGCCGGTGGGCGACCTGCTCCAGGGCCGTCCGCACCTCATCTGAAGTCTCGGTCAGGAGGGGGGCGAGGCGGACCTGAAACAGATTCTGCGCCTGCCACTGATTGACGGTGATCCCAGTGTCACGCGCAAAGTCAAGCGCGCGCAGCACATCGGTGAGGTGCTCGATGACGAAGAGCCCCTCAGCGTCGCGCAGGCCGCGCTCGATGCGCGCGCGGAGGAGGACCTCCAGGTCCTGGGCCGGCAGGGTGATACCCCATGAGCGCGTCTCAGCGACGACATCCCAGGCCGTGGGGCTCAACGGTCCCGGCGCCGTCAGCAGGCGGCGCAGGTCGGTCGTCAGGATGAACTCCGCCGCCACGACGAACTCGCGCGGGACCGGCACGTCGGCGTCCTGCAGGATCGCCATGAGGCCGCGGCTCTCGTGGTACAGGCGGCGGTACGACGACTCGAGGTGCGCCATCGTCTCCTCCGAGAGACGGGCCAGTACCTGCCGGCGTTCTTCGGTGAACAGGTCGCGCAGCGTGTAGAAC
>JBGPLF010000003.1:0-40474 GCA_041486265.1 bacterium
GCGGTGCTGCTCGAGGCCGGATTCTCGCGGCACGAGATCGATAGCCTCGAAGCCCACGGCATCGTGGTACGGACGGGCGCACCGGTCTGAAAGGCTGCGATGGATCGTGTGGTGGACCTGATGCCAGCTGTGGGCCTGAACCCCGGTACAGAATTGCCCGGCCTCGAGGTGGGACCGTTCACGTTGACGGACTTCGTCAGGTGGGCAGCCTATCAGGAGAACTGGCTGCGGATTCACTACGACCGGGCGTATGCTACACAGCGCGTACACGGCGCCGACTGCATCCAGAGTGGGCATCATCGGACGGCCCTGTTGACCAGAATGATCACGGACTGGCTTGGCACGCGGGGACGGCTCGTGCGCCTGGCCGTGCGGCATACGGCGCCGGTGTTTCCCGGGGACTCGATTCGATGCCGGGGGCGTATCCGGAGTTCGACCCTGGGCGGCGGAGAGATGGTCGTGGAGCTGGACATCTCGGCAGTGACCACTGACGCGCGGCTGGTAAGCGAGGGGACGGCGGTCGTCGGCATCGCATCCCCTGCGCCGGGCGAGCGCCGCCGGGAGCAGCGGTGAGGCTGGCCCATCTGACCACATCCGACATCAGCCTGGCGCTCCTCCTCGGGCATCAACTCAAGGCCTTCCAGGCCGCGGGGTTCGAGGTCACGGGCATCAGCGCCGATGGATCCTGGAGCCGGGCGCTGGAGGCAGACGGCATCCGGCACATCGCCGTGCCCTCCTTGAGCCGCTCGTGGGCGCCGCTGTCCGATGCGCGCGCCTTCGCCGATCTGGTCGGGATCTTCCGCCGCCGCCGGTTCGACATCGTGCACACGCACAACCCGAAGACCGGCGTGCTCGGTCGAATCGCGGCTCGGTTTGCCGGCACGCCGGTCGTCGTGAACACCGTGCACGGGTTGTACGGCACCGATGGCGGGACGGCGCGCCGGGCAGTGTACCTGGGGCTCGAGCGAATGGCCGCGGCGTGTTCGGACTTCGAGTTCTGTCAGAGCCGGGAGGATCTTGAGGCGCTCCGGGAGCTGCACATCATCCGCCCCGAGCGGTCGATGTTCATCGGGAACGGGGTTGACCTTACCGCGTTCGACCCGGCCGCCGTCGATCGGGCGGCGGCGCGAAAGGCGCTCGGCGTCGACGATGCCACGATCGTGGTCGGCGCGGTGGGGCGGCTGGTGTGGGAGAAGGGCCTGGCGGAGTTGTTCGCCGCCGCCGAGCGCGTGCGCGCGTCGCGGCCCAACGTGCAGTTCGTCGTGATCGGGCCGCCGGATGACGGGAAGGTCGACGCCGTGCCGCGCGAGGTGACGGCCGACCTCGAACGGCGCGGGGTGGTTAGGTTCCTGGGCCTGCGCACCGACATGCGCGACCTGTACCGCGCGATGGACATCTTCGTGCTGGCGTCGTACCGTGAGGGGTTTCCCCGCTCCGCGGTTGAGGCCGCCGCGATGGGATTGCCGCTGATCCTGACCGACATCCGCGGATGCCGCGAGGTGGTGACGGACGGTCACAACGGAGTGTTGATCCCACCCCGTGACGCCGCGGCGCTCGAAGCGGCCGTGCGTTCGCTCATCGACCGGCCGGCCGTCCGGCGCCAATTCGCGGAGGTCAATCGGGAGTTGGCGCGGACGACCTTTGACGAACGCCGCATCATCACGCAAGTGCTTGAGGTCTATCGCACGCTGCTGGCGGAGAAACATGGGCGCGCCATCGACGGTCTCGGTCAGGAAGGCCTCTCCGGCCGATAGCGCCGCGATTGCGGCGATGCATTTGGAGCAGATTCCGACGGGGCAGCTTTCGAGCATGGGCGCGGGGTTCGTGACGGCGTTCTATCGCACGCTCATCGATTCGGACCTCGGATTCGCTTTCGTGGCCGAGCGCGATGGGCGTCCGGTCGGATATGCCACGGGGATCGTTCACTGGCGGCGGTTCTACCGGATCTTCGTCGGCCGGAACTGGCTGGTGGCCGCACGGGCCGTCATCCGGCGGTTCCTCAGCCTGACCCGCTGGCGCAGGCTTGCGGAGACGACCCGGTACGCCGCGGCGGCCACGCTGCCCGATGCCGAGCTCCTGTCCATTGCCGTGCGTCCCGAGGCCCGCGGCACCGGGACGGCGGATGCGCTCGTCCGGGAGGTCCTTGGGGAATTCGCCCGCCGGGCCGTGACGCAGGTGCGCGTGACGACGGCGTCCGACAACGTTCCCGCGGCCCGGCTCTACGAGCGCGCGGGGTTTCGCCTGTTCGGCAAGATGCAGATCCATCCGGAGGAGAGCGCCGACGTCTACCTGATTGCGCTTGAGGGAGCACGCTGATGCAGTTGATTGCGGATGACCTGTCCAAGATTTACAATTCGCACCAGGGCGATATCCTGGCGCTCGACCGCGTGTCGTTCCGCACCCACGACTCCGAGTTCGTGTGCATCGTGGGGCCCAGCGGGTGCGGCAAGACCACGCTGCTGAAGATCCTGGCCGGCCTGATACTGCCGACCGGGGGGGAGGTACGGTACGAAGGCCCCCGGTCCGACGCCCCCCTGAACGCGATGGTGTTCCAGGAGGACAGCGTCTTCCCCTGGATGTCGGTCCTGGACAACGTGGCCTTCCCGCTCGAGATCAGGGGCATGAGCCGGCCACGACGGCACGCGGTGGCCCGCGAGTTCGTAAACCGCGTCGGGTTGGGGCGGTTCGTCGACCATTATCCCCGCCAGCTCTCGACCGGGATGCGGCAGCGTGTCGGCATCGCCCGGGCGTTCGCGTGTAATCCCCAGGTTCTGTTGATGGACGAACCCTTTGGCGCGCTCGACCCTCAGATGAAAACGGTGCTTCAGGAGGAATTGCTCGCCCTCTGGTCCGCGCATGCGCGGACCATTATCTACGTGACGCATGACATCGACGAAGCCATCTTCATGGCCGATCGCGTGATCGTGCTGAGCGGGCAGCCGGGGCAGATCATGGCCGACCTGCCTGTGCCGTTCGGCCGTCCGCGGGCGCCGGCGGTGCGAACTCATACCGCGTACCTCGCGATGCGCGAGCGCATCTGGGCGCTGGTCCGCGGCGAGGTCATGAAGGTCCTGGGAGGCGCCGCATGAGTCACGACATCGTTGCTCCCTCCGGAGAAGCCCGGGGCAAGTCCCACACTCCCGACGCGCCGAGGCGCGTCTTCGCGCCGGCCAGGATTGGGCGGCAGTGGACGATGCGCGCGCTGTCCCTTGCGTCCCCCACCGCACTGCTCCTGGTATGGGAAACGGTCGCGCGGGCCGGTCTCGTCAGCAGGCTTTTCTTCCCCGCGCCATCCGCGATCATGGCGACGCTGGCGGCGCTGATCATCTCCGGCGAACTGTGGACCCACCTGAGTCTCAGCCTGCAGCGTGTCGCGTGGGGGTTCGTGTTGGGCGCGGTCCCTGCTGTGGTGCTCGGTCTGGCGATGGGGTGGTCGGGGAAGGTCCGCATCCTGTTTGAGCCGCTGATCTCGTCGACGCTACCGATTCCCAAGCTGGTGGTACTCCCGATCATCATGCTGATCTTCGGGGTCGGCGAACCATCAAAGGTGATCATCGTGGCGGTGGGCGCGTTCTATCCGGCTGTGATCAACGCCGCCGCGGGCGTGAACGGGATCCGCTCGGTCTATTTTGAGGTCGCGCGGAACTTCGGCGCGACCCGCTGGCAGCGATTCTGGAAGGTTGTCGTTCCGGGCAGCCTCCCGATGACGTTCGCTGGGCTGCGGCTGGCGTTCGGCATGGCGTTGTTGATGGTGGTCGCCTCGGAGTTCGTGGCGGCCCGGCGGGGGATTGGGGCGCTGATCTGGCTGTCCTGGGAAACCCTCCGGACAGACAAACTCTATGCAGGGATTGCATCGTGGGCCATGGTGGGTGTCGTGTCCGCGACCCTGCTGAGCGCCCTGCAGCATTACATCATCCGCTGGGAATGAGTGCACGACGTCGCAGGCCGCGGCGCATCCGGCTATGATCCGGCGCACCATCGACATCCTGACGGCGGCCGGGCTGCTGGTGCTCACGGCGCCCCTGCTGGCGGTCGTCGCGGCGCTCAACTGGATCACGTCGCGCCATGTCTTTTTCTCGCAGCCCCGGATCGGTCGCAACCTGCAACCCTTCACGATCGTGAAGTTCCGGACGATGGTCGACGGCGCCACCAGGCAGGGGAGCGTGACGGTCCGCGGCGACAGGCGCATCACCGCCGTGGGGCGGGTACTCCGCGCGCTCAAGCTCGATGAACTCCCGCAATTGATCAACGTACTGCGCGGCGAGATGAGTCTCGTTGGGCCCCGGCCTTTGACACCCAACGAGGTCGCGGCGATCCCGCCCGATCTGTCCCGCCGGGTGTACGCCGCTCGCCCCGGCATGACCGGTATCGCGTCGCTGGCGTTCATTGACGAGGAACGCATCCTGGCCGCGTCTCCCGATCCGCAGAGCGCGTACTTCGGGCGTGTGCTTCCTCAGAAGGTAGCGCTCGAGCTCGCCTACACCGAACGCCGGACCTGGCGGACCGACCTGGCGATCCTGATCCTCACGCCGCTGGCGGGCCTTTCCGGTTCGCTCCGCCGGGCCGCGGTCGCCCGGCTGGTGCCGTCGTGGCCGGAGGGCGACCCGGGGGCGATGCCGGGTGATCGCGCGACTGATTGGCGCCCCACGCTCACGATGCCATCGTCCACCCAGAAGGAGCGCAAGCCATGACCCTGCCATTATCCCGACCCGATATCACGGACCTGGAAGTCCAGGAGGTCCTGAGCGTCTTGCGGACGCCGTGGCTCAGCATGGGGCCCAAGGTGGTGGAGTTCGAGGCACAGGTCGCCGGCTATCTGGGGAGGCGGCACGTGATCGCGGTGAGCAGCGGCACCGCTGCGCTGCACCTGGCCGGTCGCGCGCTGGGCTTCACCGACGGCGTCGAGGTCATCACGACCCCTTTCACCTTCGCGGCCACGACGAACATTCTGCTGTTCGAGCGCGCCCGGCCGGTGTACGTCGATGTCGATCCTGTGACGCTCAACCTGGATCCCGATACGGTGGCGGCGTTCATCGACCGCGAGTACCGCGCCGTCTCAGGGCATCTCGTCCGGCGCTCGACCGGCCGGGCACTGGCCGGCATCCTGCCGGTCGCGGTCTTCGGCCACCCGATCAAGATGGATCAGTTCCGGGCGCTGGCGGATGCCCACGGGCTGCGCATCCTGCACGACACTGCCGAGGCGTTCGGGTCGGAGTACTATTCGGCCGTCCAGCAGCGGTGGCTCAAGGTCGGGACGCTCGCCGATGTCGCCGTTTTCGCCTTCTATCCCAACAAACAGATCACGACCGGAGAGGGCGGTGTGATTGTGACCGACGACGATGAGGTCGCGGCCTACTGTCGCAGCGGCCGCAACCAGGGGCGGGCCGCGGACGCCGACTGGCTGCGACACGACATGCTGGGGTTCAACTACCGGATGGACGAGCTGTCCGCCGCGCTGGGGGTCGCGCAGATGAAACGCTTCCAGGCGCTGGCGGCCAAGCGTGCGCAGGTCGCGGTCTGGTACGCGGAGGCGCTGGCGGGCATCCCGGATCTGACTATTCCCACCGCGGCGCCGTGGGCGCGCGTCAACTGGTTCGTCTACGTCGTCCTGACCGGGCCCCGCGTCGATCGCGACGCGGTCATGGGCCACCTGGACCGCCGCGGGATCGCGTGTCGGGCCTACTTCCCGGTCGTCCATCTCCAGCCATACCTGCGGGCCGCGGGGGGTTATGCCGAGGGAAGCTATCCGGTCGCCGAGGACGCGAGCCGGCGCGCGATTGCACTACCGTACTTCAACGACCTGACCCGTGAAGACATCGGGAAGGTCGCGGGTGCCTTGATGGAGGGAGTGAGGACCAGTGTTTCGGTTTAGGGTTACACCCACCCCGCTGCTGCGCGCGGCCGTCTTCTTCGCGGGGGATCTCGCGGTCTGGGTGTCTGCGCTCTTCATTGCGTTTCTCGTCCGGTTTGACGGCAGGATTCCCGCGCTGTATCTTGACGATCCCCCGGTGCTCCTGTTGCTGTTCATCCCGGTCAAGACCGCCTGGAACTGGATATTCCGCCTGTACCAGATCTCGTGGAGGTCGGTGGGACTCTCGGAGCTCTTGAACATCTTCAAGGCGGCCGGCGCAGCCTCGCTGACGATCGCCGCGGGGCTGATCCTCCTGCGGCCGATCGACGCCTTCCACGAGTTTCCCAGGTCGGTGTTGGTGCTGGACTTCGTGCTGTCGTTCTGCGGCGTCGGGCTGATTCGCGTGAGCCGGCGTATCTGGCAGCGGCAGTTCGACCGGCGTCGCCGCGCCTCCGAAGACAGTCCCAGGCTGCTGCTGGTCGGCGCCGGGGCGGCCGGCATCCGGCTCGCCCAGGCGATGGAGGAATCGACGCATAACGGGTACCATCCGGTCGGCTTCATCGATGATGATCCCTCTAAGTGGGGCACGTACATTCATGGCCTTCGCGTCTTCGGAGGCCGCGCCTCGATCCCGGACGTGGTTGCCCGCTACGACGTCGTGGAGGTCTTGATCGCGGTTCCTTCGGCCCCGTCAAAGGAGATTCGTGACATCGTCGGATGGGTCCGGCGGGCCAACGTCGAGCGGATGCGGATCCTGCCGAGCGTGCATGAACTGTTGTCGGGCAAGGCGACGCTCAAGGACGTCCGGCAGATTGAGATCGCCGACCTCCTCGGGCGTCCTCCGGTCACGATCGCCACCGACGAGATCTACGAACGCCTCGAGGGAAGCCGCGTGCTCGTCACCGGCGCGGCGGGCTCGATTGGTTCTGAGCTCGTCCGGCAGATCGCACGCCTGGCGAGCTGCGAGATCGTCGCCCTGGACATCAACGAGACGGGGCTGTTCCAGTTGGAAGAAGAGATCAAGCGCGTGTTCCCGAGCGCCTCGCTCCGGACGCTCGTGGCAGACATCCGCGACGCCTCCAAGATGGACTGGGTGCTGGCATCCGTGCTCCCGCGGACCATCTACCACGCCGCCGCCTACAAGCATGTTCCGATGATGGAGCGTGACGTTGACGAGGCCGTGAAGACCAACATCCTCGGGACCCTGGTCCTGGCGGAGGGCGCCGTTCGCCACGGCGTGGAGACCTTCGTGCTGATCTCGACCGACAAGGCGGTCAAGCCGACCAGCGTCATGGGCGCCTCGAAGCGCGTGGGCGAGCTCGTCGCCCACATGCTTAGCGTCCGCGGCCGGACCCGCTTCCTGACCGTCCGGTTTGGCAACGTGCTGGGGAGCCGGGGAAGCCTCATCCCGCTGATCCAGGAGCAGATTCGGAACAACGGCCCGGTCACATTGACCCACCCGGACATGACACGCTACTTCATGAGCCCGGTGGAGGCGGTACTGCTGGTTCTTCAGGCTTCGACGTCCGAGCAGCAGCACGGACTCTACGTTCTCGATATGGGCGAGCCCGTGCGCATCGCCGACCTGGCCGCCGAGGTGATCCGGCTCTCCGGTCTTGAGCCCGATAGGGACATCCCTATCGTGTACACGGGCGTCAGGCCGGGAGAAAAGATCGTCGAGGAGCTCTCCAGTTCCTTGGAGTCGATGAAGCCGTCAGAGTTTCCCGGCATCTTTGAGGTCGTTCATGAGCATGAACCGGATGAAGTCATGCTCCGGCTGGCCCTGCAGCAACTGGAACACCTGGTCGCCCGCCGGGACGACGCCGGTATCCGTGCCATCCTTCGCCACCTGTCCTCGGAGGGCGCCAGCCTGTCGGCGCTCCCGCCCGAGGGAGAGCCCCTGACTCGGACGGCCTCCACGAATCCGGACGCACCATAGTCGATGCGAGGCGGGAGGGGGCTGGCGTTGGCGGCAGTGGCGATCCTGGCGGTCACAGCATATCGTGGGGGACCGTCGCTGCTGCAGGCGGCAGGAGATTACCTCGTCGTGAGCGACCCGGTGCGGCCCGCCGACGCCATTATCGCCATCGGGGGGGATGGCCGCGAGCGGATCACCACGGCGATGCAGTTGCTGCGTCAGGGCAACGGCCGGTGGCTGGTCATCAGCGGCGGCCCGTACGACTACGTGCGGAACTCCGCGACGGTGATGCGGGACCAGGCGGTTGCGGAGGGGGTGCCCGCGGACCAGATGCTCGTGGATGACATCGCGGAAAGCACATACGACAACGCCGTCGGCGCCGCGCGCTTGATGAAGAGCCGCGGTCTCCACACGGCCATTCTTCTGACTTCTCCGTATCACACCCGGCGTGCAGCCGTCGTGTTCTCCCGGGTGTTCCATTCCGAGGGGCTTCAGGTTCGTGTGCGCGCCGTCGATGACGGGTACTTTAAGGTACACCGGTGGTGGACGCGAGATCGCGATCGCAAGCTCGTGCTTCGAGAGTATGTGAAGCTGCTGGCATTTCTGGGGGGCCTTCGATGAGCGGGGACGCGAGCGACGACCTTGACATGCAGAAAGGCGAATCCCGGGTACGGGCCAGGACGCGGGTGCCGCGTCAGGGTGACACGATTCGCGCGGCCGGGGACCCGCTACGAAGTGCGCTTCGCGAGACGGAGCGGCGGTTTCTCGCCTCGCAGGCCAGCGCCGCGGCGCGGGGGTCACCCACCGTGCTGTCGGAGTATCTGACGCTCATGGCCGAACTGGGGGTCATCGACGAGCAGCTTGAAGAGGCGTCTGCCCGGCGGGACAACTCCTACCTGTCCGACCGGCGGTTGAACGCGCAGCGGGACTACTGCCGCTGGCTGGCCCGCCGGGTGAGCACGGAGTTCCTCCTCCTGCTCGAGGTTCACCTCGAGCAAGAGCTGAAACGGCTCATCGCTCCCGACGCCTACGAGCTCTTCCTCCGTTTTGAGAAGATCGAAGATGCCGCCCGCGAGATCGAGACGCTGCCCGACAACGATCTGATGGCGCGGGTGCGCGAGGGCACGGTCTTCCGGCAGATTCTCAAGCAGGTCCGGGTGTGGGACCTTCCGGCCAGGCCGCAAGAGCTCAGCAACAAACCATAGCCATGGCGACCCTGGGCGCGCATCGACTACAACTGCACCGCCTGGCGATCATCCTGCCGCTCTGTGTCGGCCTGACCTGGGCGCTGGGTACCTTTGTGGCGTCGCGGGATCCTGAATCGCTGCGCGCTGCCGTGATCCTGAGCCTGCTGGTGGTGGCCTCGCTCGTCATCTTCTGGTTTGTCGCACGATCTGATCCTGAAGGACCGATGCTGTTTGGTGTGCTCTTCTTGAGCCTGGCCCTGAAGCTCCTGGCCCTATACTTTCGCTTCTACGCCGGACTACTGGCGGACGCCGTTGTGTATAACAACGTTGGTCAAGACTATATGCGCATCCTGACCGCCGGGGGATGGCCGAACGTTCCGCGCCTCTCAGGAACCATTTTCGTGCGGCTCCTCACGGCCGTGTTCTACCTGTTCACCGGCCCGACCTTTTACGGCATCAGCATGATGTGGGCCTGGCTTGGGCTGATCGGCATGTTGTTCTTCTACAAGGCCTTCGTCACGGCGTATCCCGAGGGCGACCGCCGGCTATACATGATCCTCATCTTCCTCTATCCTTCATTGCTGTTGTGGACGAGCAGCCTTGGCAAGGACGCGTTGATGATGCTGTTCGGAGGGATGGCGCTCTACGGGCTGTCCCGCCTGGGGAAGCGCGTCGATGTGATCGGCGTATGGTGGCTCACTGTGGGTCTGTTTGGCATGCTGGCCGTCCGGCCCCACATCGCCGCCATCTTCACGGTGGCGATGGCGATCTCCACTCTCGTCCGTCCGATGGGTACAGGGAGGATGAGCGGGGTCATCAGGGTCGTCGGATTGATCTTCTTTGCGAGCGTCGCGATCGGCGTGGCCGTGGTGGCGAGCCGCCTGGTCGGGCTGGACCGGCTTGACACTGAGGAAGTCTCGCAGTTCATCGGCGCACGCCAGGCGGGCACGGGCGAGCGCGCGGGTTCGGCCTTCACCCCGATCGACACGAGCAGCCCCGTGGGCCTGGCCCTCCTCATTCCCACGGTCCTCTTCCGGCCGTTTCCGTTTGAGGCGCACAACATGAATGCGCTGGTGGCCGCCATGGAAGGTCTGGGCCTGCTGGCCCTCATCCTCTATCGGTTCCGCAGCGTGAAGGCGGCGATTCTGGGGGCGATGCACGACAGCATCCTGCTGCTGAGTGTGTTCTATGCGCTCATGTTCATCTACGTGTTCTCGGCGATCAGCAACTTTGGAATCATTGCGCGGCAGCGTGTCCAGGTTTTTCCGTTTGTGTTCATCTGGATCGCCTATTTGACCTATCGCCGGAGCCCACCGAGCACGCATGTCAGAAGCCGATAGCGTTTATTCCGGAGGTTGAATGATGCCCCGATTGCGGACAGTGGCCATTCAAGGGATGTTATGGCTGGGTGGCCAGCGTATTGGTGTTCGAATCATCGACCAGCTGTTTACCATCGTCCTGGTTCGGCTGCTTGCCCCCCGTGACTTCGGCCTCCTGGCCATGGCGTCGGTGTTCTCGGGAATCCTGACACTGTTTGCCCTCTCGGGCATCACCGGGGCGATCGTGCAGCGAAAGGAGATCGACGACGAGTATATCTCGACGGCCTTTTGGGCAAACTTCGCGACCGGATGTCTCCTCTTCTGCGCCGCGGCGGTGGGGAGCCGGTTCTTCGGCGCCTTTCTGAGAGAACCGCTGGCTGGCACGATCGTGATCGTCCTGTCGCTGCGCTTCGTTTTTGATGGCATCGCCAGCACACAGGCAGCGATCATCACGCGGCGGCTGCAATACCGGGCGCTGTCGCTGCGCCCGCTATTCGGGACGCTCGCCGGCGGGATTATCGGTCTGGTGATGGCCTACAGGGGAATGGGCGTCTGGGCGCTCGTCGGGCAGACGCTTGCGGCGAGCGTCGTCGGCGCGATCGCGCTGCAGGTCGTGGGAGGATTCTGGCCGAGGTTCGTCTTCTCGCGGGCGAAGTTCAAGGATATCTGGTCGTTTGGGGGCCCCTTGATGCTGGCGCGGCTGTTCGGGTATGCCGTCCGGAACACCGACAATCTCCTGATCGGCCGGTTCCTGGGCTCGGCCGCCCTGGGCACATACGCGCTCGCGTACGCGGTCTTTCTGCTGCCGATTGTCGATATCGGGTTTCCGATGAGCCAGGTGATGTTTGCGACCCTGGCCAGGATGCAGGATGATGCCGATCGGCTGAAGCGCGGCTTCCTGCTCGCGACGCGATACATCACGATGATCGCGCTCCCCATGATGGTGGGGCTGTCCATTGTTGCGCCGCTGATGGTCGACCTCGTCTTTGGCGCGAAGTGGCAGGCGGCGGCCCCTGTCATGCGGCTGCTGGCCCTGGGAGGGTTTCTGCAGTTGATGATGGCCCTGGGGCCGAGCGCGCTGCAGGCAGTCGGGCGCACGGATCTGCACATGCGGTGGGCGTTCCTGTCGCTCGTCCTCTATCTTCCCGCATTTGCCATAGGGCTGCGATGGGGGATCAACGGTGTCGCAGCCGGGTACCTGGTCGCCACCGCGATCCTGGCGCCGGTCCAGTGGGGATTTGTGGCCCGGGTCATGGGTGTGCGAGTCAGGGAGCTGTGGGAGGCGATCAACCCCTCGGTCGTTGGGTGCGCGGTCATGACGGTGGTCGTGCTGCTGGCGCACGTACTGCTCGGCGACCTTCACACGCCGCGCGTCGTCGTACTGGTCGCCCTCGTCTTGATCGGCGCCGGGGCGTATGGGGCCGTGATGTGGACCATGCAGCGCCAGGCCGTGCTGCGGCTTGTTCGGATGGTGGGCGAGCTGCGCCCGGCTCCGGCGCGATCGCGCCTGCGAAAGGCTGAAGAGGTCTAGTGCCTCTGGCATCGCGCAGATGACACGTTCCGACCGACCGACCATCCTGCACGTTCTCGACGATCTGGACACCGGTGGCTCGGAGCGGCAGTTGGTGACGTTCCTCCTGCGCACCAACCGGGAGCGGTTGAGGCACGAGGTGTGTGCCCTCTGTGAGGGAGGACGGTTCGCCACCGAACTGGAGCGCGCCGGGATCCCGGTGCACATTCTGGGGCTGCGCGCGAGCAGGGATCTGGCCCGATCGGTTCAGCACTTGTGGCGGCTCGTCCGGGACGTCGACCCAGACGTCCTTCACGCGACGCTGTTCCGCCCGGGCGTCGTCAGCCGGATCGTCGGGCGATTGAGCGGTAAACCCGTCGTGACCTCGCTGGTGAACACGACCTACGAGCCGGAATGGTTCATGGACAATCCGCGCCTGCGACCCTGGAAGGTGTGGGTCGCCCGCACGATCGATGGCGTCACCGCCAGATGGTGGGGAACCAGGTTTGTGGCGCTAAACGAGAGCGTGAAGACCTCTGCCGTTCACCAGCTGGGCCTGTCGCCAGAGGTCATTTGCGTGATCCCGCGTGGGTTGTCGTTCAACGGGCACCCCGCGCTAGAGGACGCCGACGTGGCATCACTCCGGTCAGCCTTTGGGTGGGCCGATGCCTACCCGGTGATCCTCAATGTGGCGCGGCTGGTGCCCCAAAAGGGACAGCAATACGCTGTGCTGGCGATGAAGGATGTCGTCCGGCAGTTCCCGAGCGCGCGGCTGGTCATCGCGGGCGAAGGATGGCTGCGCCCGTCCCTGGAGCAACTGGCCCGGGAACAGGGGCTCAGCGAACACGTGGTGCTGCTGGGGGATCGGGGGGACGTGGCCTCGCTGCTCCGCGCCGCGGATATCTTTTTGTTTCCGTCCCTATATGAAGGTGCGGGGAATGCCCTCGTTGAGGCCATGGCGATGGGGAAGCCGTGCGTGGTGAGCCGGATCCCGACGATGTGCGAGGTCACGGGAGATGGCAAGGTCGCTCTCCTGACCGACCTGCGGTCTCCGGAGAGTCTGGCGGTGAACGTGCTTCGGCTGGCGGCAGATCGAGCCCTGGCGTCGAAACTCGGCGCGGACGCGCGTGCGTGGGTGTGGGATCGCCACAGCATCGAGCGAAGCGTCGCGGCACTCGAGTCGCTGTACGATGCAATGCTCTCCGGGAGTCCTCGGTGGAGCACATAGGCTACCCGGTCTGCAAGCTTTTCCGCGGCAGGAGCCTGCGCATCGTGGTTGAGCGTGCGGCGGATGTCGTCCTGAGGGCGACGGGACTGCTGGCGGTGCTTCGACGCCTTGATCTCCGCAACGGCCAGGTCCTGCGAGTCCTGGCTTACCACAGGGTGGTCGATTGGAAACGCGATCTGCCAGACGGCGATCCCGACGTTGTCAGTGCGACGCCCGAGGCGTTCGCGGAGCAAATGCGATTGCTCGCCCGGCATTACGAGCCCATCAGCGGGTTCGACCTGGAGGTCAGTCTGGCCGGGATCAGGCCACTCCCGCGGCGCGCCGTACTGGTGACGTTTGACGATGGCTATCGGGACTTTCGCACCCATGCCTGGCCCGCCCTTATGGCCAATGGGGTTCCGGCCGTCGTATTCGTGTCCACCGCCTATCCGGATGCCCGGCGGCTATTCTGGTGGGACGAACTGTGGCAGATGGTGTCACGCTCGACCGCGACCAAGATCATGCTGGGCGGTACCGGCGTCGATTTGCGCGCGCGTAGGGGGCGCCACGCGGTCATGGCGGTTCTGCGGACAGAGATGCGGCCGATGGCCCTTTCCATGGTTCGTCAGCGCCTGGACGAGATTCGCGGGGCATTAGGGGTGTCGGTGGCCCCGACGTCCGTCGTGCTCGGATGGGACGAGCTGCGCGCGCTGGCGAAGGACGGCGCCACCATCGCCTCGCATGGCCGCGCGCATGCCTCGATGCCATCTCTCACAGAGCAGGAGATTGCCGAGGAGATCGACGGGTCGCTGGCGGACCTGAAGCGAGAGCTCAATGTGACACCGCGAATTTTCGCCTATCCGTTCGGCCACCATGATCAGCGCACGGCGGCCATCCTCAAGGCCCGAGGGTTCGTAGCGGCTTTCAGCACAGGATATGGTCCCAGCGCGGTCCCGTTTGCGGATCCTTTCTCGATTTCGCGGCAGAGCGTGAACGCCGGGCACTCATTCAGCCGGGTGCAGCTTGGCCTCTCGGGATTCTACCCCCGGCCGATAGGGCGCCTGCTGTCGCTCCTCAGGTCGCGTGTATCGTGAGAGCCATGTCCACGGCTCGTAATCGTCACAGCGACGTCCCTGCCGTGAGGTCACAGGAGTACAGAATTGCGGTCGTGACCGGGCGGGAGGATTTGCACGCGCTGCGCGCAGAGTGGACAGATCTGCTGCTCGACTCACGGGATCCGAATGTCTTCATGTCTTGGGAATGGATGACAGCCTGGCAGCAGGAGTACCGTGGCCGGGGACGGCCGCACGTTCTGCTCGCCCGGCGGGCGCAGGATGGGTTTCTGGTGGGCCTCGCCCCGTTGTACGAAACCGCCACACGGGCGCCGCTCGCGCTTCGGTCGATGGGTTTCATTGGAACGGGGGTCGGCGCGGACCACCTTGCGTTCATCCTACGACGTGACGAGGAGACGAGCGTCTTTGGCGCGCTCTCAGCCTATATGCTTTCGACACAGGGATGGGATGCCTTAGACTTCCCCCGGATGGAAGAAGAGACCGCACGCCGGCTGGGAGACGCGGTCTCCCGGTCGGGACGCGGGAGGCTGGCCCGCTCATCCGAGCTGGCCGATCTTTGTCCGTACATCGCCCTGCCCGGGACATGGGAGGCGTACCTGCGCACCCTCAGCTCGAACGCGCGGAAAGATCTCGGGCGGCGGTCGCGCCGGCTCCAGGAACAGGGCGATGTGGTCATTCAGCGTGTGCAGGACGTGGGCGAGCTGGACAGCGCCTGGGAGATCTTCTTTCGCCTGCATCGAGAACGCAGGCAGGCAGTCGGCGGGCGAAGCGCGTTCATGGCGGACCGTACGTGGGCTTTTCATAGGGCGTTCATGCGGACGGCGGCGGAGCGCGGGTGGCTCCGACTCTATCTCATGAAGGTCGGCGATCAGTACGTCGCCGCCGAGTACTGCGTGCACTTTGGCGGACGAGTCTCGGATCTTCAATGCGGTTTTGACATGCGGTGGTCGCGGTATGGCGTGGGGACGCTCCTGGTGGCACACGCGATCAGGGAGGCGATCGCGGAAGGCGCCACGGAGTACGATCTCCTGCGCGGCGGTGAAGAGTACAAGCAGCAGCGCTGGGCCGCGTCCCTCCGGAAGGACGTCTCACTGCTGATTTGGAGGCGGCAGCCCCGTGTGGCCATGCTTATCGCCGCCCGCAGGTGCGCGACAAAGATGAAAGCGCATCTGCGGCGGCGTCTGGCGAGCCACCACAGGCCCGACCCTGCAGCGGATCGCGAGGTACCCGCGTGAGTTCTATCGTGCCCCAAGGGAGTTCTGTTTCGGAGCGTGTGCGACAGTGGGCGAGACGTCCTGTTCGCCTGGCCCGCCACCTCATCGCGATCAGGCGGATCGCTGTCAACTGGCCGAGTTGGGCTCTGCGTCGCGTGCTCATTTCCCTCGTCCGCGTGCCGTGCGTGGTCATCACCAGGGGCGGATCGAAGTTTCACCTGGGCGGTGACCCGATGGACGATCTTATCCTGATCGGGCTGGGCGACATTTACGAGGCATCCTACTTCCCCGAGCTTCCGGAGCCCTTTGCGGACGGGAGTCTGGTCGTGGACGTTGGCGCGCACCATGGGTTCTATACTGTTGAGGCCCTGTGTCGATATCCTGGAGCCCGGATGATTGCCGTGGAGCCTGACCCGGCTGGGTGCCGGATCATCGACGAGCAGTTGGCGGTGAACGGTTTGCAGGAAAGGGCGGAGATCGTCGAGGGATGTCTTGGACGCGAGGCCGGCAGCGTGTTCCTCGAGTTTGATCCCGAAGCCTCGACTGCCAACAGGACGGTTCCGTTGGACGGCGCGCATGCCCCTGGGGACAAGGCCGGTACCGTGGTGCGCGTCGTCCCGGTTGAGGACGTGCTCAAGGGGCGAATGCCTTACTTGGTGAAGTGCAACGCGCAGGGCGCCGAGTTTGAATTGTTTCCCCTGCTGTTTTCCCGCGGGATCTTCCCGAAGGTTGTGGTGCTGGAAGCGCATCCAGAGTACGGATTGATGCCCGATCTGCTCAGGACCTTTGAAGAGGCTGGCTACGAGAACCGCCCCACCAGGCTGAGCGCGAGGATTCCCCGGTTTTGCTTTTGGCGACGAACTGTGAAGCGTAATCGATCAGGGAGCACTGGCGATGCGACTGCCTAGAGTCGTGCGGCAAGTAGGCAATGCCGGGATCCTCCAGTTGGATCGGCTGGTCTTCACGGTGAGTCATGCGGTCGACCGGCGGAGAGGTCAGGCGGACGGGCAGGAACCTCGGCCGCTTGGGTTTCGAATTGCGCGGACCTATCGTTTCCCGTATGTCGATCGGGTGACGATGCCCGCGCCCATCGCGGACTGGCTGGCACGACGGGGGGCCAGAAACAAACGGCTGCGCGCCGAACCGGCGATCGACGGGCTCAAGACATGGGACCATCGTCGCCACGGTCCCGCCCCGTGGATGCAGTTCTTCTACGATTGGCGTTTCGGCGACCTATTCGGAACGGGAGAGCTCGATCTCTTGCTCACCTGCGGCGCCTTCCGCCAGGCCGCTTACAAGGCCAGCGGTGAGCTCGTCTGGCAGTACGAGGACCAGAACGCCGGATACATGGATATCCGCCTGGATAGCAACTTCCCCATCGCCGACATCGATGCGGACGGGCGCGCCGAAGCCGTCCTTCCGCGCAAACTGGGAGACCGTCTTCATCTGTGCGTGATCGACGCGGCGACCGGTCAGGTACGGCAATCGATTCCCTATCCGGGTCTTGAAAGCCGCCGGGATCTCCGGAGCTCGGTCACAGTCGTGAACACCAGAGGCACGTCAAGGCCCTCCGAGCTCCTTGTCGGATGGGATTACAGTGGAGTGTTTCTCCTCGATTCGAGCCTGAACTTGCTCTGGGAGCGGGACATCCATCAACATCCGCAACGGCGCCACGATACGATGGGCCACACCCCGCGGGCCTTCGACCTTGACGGAGATGGCCGCGATGAAATCCTGGCGGGCTCCACTCTCCTCTCGCCGGACGGCCAGGTCCTGTGGGTGGCCCCCGATCTCCCGGCGCTGATGCAAGATGGGCACTGCGATAGTCCGCTCGCGGTCGACTGGCGCGGAGACGGCCACCTGTCGCTGTTCATGAGCACAGGCGGGTACTGCTTCGCGCGAAAGGCGACAAGCGGGGCACATCGCCCTGCCGATCATGACTGGCAGCTCGTCTGGAGCCTGGACGGGGCCGTTTCCCATGGCCAGGCCGCCCGTGTGGCCAGGTTGCTCCCCGATGTCCCGGGGCAGCAGGTGGTGCTGTACGACAATGTCAACCGGCGGTTTCCATGGCGGCCGGACGTGGTCTGGGCACTGGCAGCGGACGGATCGGTGCTGTGGCGCCGCGAGTTCTTCGGGCCGCACATGCAGGAAGGGGGCTTCGGGTTCTGGGTGGGCGATTGGGACGGCGACGCCCTTGATGAGGTCCTGGTCAACGACCTTGAGCGAGTCCATGTCTTGCGCGGCCGGACGGGCGAGACGCTGGGGACACTGCCCGGACACCTCGTCTATGCCTTCGACCTTGTTGGGGACAACCGTCCCGAAGCGATCGTGGTGGATACGTTAGGGCCCGAGCAGCATCTCCTGATTCTGGAAAATGCCGATCTCCACCCCAAGAACGCCGTCGTCATCCAACGCCGGATTGCGGATCCCAGTATGTACAATTGTACCCGCTATTGAGGCGTGAGTTCGACGAGTTGGAGGCTAGAAAGGAATCGCGACAGATGATGAAGACCGATGAGCAGCGTGTCGTTGCGGTGACGACTCCATGAGGTTCGCGTCGACGTTTTCCAATGTGGGCCTGGGAATCGGCATGGCGCGGGGGCTGGTCATGCTCACCTCCAGCCAATGCACCGTTGAGAGCGCGAAGGCGCTCCTGCGAAGACGAATGGCCGAGCGGGACCAAATCTTCCTGCGGATGGTGCGTGAGACAATCTGGGCTCATCCAAAGAGCGTCTATCGCCGCCTGCTGTCGTCGGCGGGATGGACAGACGAGACCCTGGCCCAATCGGTGCGAGGGCGGGGCGTCGAGGCCACCCTTGAGGCACTGCGGGACAGTGGCGTGTACCTGAGCCACGAGGAGTTCAAGGCGGGGAAGCCCGTTCACCGAGATGGTCTCATGCTGGATTGGGATGAGGTGACGACCAACAACCCTCTAGTGTCACCATCGTATGAGGTACGGACAGGGGGAACGCGGAGTCGAGGCACCAGGGTTCCCTCCTCGTTCGACTATCTCGCCGACCAGCGCGGGCCAGCGTGGCGCTTGACGCTCGAAGCCCTCGGTGTCGGATCATGGCCGACGATTGTTTGGCTCCCGAGGAACGCCGGCCTCCAATGGTGGCTCGCCCTCATGCACATGGGTCGGCCGCCCCTCCGGTGGTTCAGCATTACCGATCTGTCAAGCCTCAGGATCCCCTTGCTGCACCAGGCGATGTTCCGACTGGGGCAGGTCATCGGCAGGACGCGAGGGTTGCGTGTTCCTTATTACGAGCACGTTCCCCTGTCGGACGCCGATGTCGTGCTTGATGCCATGCTGGCCGCTCGCGCGAGGCACCGTGGGTGCGCGGTCATTACAAGCCCGAGTGCAGCCACGAGACTGGCTGGGCTCGCCCGTCAGCGCTCGACGACCCTGGAGGGCGTGGCGTTCCTGGTCGGGGGTGAACCGCTCACCCGCGGGAAGAGTGACGAGATCACGCGAGCCGGCGCTCGTGTCGGGGTCCGTTACAATATCACGGAAGCCGGTGCCGTGGGCGGCGCATGTACCTACCCGGCAGACGCCGACGACGTGCACCTCGTGGCCGACAGCTTTGCTCTCATTCCTCGGCGGCGCGCGCTTCCCGACGGTGGGTTCGCGGACGGCTTCATGATCACCACGCTCCTCCCCTCCAGCCCGATGATCCTGCTGAACGTCGATTCCGACGATTTCGGGCAGGTCGTCACGCGGCGTTGTGGGTGCATCTGGGATGCGTTGGGCATGCAGACGCATCTCACGAATATTCGAAGCTTCTCGAAACTCACGGGTGAGGGAGTCACCGTCCTTGGGACGGAGTGCGTGCGCATTCTTGAGGAAGTTCTCCCGCGGGAGTTTGGAGGCCGGAGCATCGACTACCAGTTGCTTGAGGTGGAAGACGAGCACCATTTGACTCGCCTGCACCTTGTGGTGAGTCCCTCGGTGGGCCAGGTCGATGAAGAGAAGCTCCTCCTGCGGTTCAAAAGGGAGATAGGTGGGACGGCGCAGGGCGGCGGCGCGGTGTCGCACTTGTGGCGTCAGGCGGACACGATCAGGGTCGTCCGGCGTGAGCCGGTGATGACGCCGGGGGGCAAGCTGTTGGCGTTCCACACGCTGGCCTTCGCTCGAGGCCCCGAGGATTCTCACGCCGGATCCTAGGGCCGAGAAGTAGCCTCCTCGTCATGCGTGACCGGATCCTGCACGGGGTTCGCAGCCTCTGGGGCAGCGTTGGCGTCGCCATCCTCGTCCTTGTCCTCATCGAAGGTGTGGGTCAGGCGGCCTTGGCCGTACGTGATCGTGGGCTCACCGCTCCGAGGTGGTTTCCGGAGGATCGCTTTGAGCCCGGCGTCGAGGGTGGCGCCAAGTGGCTCAAGCCATACCTCCGCGAGCTGAGGGTGGCTCTTCGGTACGAGTGGCATCCCTACGTGTATTGGCGAGCCATGCCCTACCGCGGCACGTACGTCAATATTGATGAGAAGGGAATCCGACGCACGTGGAACAGCCTTTCCTCGTCCGTGCCGGGTCAACTGAGGATCTGGATGTTTGGCGGTTCCACGTTGTGGGGGCTTGGTTCCCGTGACGAGTTTACTATCGCGTCTCAGGTGTCGAAGAGACTCAGCACGCTAGGCATCCACGCGTGGGTGACAAATTTCGGAGAGTCGGGCTACGTCAGCACGCAAGAAGTGATTGCGCTGATGCTTGAGCTTCAGAAGGGAAATGTTCCCGACATCGTGGTGTTCTACGACGGCGTGAATGATGCGTGGGCAGCGTTTCAAAGCCGTGTTGCGGGAATCCCCGAGAATGAGATGCACCGGGCGGCCGAATTTAACTCGCGCAGCCGCCTAAACTGGCGAGGGGGGGTCGTCGAAAAACTCGCGCTGTACAGGTTCACCCGGAGTACCCTCGGGTCATTGGGCAGAGCGCGGTCGAGCGCGGCGATGACAAGCGAGTTTCTGAATCCTGCGCTGGCCAGCGCGGTGGTGGACGCGTACCTAGCCAACGTGCGCACGGTCAGTGTGCTTGCCCGCGAGCATCGCTTTCAGGCGGTATTCTTCTGGCAGCCCACTGTCTTTTCCAAGAGGAATCTCTCGGAGCGCGAAAAGAGGTGGTATGTGCACACCGGGCGGGCGGATGTTCGCGACGATGCGCTACCGATCGCGGAGGGATATCGAGTGTTCAATCGGGTTTTCCAGGAAAAGGCGACGACCAGCGGGCTCACCCAGGTGCATGATCTTTCCGAGGTCTTCTCGGAGGAGTTTAGGACGGTCTTCGTCGATCGGTTTCACATGTCGGATCTGGGTAACGACAGGGTTGCTGAGGCTATGGTCCAGACGCTGCAAGGGATTGCACGGGACGCACGGAGGTAGGCGGGGAGATGAGGAGGGTCCTGGGATGAGACGCTGTTTTGAGGAGGTATCACGTGCTCGGTGATACGGTAGGGGCGGAGAACGTGGGTAGTGGCCGTGTGGCCAGCTTTGTCGATGCTGTGACCGGGACGCGAGAAGATGCCACCTTCATTCGCGCCGGCGGCTCGGAACTATTCTGCGTGGTCCATCGTGGTCCGTCGGCGCCTCGGGGCGGCGTGGTCATCTGTCCTTCGATTTACGCCGAAGAGCACAAGATGTACGGGACACAGGTTCTGGCTGCCCGCGCCTTCACGGCCGCCGGTTTCGCCGCGGTGCGCTTCCACTATCGGGGCGCGGGGCACAGCGGCGGGGTGTTCGAAGAGAGCACGGTTGATACGATGCTGGAGGATGTGGCTACGGCGGTCGCCTACTTCAAGGACCAGCAGGACGTACCGTCGCTCGCGTTCTGCGGGGGCCGATGGGGAGGGCTGATCGCCGGTCTCGCCGCCCGGGATCATCCGGGAGCCCCGCTGGTCCTGTGGGAGCCGGTCATCGACGGCCACGGATACTTCAGAGACATCTTCCGGGCGAGCCAGTTGAGCGCGCTGGCCGGGGGCGCAAGCGCCCTCACCGTGGCTCAGGCGGTGGAGCGGCTGCACACGGCGGGCATCCTGGATACACTAGGCTATCCGATTCACCGTGGGCTATATGACAGCGCCGGCGGCCGGAGCCTGATGCAAGTGGCCGCGTCGGGAGCTCGGCCCGTCCTCCTGGTGCAGATCAGCCGCCAGCGAGAGTTGAAGCCCGACTTCAACAGGCTGAAGGACGCCTTTGCAGCCGGTGGGTCATCAATGGAGACGGCGCTGATCGAAGGTGAGGGCGCGTGGTCGTTCGTCGACAGCCCCATGCCCCTGCCAGGGTCCATTATCGAGGCCTCTGAGAGATGGCTGACGCGCACCGTCAAGGGCCACGCGGCGTGACACGCGACGCGATGACACCGCCCATCCCTGTCGATGCCGGAGGGGCGCGGCGAAGCTCCTGGGTGACCCTTCTTGTGCTGGCGCTCGTGTTTGCCATCTCGTACAGCCAGTACCCGCTGTACTACCATACGCAGAACCAGTACTTTTTTCAGGGGCTTGCGAAGGCTGGGCTTGGACTCCTGAGGAATGATTGGTTCGCCCGTACGCCGGATCCCTGGCCGCTCTTCACCGCCATGGTGGAGTTCACGTACTTCCACGCGGGCCTGTGGATCTTCTACGTCTACTTCATCCTGCTGCTGGGCATCTACGCCCTCAGCCTGTTGGGGATCGCCTCCACGGTCTTTCGGATCGACAGCTCGAGGACGAAATTCCTGGTCTTTTTGGCCATCGTCACAGCGATGCATTCCCCGGTATTCGGGTACGCCTCAAGGCTGCTCCTGGGCCTGCCCCTTGCCGAATCATCGCCCCACCACTTCAACGTAGGGAGGATCCTGTTCCTCGAAGGGGTGGGAGAGAAGCGCCTGCTCGGCGACATGCTCAATCCAGGAACGTTCGGCGTTTTTCTGCTCGTGTCGATCTACCTGTTTCTCCGCCGGAGGCCGTTTCTCGGGGTGACGTCCGCGGTGCTGGCGGCGCTGTTTCAGCCCAGCTATGCTCTCCATGCGGGCATTCTGACCCTGTCCTACATGTTCATCATGCTGAGGCGTCGCGAGAGTCTTGGGAAGACATTCGGGCTCGGAGTGTACGCCTTCGCGCTCATCTCGCCGCTGCTGGTCTACACTGGGATCTTCTTCCGTCCGTCAGATCCGGTCACCTGGAGAGAGTCTCAAGACATCCTGGTGCGCCTCGCGTACTACCCGCCCTTGATCCCAGAGTTGTGGCTTGGCGCTACTGCGTATCTCAAGATGATCATCGTGGCGGGAGCGCTCTACGTGATCCGTCGCACGGACCTCTTCTGGATCATGCTGCTGTCCTTCGTGACGGCGACCGGCCTGTCGATCATCCAAATCTTCACGAGGAGCAACACCCTCGCGCTGATCATCCCCTGGCGGATTTCAGCATACCTCGTGCCGCTCTCGACCGTTATCCTGGTGGCGTATGCGCTGTCCGAGGTCTTGGACCGGCCCGACCGTCCCCTCCCCATCAGCGCGAGTGCGCTGGCGACGGCCAGCGTGGTGGTGCTGCTCGTGCTGGGTGTCTTCGGTGTCGTTGAGACGAAGTGGCGCTTCGACGGGGCCGACAACGTGAAGGGGCTTGCGGTGATGAGACATGTGGAGACGACGAAGAGCCCAGGCCAAGTGTATCTTATCCCCCCTGGCTGGCGGACGTTCCGCCTGCTCAGCGGAGCCCCGGCATTTGCCGAACGGTCGGTGATCCCCTACGACGACGTCGGGGTCATGGAGTGGTACAAACGGGTCCGCCTCGCGGACGCCTTCTACGGCACCGCCGAGGAGGATACGGACTACCGTAGCCTACGACAGAAGCGCAGCGAGGAGGGATCGCTCCCGGTCCCGCCGCCCCGGATCCTGAACGTGCCTCCGCTCGATGTGCGCTGCCGCATGCTCACGGAACTCTCGGCGAGCTACGGCGTGACGGATGTGGTGCTCGAGGCAGGAGACCTGGAAGGGTGTAGCGGTTGGAAGCTCGCCTTTACGGACGGGCCCTATAAGCTTTACGCGGCGGCGCCGTGATGCCCCAGCGACTTTCGGGACTCAACGGGTCCTCGCATCCGCATTACTCTATGAGGTGCATACGTCATGGCTGATTCAATCGCGTCCGAACAGCGTGTTGTGAAGCACAGTGAGGAGGGGGTCAGTCGCTTCGAGACGCCCGTAAGGTTCCAGGCTGGGGAAGAGCACATTTTTGGGATGCTCACCGAGCCCTTGACTCCCCGTGGCATCGGCGTCGTCCTGCTGAGTGCGACCTCGGACCGGAATCGGTTCCTCATACGGCAGGCCCGCCGATTGGCCGGATCCGGGTTCCACGTGCTGCGCTTCGATTATCACGGGTTCGGCGAGAGCAGCGGCCCGTGGACCGGCTCCGCGCTCAAACACGACATGATCACGCTGTCGACCCTTGAGGAGCCTTTCACCAATGACCTGGTGGGTGCCGTCGAGGAGTTCCACCGACGAGGCATTGAGAAGATCGTCCTCATCGGCCGGTGCTTTGGCTCGCGCACCGCGCTCTCGGGGGTCAAGCATATCCGCAATCTGCAAGCCGTGGCCCTGATATCACTGCCGATCCATTCGGGCGGCGCGGCGTCCCCGACCAGCCGGTGGGCCCTGGACGAAGTCCGCGAGGCCGCGCGGCGCGGCGTCCGGCTCCGGGCGCTCCGCGGCCTGCTCAGCCCCAGGCGCCGCAGGCGCTGGCTCCAGAAGCTCCGGTTTGCCGCCGGCCAACTGGTTCGACGATCGAACCGGGGGACGGAGACCGACGGAGTCGACGCCGATTGGGTGTCCGAGGCGGTTGTGGGTTCACTGCGCGAGGTTGCGGCCCGCCGCGTGCCCGTGCTGTTCCTGTATGGCCGCCACGAATCCGTCTACAAGGATTTCCTCCAGGCCCAAGCCGGACCATTGAAGGATATCCTCGGGTCTATCGCCGACCGCGTCACAGTGTCGCTGGTCGATGGTCCGACAAATAACCTCACGAACCTGGGCATCCAAGAGGCGGTCTTGTCGAGCACCCAGGAGTGGCTCGAAGCCAGCCTCCAGGCATGAATCCCCCAAAGCGGCGGCGACGAGACCTGGAGGGGCGAGTATGGATTTTTCCCTGAGCCAGGAGCAGCGCGACCTCCAGACGGCGATCATCCGGTTCGCGGAGCGCGAGTTGAGTGACAACCTTCTTGAACGAGACGGGCGAGGCGAATTCTCGCGAGAGCTGTGGGGGAAGTGTGCCGGCTTTGGAATCCAGGGACTCCCGATTCCGGAGGCCTATGGCGGCAGCGGGTTCGATGCGCTCACGACGGTCCTGGCTCTGGAGGCGCTCGGGTACGCGTGCAAGGACAACGGGCTCCTATTCTCGCTCAACGCACAGATGTGGAGCTTTGAGCTGCCCCTGCTGAAGTTTGGGCGCGAGGACCAAAAACTGCGCTTCCTGCCCCGCCTCTGCGACGGCTCGCTGATCGGGATCCAGGCCATGTCGGAGCCCGACGCCGGATCGGACGCGTTTGGCCTCCGCACGACGGCGGAGAAGCGGGGGGACCGTTACGTCCTGAACGGGACCAAGACCTTCGTGACGAACGCACCGGTTGCGGATGCGTTCCTCGTCTTTGCGCGGACCGACCCGGCCAGGGGGCTCGCCGGGATTTCGGCCGTGGTCATCGAGCGCGGGACGCCGGGCCTGTCGGTGAGCCGGGAACTGCACAAGATGGGCCTGCGGACCTCGCCGATGGGTGAAGTGGCACTGATTGATTGCGAGGTGCCCGAGGAGAACGTGGTAGGGTCTCCTGGGGCCGGGGCGACCGTCTTTCAGGTCTCCATGGATTGGGAGCGGTTGTGCATCCTGGCCTGCGCGGTGGGCACGATGCAGCGGCAGGTCGAGCGGTGCATCAGGTATGCGAAAGAACGCACGCAATTTGGGCAGTCTATCGGGAAGTTTCAGGCGGTCGCCCATCGGATCGTGGACATGAAGATCCGGCTGGAGACCGCCCGTCTGCTGCTGTACAAGGTCGCGTGGCTCAAGGCGCAGGGCAAACGGACCCGGGTCGAGTCGGCGATGGTCAAGCTCTACCTGAGCGAATGTCTCTTGCACTCCAGTCTCGACGCGGTGCAGATTCACGGTGGCTACGGGGTCATGGAGGAGTACGAGCTGGAGCGCGAGCTTCGGGACGCGGTGGGCAGCCGGATCTATTCGGGAACGTCGGACATCCAGAAGAACATTATCGCGGGAGGCCTCGGACTGTGAGGGCGTTTCTCCTCCCCCATCTCCTGACGGGCGCCGCGGAGCGGTTTCCTGACCGCATCGCGGTCAGGGACGAACTGGGGGCGCTCCGGTACGCGGAACTGGAGCGGCAATCGAATCGCCTGGCGTACACGTTGAGGGAGAGCGGTGTCCTTCGGGGCGATCGTGTCGGCCTCTTTCTGAACAAATCTCTCGACGCCATCGTCGGCATCTATGGCATTCTCAAGGCCGGAGCCGCCTACGTGCCGCTCGATCCCTTCGCGCCGGCGGCTCGTTTGGCATATATCCTGCGCGATTGCGGGGTACGCTGCCTGGTGACCCAGCGCGAGAAGGGGCGCGAGGTCACACAGTTGGTCGTCTCCGGTGCCCCTGTAGAGACCCTGGTGGTCTCAAACGCCGCGGCGCGAGAGGTTGCCGAGCCTCTCGAGGGGATCCGCTACGTGGGCACAGAGACTCTGGATGCCGCTCCGGAACACTGGCCGGGGGCTCCCGGGATCGATCAGGATCTCGCCTACATCCTCTACACATCAGGCTCGACAGGACAGCCGAAGGGCGTGATGCTCTCGCATCTGAATGCCCTGGCCTTCGTGGAGTGGTGTCACAGTTACTTCCGCCCGACGCCCGAGGACGTCTTTTCAAACCATGCTCCGCTGCATTTTGATCTCACGATCCTCGACATCTACACGGCGGCGATGGCGGGCGCGGCGCTGGCAATCGTTCCTCCCGACGTGTCGGTGTTCCCGGTGCAGCTGGCCAGGTGGATCGAAGAGCGGCGGATCACGATCTGGTATTCGGTCCCGTCGATCCTGGCGATGCTGGCGCTGCGCGGCAATCTGGCGGTGGGAAGGCTCCCGTCGCTGCGCCACGTGATCTTTGCCGGCGAGGTCTTCCCGACGAAGCACCTGCGCGCGCTGATGACGCTGTTGCCACGCGCGCAGTTCACGAATCTCTACGGCCCCACCGAGACCAACGTGTGCACCTACTACCGGGTCCCCGTGCTGCCCGAGAACCAGACCGAGTCGATCCCGATCGGGCTGCCCATCGACAACGTCGAGGTCGTGGTGACCGGGGACGACGGGCGTCCCGCCGCCGAGGGAGAGACCGGTGAGCTCTACGTCCGGGGCAACACCGTCGCCCACGGCTACTGGGGCGATGCCGAGCGCACGGCCAGGTCGTTTCTCCTCAACGCCTTCACGCCGGCCAGGGACCGTATGTACCGCACGGGAGATCTGGTCCGCCGCCGCGAGGACGGCCACCTGATTTTCATCGGGCGCCGTGATCATCAAATCAAGAGCCGGGGATACCGGATCGAGCTTGGAGACATCGAGGCAGCCCTGGCGGCGCATCCCGGCGTCGCGGAGTGCGTGGTGGTCGCGATCCCCGACGAGGTCATCGGCAGTCGCCTCAAGGCTTTCGTGGTCACCAACGAGGTTGTGAAGGAGGGGGACCTGGCGAGGTTCTGCGCCGACCGCCTGCCGAAGTACATGGTGCCCGAGTCCTTCGAGTTTGTCTCTGCACTTCCCAAGACGCCGACGGGAAAGACCGATCGAAAGGCCCTGGTCACCTCGTCGGTGCCCGTGCCAGACCATACGTAATCCAAGGAGGACGAGGGTGTGACAACGGTCGCGAAGCTGCGTGATTTTGTGCTGAATGAACTGCACTGGGACGAGAGTCGGGGCGCGATCACCCCGGATTTCCCTTTGATCGAAAACCACGTCGTCGATTCGATGGGCCTGCTCATGCTCGTGTCCTTCGTGGAGGAGCAGTTTGGCATCGCGCTCGCTGACGAGGAGCTGGTCCCCAACAATTTTGGGACGATCACGTCGATCGCGAAACTGATCGAGCAGAAGAAGTCCGAAGGATAACGGAACAGGGGTGCGGTTCCATGGTCATTCCTACACGGTGTGACGTCGTCGTTATCGGCGGCGGTCCGGGCGGTAGCACGACCGGAGCCCTGCTGCGCCAGAAAGGGTACGATGTTGTGCTGCTTGAGAAAAAGAGGCACCCCCGCTTCAACGTTGGGGAGAGCCTCATCCCTCATTTCTGGCGGTATTGTGATGTCACGGGGTCGACCGCGGCGCTTGAGGCGGAGGATTTCATCCAGAAGGCTGGGGGGACGGTCATTTGGAACGGCGTGATTCGCCAGATGAGGTTTCAGGATTTCGGGTATGGCCGGTCGGCCCTCCACGTTGAGCGGGACCGATTCGACCACATCCTGTTGGAACACGCCAGGCGGCAGGGTGTCCAGGTGTTCGAGGACGTCTCGGTGCTGCGGGTGGACCTCGACGACGGCCAGAATCGGGTCGCTTACCGCCTGGCCGACGGAAAGACCCCCGGTGAGATCTCCTGCCGGTTCGTTATCGACGCGAGCGGGCAGAACGCCGTCCTCGCGAAGCAGCTCGGGATCCGCGTGATCGATGAAAGCTTTCGGTTCATGAGCGTCTGGGGATACTTCTTAGATTCGAAGTACGTGTCCACCGACGGAAGAGCCCACACCTTCGAGCATGTGCGGAGCATCCCTCCCACGACGTTTGTGTCCTCCGTGGGCGGCCTGGGCGAGTGGGGATGGGTGTGGCACATTCCGCTGCGGGAGAGCACGAGCGTCGGCCTGATCCTTCCCCTCGACGAGATGAAGAAAGTCAAGGCGACCGATGAAGCGCTGGAGGCCTACTTCCTGCGCACGTGCTACGAGATCCCGTACCTCGACCGGTTGTTGGAGCACGCGCGATATATCGAGGGGAGTACGCACATTATCCGCGACTACTCTTACCGACCGACGCAGCTGGCCGGCCCCGGGTTTTTCCTTGTTGGCGATGCGGCCGCGTTCGTCGATCCCATTTTTTCTGTCGGCGCGGTCCTGGCCATGTACTCCGCCTACCTGGCGACATGGGCGATTGATCGATCGTTCAAGCATCGAGGCCAGATTGCGCAGAATCAGGCCATCTTTTCGAGCCAGTTTCTGGGACGGCTCGAGGTGTCGCGGGCGCTCGCCCTGCCCCGATATCAGGCGAGCGGGAGTGCCAGCGACCTGGCCAAGCAGGTGGTGCAGTTCGAAAGCTCCCTCGAACAGGAGTTGATGTACGTGGTGGCGGCCGTCACGACGCGAAGCGAGAACTTCCTGGAGATGGCGCAGAAGACCGACGGGCAGGGCATCACGTCCGACAAGTACCGGGTCCTCGACGAGATCGCGTTCTGATCATGTCCAAGCAGCGCGTCCTTCAGCCGAGCGCACGCGAGCACGCCGGCGAGCCGCTCTGGCGCGGGAGGATTCCACTGTGGGCGCTGGTCCGGCTCGCCCGCCCGAAGCAGTGGGTGAAAAACGGGCTGGTCTTCGCCGCCCTGCTGTTCTCGGGCCGGCTGCGCGATCCCGCCTCGACCGGCCTGGCGGCGCTCGCCTTCCTGAGTTTCTGCCTGGCCTCGGCGGCGGCGTACAGCCTGAACGACGCCCTCGACGCCAAAGAGGACCGCCTGCATCCGAAGAAGCGCTTCCGGCCGGTCGCCATGGGCATCGTGAGTCCGCCCCAGGCGGTGGTCCTGAGTGTGCTTCTCGCCGCCACCGCCCTCGCGGTGGGGTTCACCGTCAACATCGCGCTCGGCGTGATCGTCCTGGCGTATTTGGGCACCAACCTCCTCTATTCGTTCACGTTGAAACACGCCGTGCTGCTGGACGTCATGACGATCGCGTCGGGCTTCGTCCTGCGCGCCGTGGGTGGGGCGGTGGCGATCAACGTGGTCATGTCACTCTGGTTCCTGGTGACCGTCCCGCTGCTCTCGCTGTTTCTGGCGGTCGCCAAGCGCCGGCACGAGCTGCTGGTGGTGGAGGAAGCCTCCAACCACCGCCCGGTCCTCGCGGAGTATTCCACGCAGTTGCTTGACCAGATGCTCGCCGCGCTGAGCGCGGCTATCATCATGGCGTATTTTCTGTATGCGAAGGATACCACGAAACCCTACCTGTTCATGCTGACCAGCCCCCTCGTCGTCTACGGCATCTTTCGCTACCTGTACGTGGTTTATCACCGGGACGGTGGGGGGAGTCCCGAAGAGTTGCTGATCGCCGATCTTCCACTGCTGGTGACCGTGGCGTTGTGGGCCGTCACGACGGCCGCGATCATTTATCTGTTCTAGCAGCAGGTTCTCGCATGCACAGACGCCACACGACCTCCTGGCGAGTCAAGGTAACCTCCCTGCCCCACTGATCCCGGTCCGGTAGCGACCAAATCCCCGCCCTACCTCCCGCACCGACGCCACGCCGGTCTCGCGCGGCGCGGGTCTCCAGAAACGCCTGCAACAACTCTGCCACGTGAATCGCATAACGGTCATGCGTCGCGGCCAGGTTCTTGCCGACGAGCAGCCCGGTGTAGCGGATCATCGTGCGCCGATGCCACGGAAGAGGACCAGGCGTAGCGGATACGCTGTCATCACGATCAGCGTGCCATCCGGCGTTGCCGTTGAGCCCTCGATGATCAGGTCCCGCGCCACCGTTCGCGAGTAGCCTGGTGGCGGCGGGGGCAGAGGGGCGACGCGGCCGACGACCTGCGGCCGGTTCAAATCCGGCGGTACCTTCAGGATGAACAGGTCCTGCCGGAACTGGCCGGTGTAGTACACCGCACCGTCTGGGGCGCTGGTCATCGTGTAGTGAATCCCGGGCGGTCCGTAGCCGTCGGGAATGGCGCCGCCCAGGATGCGCACGCCGACCTCGCGTTCGCGTGGCTCGAACAGGTAGACCTGCCCGGACCGATTGCCGACGCCCAGGAAGCGGCGGCCGTCGGGTGCCGCGGTGAGCGCATAGGGCGGCTCATACGTGCCCGAGCCCGTCACCGGCAGGGGCAGGCGCTCGATCGTGCCGGAGGCCGCCGTGTATCGCGAGATCGTCCCCTCGTCCCATCGATGGAATGCGTCGCCATTCGTCAGCACCACCAGGTACCGGGTGGGATCCGCGCCCGGCGGACCGAACTGCCCGCGGTCAACAAACGCCCGGGTCCGGATGTCATACGTCACGAGATGGCTGTCCGGATCGGTCAACGCGTAGACGAGCCCGCGCGCAGGATCTATCCCCACCGCGATGATGCTGACCCTGGGTTTGATGATGCCAAGGTCGATCGTCGTGCCCGCCTTGGGATCGTAGACGAGCAGGTGACCGCCCGGGTAGTTCTCCTGCCAGCGCGGGTCTCTGGCCGGCTTGCCGGACTTCGTGCCGAAGTACACGCGTCCGTCCGGCGCGATCGCCGGTTTCGTGTGAATCTTCGCCTGCGCGTAGGGACCGGGGTTCCGCTCGCCGGTGACCGCGGACATCTCTGCTAGATTCTCGAACCGGCCCGTCGCGGGGGCAAAGGCCATCAGGTGCGCGTACCCGTCGTAGATCGTGGTGCCCAGGTATACTCGCCCGTCGCCGCTTGCCTGGATGGCCGTGTAGGCGCCGCCGGTGTGGAACTCCTCGGGGACAAACACGACGGCCGGCGTCAGGACGGGAGCCGGGGCGGCTCCCGTCGGGTGTGGCGTCAGTACTATCCCGCAGAGGGCGATCACCAGGCACAACCGGAGCATTGTGATGACGCGCACGCGCTCGATGTTCTCGCTCGCCGAGTTCAACCCCTCCCCCTCCCTCGATCCTGCGAACCGCTCGCGTTCGTCAACGCCGCTGCCGACCCCCATCAGCGACAATGGCGCACGAACCCGCTGCACGGGTCGGCTCCTCGGTGCGAATCATGAGCAACACTTGACGATCTGCAACAGGCCGTCCTGGGCATGTGCCTGCGTCTAGAAAACGCCCGAGTTGTCCAATAAGGAGATGTGCCGGGAGGCATCGCCGCCGGGTCTGCCCACCCGGTGGGTACGGAGGATTTCTTCCTTGTCCGATGGTTTATATGCGTCACTCATGCGCATCGTCGGCGCTGCTCCGGGTGACAACCCCGATGAGCCACTCGTGGTCGCGGTGCGTGAGGCATGCGCACTCGTTGGCGCGGACCTCATCGTCCTGCGGCTTCCTAACGGGCCATCCGGCCGCTTCGAGATCCGCATGCCGGAGGGGGCGCCGTGGCCTCCACCGCGCCTGCTGGTCAAGTGGTCTGCGCGGGTCGCCGAGAAGCGCAAAGCTTTTCCGCTGTCCGAGCAGGACCGGCCGCGTCGATCGCCCGTAAAGGGCGGGGTCATGCTTCCTGTCTTCATGCCCAACGGGTCCATCGGTGTCCTGGGGGTCTTTTCATCGACCCGAGCGGCCTTTTCCCTGGAGCACTGTGCGGTGCTCACGACGCTTGTGCAGACTGCTGTGAGCCACACCGAAGCGGCTCAACTCAAGCGACAGGTCGAAGCCCTCACCGCTGCCAAAGTGCATGATCGTTTGGCGCGCGAGATTCACGACGGGCCGCTGCAGACGCTTCTGGGCGTCATGCTGCACCTGCGGTCCGCGCTGGCGGAAGGCGGACAGGAGTCACGGGAGACCCTTCAGACGTTGGAGAGCGAACTCCAGCAGACCGTCAGGCAGATGCGCGTACTCGTCGGCACGCTGCGCCTGGCGCGCCCCCATGCGGCGCTTGAGGAGCGCCTGAGGGCCGCACTCGGTCGGCTCGAGGAAGCGACCGGGCTCTCATGGTCTCTGCGATGGCGGGAGCCCGCCCAGTTGCTCCCGACGCCGGTCGCGGACGAGGTGTTCAAAGTGGTCAACGAGGCACTCGCCAACGTCTACCGGCACTCCGCCGCGAAGCGTGTCGGCGTGACCAGCCGCGTGCAGGGCGACATGTTCGAGGTCATCGTACGCGACGACGGGATCGGGTTTGACGTGGCGGAGGGTTTCCGTCAAGATATTTATCAGCAGTCGTTTGGATTGATCAGCATGCAGGAACGTGTGACAGCGCTTGGGGGGACCCTCACACTCCGGTCGCAGGCCGGACGCGGAACACGTGTCCTGATTCGATTCCCGCTGAGCCAATTGGCGTCGGACAAGACGGCCTAGGGCAAACGAGAGAACGCCTACGATCGGCGTCGCGGAGCGGTTTGCTGAACGTCTGGGGAGGGCCAGGATCGCGTGATTAATGTCCTGCTTGTCGAGGATCAGTGTCTCGTCCGGTCGGGCCTGCGGGCCCTGCTGGACCGGGAGGCTGACATCAATGTGGTGGGGGAAGCGGAGGATGGCGAAGCGGCCGTCCGGATGGCCGGCGAACTGCAGCCCGATCTGGTCCTGATGGACATCAAGCTGCCGAAGGTCGACGGCATCGAAGCGACGCGCCGGATCAAGGACGCGTTTGGGTCCGTCGAGGTCCTCGTGCTCTCGGCCTACGAGGACGACGAGAGTGTCTTCCAGGCGATTCAGGCCGGGGCCAGCGGGTACGTGTTGAAGGACATCACGCCGGTCAATCTGGTGCGGGCCATCCGCGCAGTGCGGGCTGGAATGTCGGCCGTCCACCCCGGGATCACGCGCCGGCTCCTCGAGCGTATCTCGCTGATGTCGCGCGCCCGAACCCCGGGCGCCGCACAGATCCACAGCGACGGGCTGACCGACCGCGAGGTCGAGATCCTCGTAGGCATCTCGAAGGGCTCGAGCAGCCGGGAGCTCGCCGCCAAGATCTTCGTGTCCGAAAGTACGGTCAAGAGCCACCTCCGCACGATCTACCGCAAGATCGGCGTCCGCGACCGGTCCCAGGCGGTGGCCTACGCCATCCGGAAGGGCTTCGTCCGCTAGCGCGCTTGAGAGACTTCGCAGGACCGGCCCGTCTCCTGCGGGATCTTCCCGCACGGAGTGTGCGAGGAGGGTGACCATGCCAGAGGATATGACGTTTGTCCCGATTCCTACGGCGCTCTGTCGGCGTGTTGAAGCGGCGCTCGGCCGGCTGGGGCAAGCCACCGTCGAGACGTTTGTGACACACGTCGTCCGCACGGCACTCACGGCGCATGAGATGGTTTCCACCCCTGCTCCGGACCAGGAGCCACGGATCGTCGATCGCCTCCGGCGGCTCGGGTACATCGACTAGCCAGATGACGGCATGATTGCCCCTCACGGCGGCCGGCTCGTGAACCGGGTGCTCGACGGTGAAGCCCGGGAGGCATGGCTGGCCAGCGCTGCCGGCCTGCCGCAGATCCAGGTGGGCCTGGAGACCGCCTTTGATCTTGAGAATTTGGCGACCGGCGTCTTCAGTCCCCTCGAAGGATTCATGACCCACGCCGATCTGGAGCACGTCCTGCATCGTAAGCGCCTCGCCAACGATCTGCCCTGGACCATCCCGATCGTCCTTGACGTCGCCAGAGAGGACCTGGCGCGCGCGGGGTCGGGTGAAACCATCGTGCTCACCCACGGCGGCAGGCCGCTCGCGCTGCTGCATCTCGCCGAGGTCTATCAGCTGGACCGTGCAGAGTTCGCCGGCGCGGTTTTCGGCACTCTGGACGAGCGGCACCCCGGGGTGGCGCGTGTCGCCGCAATGCACGACCTGTTGGTCGGCGGCCCGATCGAGCTGCTGTCTGCCGTCGCCGATCCGTTTGCCGCGTACCGCCTGGCCCCCGCCGAGACCCGTGTGCTGTTCCATCTCAAGGGTTGGCGTACCGTCGTGGGTTTCCAGACCCGCAACGTCCCCCACCTTGGCCACGAATATGTCCAAAAGACGGCGCTCACCTTCGTCGACGGGATCTTCATCAATCCCGTCATCGGGCGCAAGAAGGCTGGAGATTTCAAGGATGAGGTCATCCTTGAGGCCTACGCAGCGCTCATGCGGCATTACTATCTGCGCGACCGTGCCGTGCTCGGGACCTTTCGGACCGAGATGCGCTACGCCGGGCCCCGCGAGGCGGTCTTCCACGCGATTGTCCGCAAGAACTTCGGGTGCACGCACTTCATCGTGGGGCGCGACCATGCCGGCGTGGGGAACTTCTACGGGCCCTACGACGCGCACGTCATCTTTGAGGAGTTTCCCGACCTGGGCATCGTCCCGCTGCTCTTTACGGCGTTCTTCTACTGCACCAAGTGCGGTAGCGTGGCTAACGAGAAGACCTGCCCGCATGGTCCCGCGCATCACCTGCAGTTCAGCGGCACCCGGTTTCGGAAAGCGTTGGAGGGCGGCGACCCCGACTCGGCCCGGCTCGTTCGCCCCGAGGTCGCGGAGGTCGTGGCCCGCCATCCTGGTCCGCTGGTGACCGACGGCGAGACCGTCGGCTCTCCGCTGCCGGCCGGGCCCAGAGGTTGAACATCGCGTGATTCGTGAGGGAAGTGTCGTCTGGTTGACAGGGCTTCCCGCGTCGGGGAAGACGACGATCGCCAGGGCGCTCGAGTCCGAACTGCGCGGCCGGGGAATCCCCACCGAGGTGCTGGACGGTGACGAGATCCGCGCCGCCATGAGCCCGGAACTAGGTTTCAGCCAGGCCGACCGCGAACTGCACAACCGCCGGGTGATCTACCTGGCGAAGCTGCTCAGCCGGAACGGCGTGACAACGATCGTGGCCCTGATCTCGCCGTACCGCGCCGTCCGCGCCGTCGCGCGGCATGACCTGGGGCGCTTCGTCGAGGTGTGGGTCAAATGCTCCCTGGAAGAGTGCATCCGGCGCGATCCCAAGGGTCACTACAAGCGGGCCCTCGACGGCAAGCTCCCCCAGATGACCGGTGTACAGGCTCCCTACGAGCCGCCGGAGCACCCCGAGCTGATTCTGGACACCGAACAGTGGCCGCTCGAACGGTGCGTTGCGGAAGTCCGCCGCATCCTGGCCGAGCATGGGTATCTTCCGGCGGCGAGGACCTGACCCCTGGCGATCCGAACTCCTCCCCCCGTGATGCCACCCGGCCTTAACCCCCTCGCCCACAATTAGGTATCCGCGTCCCCCCCTGGTGGGCATTGACAACCGCAGAAACCCTGACAATACTATTGTTACGTTTATTTGCAGGCACGGTGGTATGTCAAGCGACAAGACCAGTCGGGATGCCGCGACGGTTGTCATGACTCAGGGAGACATGAGGATGCGGGAGAGGATGAATGCCAGACCCGTGTACGTGATCAGTATCGCCGCCGAGATCACGGGCCTGCACCCTCGCACCCTGCGGATCTACGAGGAGAAGGGGCTGTTGAGTCCGTCCCGGCGCAACCGGATCCGGCTCTACTCGGAGCGCGACATTGAACGCGTCCGAATGATCCGGCAGCTCATCAACGCGTACCGGCTCAACTTGGCCGGCGTCCGGTTGATCCTGGCGGTGTACGAGCGGTTGCACGTGAGCCGTGATGACGACGCCATGCAGTGGTTAGTAGAGCGGATCATAGAACGAAAGGGAGGGAGTGTGCGATGAGCGTTGTCCGCTGGGTGCCGTTTGATGAGATGATGTCCATGCGGGAGTCCAGGGACCGGCTGTTCGAGGATTTCTTCAGCCGCAGACCCAGGACCACCGCGCCGCTCGTCTAGCAGCCCGCGGTCGAGATCTTCAAGGTTGAGGTTGACGGTCAGTAAGCAGGATTCAGGTCGAAGGGAGATCTTACATGGGCAAGGTTGTCGGTATCGATCTGGGCACCACCAACTCGGTCATCGCCGTCGTGATCGGCGGCGAGCCGCAGGTGATCGCCAACACCGAGGGGAACCGGCTCACGCCGTCAGTGGTCGCGTTCACGAAGACCGGGGAGCGGCTGGTCGGGCAGATGGCCAAGCGGCAGGCCATCCTCAATCCGGAGAACACGGTGTCCTCGATCAAGCGCTTCATGGGCCGCCGCTACGGGGAGGTCGAGTCCGAGCGCAAGATCGTCCCGTACAAGGTTGAGGATGGATCGAACGGGATGGCCGTCGTCCGCATCCCCTCGGCCGGGAAGACCTTCACGCCCGAAGAGATCTCCAGCATGATTCTGCAAAAGCTGAAGACCGACGCGGAGGCCTACCTCGGCGAAAAGATCACCGAGGCGGTCATCACCGTGCCGGCCTACTTCAACGATGCGCAGCGGACCGCCACCAAGAACGCCGGCGAGATCGCCGGCCTGAAGGTGCTGCGGATCATCAACGAGCCGACCGCGTCGTGCCTGGCGTACGGTCTCGACAAGAAGGGCGCCGAGACGGTCCTGGTGTTCGACCTGGGCGGCGGCACGTTCGACGTCTCGATTCTCGAAATCGGCGAAGGGGTCTTCCAGGTGAAGGCGACCAACGGTGACACGCACCTGGGCGGCGATGATTGGGACGAGCGGATCGTCAACTGGCTGGCCGACGAGTTCAGGAAGCAGCAGGGGATCGACCTCCGGCAGGACCGGCAGGCGCTGCAGCGGCTCCGTGAAGCGTCCGAGCGGGCGAAAGTCGAGCTCTCGACCGTCGTGCAGACGACCATCAACCTGCCGTTCATCACCGCCGACGCCACCGGCCCGAAGCACCTGGACTACGTGCTCACCCGGGCCAAGTTCGAGGAGCTGACCGCCGATCTGGTCGAGCGCTGCATCGGACCGTTCCGGCAGGCGTTGAACGACGCGAAGTTGGCCGAGAAGGATCTGAACGAGGTCATTCTCGTCGGCGGCGCGACCCGCATGCCGATGATCCAGGAACTGGTCCGCCGGCTGACCGGCAAGGAGCCCAACCGCGAGGTGCATCCAGATGAAGTTGTGGCAATCGGCGCCTCGATCCAGGCCGGCGTGCTCGCGGGCGAGGTGCGCGAGGTCGTGCTCCTCGACGTGACGCCGCTCACGCTCGGTGTCGAGACACTGGGCAGCGTGCTGACGCCGATGGTCCAGCGGAACACCACGATCCCCACCCGCAAGACCGAGCGGTATACGACCGCAGGCGACGGCCAGACACAGGTGGAGATCCACGTGCTGCAGGGCGAGCGGCCCATGGCGCGCGACAATCGGACGCTGGGCCGTTTCACCCTCGACGGCATCCCGCCGGCCCCGCGCGGCGTGCCGCAGATTGAGGTCACGTTTGACATCGACGCGAACGGCATCCTCCACGTGACCGCCAAGGATACGGCCACGAGCCGCGAGCAGTCGATCAAGATCACCGGCACCTCGACGCTCGACAAGACCGAGGTGGACCGGATGGTCAAAGATGCCGAGCAGTTCGCCGCCGATGACAAGTCGAAGCGCGAGACTGCCGAGACGCGCAACCGCGGCGATTCGCTCGCCTACCAGGTCGAGAAGCTGCTCAAGGATTACGGCGACAAAGTCTCGGCCGACGAGAAAAGCAAGGTCGAAGCCGCGCTCAAGGAACTGCGCGACGCCCTCAATGGCCAGGATACGGACCAGATCAAGCGCGCGGCCGACGCCGTGCAGCAGGCCTCGTACAAGCTCAGCGAAGAGATGTACAAGGCCACCGCGGGCGCGCCGGCAGGCGCCGCCGCGGGGTCGGCCCCCGGACCGGACGCGCCGCCCGGTGGGCAGCCCAAATCCGGCGACGACGTGATCGACGCCGAGTACAAACCGAGCACCTAGGCGCCGACGATGGACGAGCGGAGGGGAAACGGGGAAACCACCGGAGCTCCGGGGTCGGGACCGGAAGAATCGGACGCCCGCGCCGAGGCGCCCGGGGCTCGCGAGGGCACCGCGTCCGAGACCGCGGAGTCGCTGCGCGCCGAGGTGGTGCGCTTGACGCAGGAGGCCGAGCGCAACTGGCAGCAGTTCCTGCGGGCGGCGGCGGACCTGGAGAATTACCGCAAGCAGGCGATTCGCCAGCGCGAAGAAGCGGTCGCATCGACCCGGCGCACGATGCTGGGAGTCATCCTGGGGGTGGTGGACACCCTCGAGCGGGCGCTGCAGCACACCGACAACGGGATCGGGAACCAGGCCGGCGGGGGCGCCGCCGTGGCGATCGCCGATGGTATCCGGCTGGCCCACCGTCAGGTTCTCGACGTACTGCGGACCATGGGTCTGCGGCCGATGGAAACGGTTGGACAACCGTTTGATCCGCGCGTGCACGAGGCCGTCGACGCGGTGGCTGCCACGGGTAGTACAGCGCCGGGCATCATCGTCGGCGAAGTCCAGCGGGGCTACCTGATCGGCGACGAAGTCCTCCGTCCGGCCAGGGTGCGGGTGGCCCAGTAGTGGACTTCAAAGACTACTATAAGATTCTCGGCATCGATCGAGCTGCCGACCAGAAGACGATCACCAAGACCTTTCGCCGGCTGGCCCGGGAGTCGCATCCGGACGTCAACAAGAAGAAAGGCGCCGAGGAGCGCTTCAAGGAGATCAACGAGGCCTACCAGGCGCTCGGCGATGCTGAGAAGCGCGCGAAGTACGACCAGATCTACGACGCATACAAGAGCGGTGGGGTGCCCTGGCAGGACCTGTTCGGCCGTACCACCGGCGGCCCGGGGGGCTGGAGCACGCCCGGTGGCGTGACGTTCGAAGTCGGCAACGCCGAGGATCTGGAACAGATCTTCGGCCGGCGCGGAACCGGCGGAGGGTTCAGCGACTTCTTCGAACAGTTGTTCGGCGGGCTCGGCGGAGCGGGCGGAATCGGGCGGACGCGCGCCGGGACCCGAACCCGCGAACAGCCGCGCCTGGAGTCGGTCATCGAGATCCCGCTCGAAGACGCGTACCACGGCGGCCAGCGGAAGATCGGCGTGCCCGAGATGGGCCGCAGTTTCGATGTCGAGATCCCGCGGGGCGTGCGGTCGGGCCAGACGATCCGTCTGGCCGGAGCCGCGGACGGGCTGGACCTATATCTGAAATTGCAGATCGCGCCGCACCGGCTCTTTGAGCGGACGGACGACGACCTGACGCTCGAGGTGCCGATCACGGTCAGCGAGGCTGCGCTTGGCGGCGAGATCGAGGTGCCGACGCTCGACGGCAAGATCACCATGACGGTACCGGCGGAAACCCAGACTGGACGCCGGTTCCGGCTCAAAGGGCTAGGGATGCCCCACGCGCGCGGCGGGGCCCGGGGTGACCTCTACGTGAAGGTAAAGGTCGTTGTGCCCACCGGGCTGACGACGCGCGAGCGCGAGCTGTTTGAGGAGTTGCGCAAGACACGGCACGACAATCCGCGGCACGGGCTGCTGCCGTAGCGGATTCGCAGACGCGGATTCAACGACAAGGGAGCGTACGGGACCATGGTCATGCGGTTTGACAAGTTCACGGAGAAGGCGCAGGAGGCGCTGCTCGAGGCCCAGCAACTGGCCGCAGCACGCGGCCACCAGGCGCCGGACCCCGAGCACCTGCTCTTGGCGCTAATCGATCAGGACGGCGGACTGGTGCCGCCGCTGTTGACCCGCATCAGCGTGGATCCCCGCGTGCTCCGTACGCGCCTGTCCGCGGGCCTGGAGCGCCGGCCGCGCGTCGAGGGCGCGCAGCAGCCATCGGGCGGCATCGTGCTGTCGCCCCGCCTGGCCCGGGTCCTTGAGACGGCGCAGCGCGAGGCCGACCGCCTCCAGGACGCGTACGTCAGTCCCGAGCACCTGCTGCTCGGTCTGCTCCAGACCCGTGACGGTGACGCCGCAAAGGAGCTTGCCGAACTGGGCGTCACGCCTGAGAAGGTCTACCAGGCGCTCGAGGAAATCCGCGGGCAGCAGCGCGTGACCGATCCGACGCCTGAGTCCAAGTATCAAGTGTTGGAGAAGTATGGGCGCGATCTGACCCAACTGGCGGCGGCCGGCACGCTCGATCCGGTCATCGGCCGCGACGAAGAGGTCCGCCGCGTCATTCAGGTCTTGAGCCGGCGCACGAAGAACAATCCCGTGCTCATCGGCGATCCCGGTGTCGGCAAGACCGCCATCGTCGAGGGCCTGGCGCAGCGCATCATGAAGGGCGATGTGCCCGAGGGGCTCAAGTCCAAGCGCGTCGTGCAGCTTGACATGGGCGCGCTCGTCGCCGGCACGAAGTACCGCGGCGAGTTCGAAGACCGGCTCAAGGCGGTGCTCAAGGAGATCGCCGCCTCGCAGGGGCAGATCATCCTCTTCATCGACGAGCTGCATACCCTCGTGGGCGCGGGAGCGGCAGAAGGCTCGATGGACGCCTCCAACCTCCTGAAGCCCGCCCTTGCGCGCGGCGAGCTGCACACCATCGGCGCCACCACGCTCGACGAGTACCGAAAGC
>JBGPLF010000004.1:0-39293 GCA_041486265.1 bacterium
AGAACAGCATCACCCCCAGGACCGTCACGCGATCGCGCAGGAACCGGCGGACCCGGCGCCGGCGGTTCGATCTCGCCGCATCACTCATAATGGATCCGCGGATCGAGCAGGACGTAGCACACGTCCACCGCCAGGTTGATCGTGACGAACATCATCGCCGTGTAGAGCACCGCTCCCTGCACCACCACATAATCGCGCGTCATGATCGACGTGACCATCTGCCATCCCAGCCCGGGCCAGGCAAAGATCTGCTCGGTGACCACCAGGCCGCCGAGCAGGGCGCCGATGTTGGTCCCGAGCACCGTGATCAGCGAGATCAGCGAGTTCTTCAGCGCGTGCCCATAGATGACCGTGCGTTCCGCGAGACCTTTGGCGCGTGCGGTTCGGATGTAATCCAGGCTGAGCACCTCCAGCATCCCAGCGCGGAGGAACCGCACCAGGCTGGCGGCCTGGATCGACCCGATGGTGACGACGGGGAGCACCAAGTAGCGCAGGTGCTGGCCAAAGTCCTCCGTGGGCGCCGCATAGCCGCCCGCGGGAAGCCACCTCAACTTGAGCGAGAAGAGCAGCATCAACAGAATCGCCAGCCAGTAACTCGGCGTGCTGAAGCCCATCAGCGCGACGACCCGGCCGAGTTGATCGATCCGGCCTCCGGCGCGGATCGCCGCCGTGATGCCCAGCGGCACGGCCAGCGTCAGCGCAAACGCCACGCCCAGCAGCACGAGTTCCAGCGTGACGGGTATCTTGGGTTTTAGCACGTCCACCACGCGCCGGTGACCCTCTAGTTTGGAGATGCCGAGATCGCCTCGCAGGACGCCGCCGAGCCAGATGGCGTACTGCACCAGCACCGGTCGATCCAGGCCGAACTCATGGCGATACGCCGCCAGCGCCTCCGGCGTCGCGTCGACGCCCAGCGCCAGTTGCGCGGGGTCGCCGGGGACGATCCGGAAGACGAAGAAGACGACGGTTCCCACCACCAGCATGACCGGGATCAACTGGAGGAGCCGCCGGAGGACATAGCGACTGGAGAGCATGCGCTAGCGCGTCAGATAATCGTGCCAGACCGATCCCATGGGCAGCGTGAAGTCAGCCACCCAGTAGAAGCCCGCTACCACGTCCACGACCGGCAGGCGGTAGACCGGGGCCTGCGCGTTCGGCCGCAACTCCAGTGTCGCCGGGCCGGTCCAGACTTCGTAGACGTTCACGTTCTCGAGGTTCCGCGCGGTGATCTGCTTGATCGCCGGTGTCCCATCAACATGCGGAATGATCTTCAAGTTCACATTCGTCGTGAACGAGACGATGCGTCCGAGATCTGCAGGCTGCGCCCGCTGGTGTTTGTACGGCAGTGTGGCGGTGACGATGTCAATGCTGTTCCGGCGGACGCGGCCGACGAAGAGGTCGCCGTGGACCTCGATGCTCGGCTCACCGCCCTTCTTGGGCTGGCCGTAGACTTCCCGCCCCGCCGAGACCGGGCCGTCGCCTTCGAGATACAGATAGGGGGAGTAGACGCCCCGCTCGTCTCGTCCCGTCATCGAGAGACGCGCCGGCAGCCGGCACTCCACCTGCACGGCGGACTCGTGGTACCGGCCGAACCACTCGGCGTCGTTCATCCGGTAAATGTGGACGATGCCGTAGTCGCTCACCGGTTCCAGCGGTTCGGGCAGCACCGCGCGGATCGCCTCGGGCCGTGTCCGGTAAATGACCGTCAGGATCTCGACGTTTCTGAACGTGATGGGGAACCTGGGCACCAGTGGGCTGTCCAGCGGCGTGGAGTAGGCTCCGAGCACCTCATCACGCCCGGCCACGGGATTCACCTCCAGCGTGCTGCTCCTGCGCTGAGGCCCCCCAGCGCGCCGCGTCCGCCCACTGCGCATGGAGGTCGTTGAGCGCGGCGACGGTGCCTTCCACGACTCGGCCGGCCGCCGCGGGCGTAAATGGGGTCGTCTCCACTTCATAGCCCCCGCGGGGATATTCTTCTGGGACCGGGAGATAGCCCGACCACGCGCCCGAGTAGCCGCCAAACCAGGTGTATGGGAAGGGCGAGCGCCCCTTGATCGTCAACGCGATCTCGGCGAACGGTTCGCACGGGATCGCGGCAAGCACCGCCGGTCCAATCTGCAGCAGGTGCAGCTCGACCGGCAACTCCTGCTTGCCACCGAAGGTGCGCGCACGGGTCAGCGCCATGTTGGCGCGCTTGGTGACGAACGTCGCGGCCTCGATCTCCGCCGCCGGCGCGCCCCGGGCAATCAACTCGTGCAGCCGCCGCTGTTGTTGATTGAGCCGGGCCTCGACCTCGTCAATCGGCGGCTGCGACACCAGTGGCAGCCGCAACTCGCGGGCCTGTGCGCGTACTACTGGGGCGTGCTCCGCCACCGGCACCGCCTTCCACTTGCCTAACGGTGCGCCCGATTCCCATAACCGCTCGTGCTGGAACTCCACGGGCGGGACCTGCAGACTCAGGTAGACCCGCACCGCCTCACATCCGACCATGGCGCCGAGTTTCCGGATCACGCGCGCATCGTCGGTGAATCCCTCCGGGCCGGGTCCGACATTGCCGGTGGCGCCCTGCACAAAGAAGCATGTGGCTCCCGTGAGTTGTTCCACGGTGCGCTTCAGGTGCCCGGGCCAGTCGGCGCTGATCCGGCGGTTGGTCGGTCCCATCGTCGTGGGATGCATCGTGTAACCGACAATCGCGGCGAGCGGCGTGTGATCCGTGCCGTCGATCCGCAGCACGAAGACGTGCGGATCGATGACACCGGCCAGGTTCGTCCCGGTGGCCACGCGCCCCCCGGGCGCGTCCTCGCGGCGGTTCACCGCGACCAGGCTCTGGCCAGCCCCTGCGCTGATCCGCGCCGGTCTCAAATTCCCGAGCGCCATCCGCGCCGCGCCCGCGGCCATCGCCGGCAGCAGCGCGTAGTAGCCGGCAAGCGCCGCCTTGCCTTCTTCCACCCAATCCCAGTTGCTCGGCGGCGGGCCCGCATGATTGTGCGTCAGTGAGACGCGCACCTTCTCTGGGGACACGCCCAGCACGCGCGCGACCTCGGTTCGAATCGCACTGGCCTCCGGCTGAGTCAGGATGACGAGATCGAGATCGACCAGGCCTGCTCGTTCGCTGCCATCTTCGACGACGAGGACCGTGGCCCAGAGGTCGGTCTCAACCCCGTCGGCGAAGATGTGCGTCTGCGCCCCCCATCCGGCGTGCGGCGCGCTCAGCGGTGGCGTGATGGTCACCCGGCCGGTTCCCGCGCGAAATGTGGATCCAGTCATGTGTGATCACTCCTCACGTCTATCCCAGCGATCTACCGTCCCATCCACCCGCCGTCGACGACGAGCGTGTGCCCGTGTATGTATCGGGCTGCCTCGGATGCCAGGAAGCGCACCGCCGGTGCAACCTCGTCCACCGTCCCCCAGCGTCCGGCTGGGATGCGCTCGGTGAGCTGCCGGTAGCGGACGGGATCGGCCTTGAGGGGCACGCCTAACCGCGTGCCATCGATGTATCCGGGTGCTACCGTGTTCACGTTTACTCCCTTGTTCGCCCACTCATTTGCGAGCGCGCGCGCCAGATTCACCAGGCCGGCCTTGGCCGTCGCATACGCCGGGATCATCAACCCACCCTGGAAGCCGACCACGGAAGAGATGAAGATGATCTTCCCGCGACCCCGCTGCAGCATCGGCCGGCCGAAACCCTGCGCGAGCAGGAACGCGGATTTGAGGTGGATGTTGATCACCTCGTCCCACTCTTCCACCGGGAACTCGTGGGATGGGTGCCGGCGTTGGATCCCGGCGCTGTGCACCAGGATGTCCACGCGGCCGAATCGCGTGAGGATGTCGTTGACGAGCACGGGGATGCTCTCTGTACGCGCCAGATCGCAATGGACCGTATCGTAGCGCCGGCGCAGCGCTTTGACGCCGGCTGCCACCGCGGGTGCGTCTGTCGATCGATGGATCGAGAGCACATCGGCCCCGCCGCGCGCCAGTTCGAGCGCGATCGCGGCGCCGATGCCCATGTTGCCGCCCGTGATGACGGCCTGCTGGCCGTCGAGGCGATACACATCGTCCCCGGTGCTCATCCCGCGCGCCTCAAAGTTTGTAGACTGAGAAGCCGCCGTCCACCACGATCTCCTGCCCTGTGATGTACGCGGCGGCAGGCGACGCCAGAAAACTGGCCAGGCTCGCGATCTCCTCAGGCTCGGCCAAACGCCGCTGGGGAATCTCACCCAGCACGACGTCAGGCTGGATGTGCCCCGCGTCGAACGCGTGCTGCACCAGTTCGGTCGCCACATATCCCGGTGCGATCGCGACGACACGGATATTATGCGGCGCCCACTCGACCGCCAGCGAGCGCGTCAGCGCGGCGACGCCGGCCTTCGCGACCGCGTACGGCATGCGGCGCGGCCAGCCGAACCGCGACGCCAGCGAGGAGATATTGATGATGACGCCGCCGCCGTGGCGGATCATCCGTCGCCCCGCGGCCTGGCAGCAGAAGACGGTGCCGTTCAGGTTGACGCCCAGGATGCGCATGTAGTCCGCGGGTTGCAGGTCGGCGCTCGCGCAGTTGAACTGGATCCCGGCCGAGTTCACGAGGACACCGATCCCGCCCAGGTCGTCCGCGATGCGGTCGAAGACTGCGTCCACCTGCCGCGGGTCGGCGACGTCGAGGGGATAAGCGCGCGCCGCAAGACCGCTGCGGGTGATCGTGTCCGCGATGTGCGATGCTGCCTCTGCATTCAGGTCGGCGACCGCTACCGCGTGGCCGTCCGCGGCCAGGCGAGTCGCCACGGCGCTCCCGATGCCGCCCCCGCCTCCCGTGACCACGGCGACTGCCTCGCCCATGTCAATCCACCGTGTAGCGCTCGACCGCGGTCCAGTCTACCTCCAGGCCGAGGCCGGGGCCTTCGGGCGCGCGAACGACACCCGCTGCGGGGCGCAGCGGTTCGCGCACGATCCGGTGGAAGTTGCTGATGCCTCCTGCGGTCGTGATAAACTCCACCGCCTCGACGCCCGCCAGTGCGGCCGCCACGTGGATGTGGATGTACGGGAAGTAATGGGGAATGACGCGCGATCCCCATGTCGCGGCGGCCGCGTGGACTTTTACCCATTCAGTGATCCCGCCCACCACCGTCGCATCGGGTCGGAGGATGCGGGCTCCATTCTCGATGCGTTCGCGCACGGCCGCGCGCCCGGAGGCCGTTTCGCCAACCGCGATGGGTACCGGCGACGCGGCGGCCAGTGCGCGCAGTCCAGTGAGATTCCCCGCTGGCATCGGCTCTTCAATGAAGGCCACGCGCAGGTCGCCCAGGGCCTGCGCGTGGGCGATCGCGAGCGATGGCTCATGCCATGCGCCGTTGACGTCGAACGCCAGGCTGATCTCGGGCCCCACGGCATCTCGCACCGCGCGGACGCGCGCCAGGTCCCGCTCGAACGGCGCGACTCCGCCCATCATCTTGAGCATACGGAGCCCCTGCTCCACATAGCCGGCCGCCTCGCGGGCATCATCTTCTGGCCGGCGGTCTTCGGTGTAGTACATCCCGGCCATCAGCACTGGGACCGTCGTTCGATACCCGCCCAGCAGCAGGTGCAGCGGTAGCCCGGCGGTCTGGCCCTTGAGGTCCCAGAGCGCGATGTCGAGCGCACTGAGCGCGCGCATCGCCGGGCCGGCCTGGTCGGTGGCGCGCGCGGCGGTGTGCATTCTGTCCCACAGTCGTTCGGTCTTCAATGGATTGGCGCCTTCCAGCAGCGGCTGAAAGGTCCAGCGCACAAGTCCCGCGAGATCGCTGCCCCGTGTGAAACCCCATCCCACGCCCGTCAGGCCGCTGTCGGTGGAGAGCGCCACCAGCAGGTATTCTCGTTCGGTGATGCGCAGGCCGCCGCCCACGATCACCGGCACATCAAGCGGAATTCGCAGCGTAAAGGTTCTGACGGTTTGAATGCGCACCTGACGACCGCCATCCCTGACTGAGTTGACAACCTGTTGGGCGCCTGTCTACACTCGCGATGGCTTCGGCATTCGTTCACGTGTCTTCCTTCATCTTGGGAGGGACCCGACATCAGTCAGGTAGAGCAGGTCCTGACGGCAGTCGATCCGGCGGAGGCCGTCGCGTTTCTCCAAGACCTCATCCGCCTGCGCAGCGTGAACCCGCCCGGGGATGAGGCTCCGGTCGCCGAGGCGGTCGCACGCGCCCTCGCGACCGACGGCGTTCATGTCGAGGTTGACCGCTTCGCGCTAAACCGGGCAAACACCGTGGCCCGCTTGCCCGGAGGCGGCGGACCCGCGCTGGTGTTTAGCGGACATCTTGACACCGTGGCGCCCGGCGAGGTGCCGTGGGAGCGAGATCCGTTCGGCGGAGAAGTGGCTGGCGGCCGCATCTGGGGCCGCGGCGCCTCGGACATGAAGAGCGGCCTGGCCGCGATGGTCATGGCGATCCGCACGCTGGCCCGCGCTCGCGTGGCGCCTCCACGCGACGTAATCCTGGCGGCGACGGCGGGCGAAGAGGTGGACTGCTGCGGTGCGGCGCGGCTCGTGGAACAGCGCGCGCTTGACGGCGCCGGAGGATTTATCATCGGCGAACCGACCGGCGGGGTCGTCGGCACGGGTCACCGCGGCGCGCTGTGGATCGAGCTCATGACCACCGGCCGGACCGCGCATGGATCGATGCCCGCGCAAGGTGTGAACGCGGTCATGCACATGCACGCGCTGATCGTGCGGCTGGCGCGGCTCGATATCACGCAGCCGCTAGATCCGCTGCTGGGCTTACCCACGCTCGCGGTGACGTCCATCCAGGGCGGGCTGAAGGTCAACATCATCCCGGACCGCTGTACGGCGACGGTAGACATCCGCACGCTGCCGGGGCAATCTCACGCGGCGATCCTCGCGCAGATCGGTTCGGAGATCGACCGGTTGGGCGCCGAGATGCCCGAGTTCAACGCTGAAGTCACGGTGCTGACCAATCGCCCGCCGGTGATGACCGATCCGGCGCACCCGCTGGTGCAGGCGGCAATGTCGACGGCGGCTGCAGAGGGACGCCCTGCGCGAGGACCAGTGGGTCTGCCTTACTTCACCGAAGCGAGCGTATACGTGCCGGCGACGGGACTCCCGGCCGTGCTCTACGGCCCCGGCGAGGCCGCGCTGGCCCACCAGCCGGACGAATGGGTGGATCGGGACGCCTACCTGGCGGCGATCCGCTTCTACATCAGACTCGCGCTGCGCGGCGCGTGAGGTTGATGGCCTGCGGCGAGGCCAGCTTCCCCGTGTGCGGTAGTGCCCCGGGCGGCGAGAGGGTGGTCGGGTTGCACGCGTCGAAGAACCCGCCGCCCATCTCCTGAGCGAGGCGAGCATAGCGAGACACGCGTGGAGGAGGCGAGCCGAAGGATGCCGTCGCGTCTTTTGCTCCAGGAACTGACCCGGGAGGAAGCCCGCATCGCCGCACCGGAGACGCTGGCGCTCTTCCCTGTCGGCGCCGTCGAACAACACGGGCCGCACCTGCCGGTGGGCACCGACTACTTCACGGTCGAGCACATCGCGCGCGCGGCCGCGGCAGAGGCGGCCACACGGATCCCGATCCTCGTGGCGCCGACGATGCCCTTCGGCTCGTCGCACCACCACCTGCCGTTCGGCGGCACGATATCACTTTCGACTGAGACTTACTACCGGACAATCTACGACCTGATCGAGTCGCTGATCACCGGGGGATTCCGGCGAATCTTTGTCCTCAACGGGCACGGCGGGAACCACGAACTCGTGCAGCTCGTCGCGCGCGACCTGGCCCTCAAACATCCCGTCAACCTCGCGGCGACCTCGTACTGGACCGTGGCCTGGGATGCGCTGGTCGAGGCGCAGGCGCACGCCCTCGGCCGGTTCCCCGGTCATGCCGGCGTGTACGAGACATCCCAGATCCTCGCGCTGCATCCGGAGTTGGTTCGCCAGCCACTGCCGCATCGCGACGGCGTCACCGCGGGTGATCCGCGCGGGTTCGCCCCCTATCGCCGTGAGATTCACGGCGTCTGGCAGGAGATCAATGGATTCACCGACAGCCCGGACCGCGCCGATGCCTCGGAGGGGAAGACGTATCTGGACGCGGCTGCGCGCGCCGTCGCGAAGGCGCTGGTGGAGTTCTACCGGGTGGGCCTGGCGTGATCGTTGACTGCCACACGCACGTCGGGATCGCCGGTGAACATGTCGGCGGGGCGATTCTTGACGACCTGCTGCGCGCGTGGGGCCGCCCACTCTGGGACGTCACGCTCGAAGGCCACTGGGCGGCGATGCAGGAAGTGGATTACGCCATCGTGTTAGCCTTCGATGCCCCGAGCATCGGGCTCGTGGTCCCGAACGAGTACGTGGCCGAATACGTGGCCCGACATCCCGATAAGTTGATCGGGTTCGCGAGCGTGGATCCGAACCGCGACCACGCGCCGCAGGTACTGGAAGAGGCCGTACGACGCGGCCTGCGCGGGCTGAAGATCGCACCGATCTACCAGCACTTCGATCCGTGGTCCAGCGAGGCGTACGCCCTCTACGAGGTAGCGGATGCGTTGAAGATCCCGGTATTGTGGCAGCAGGGAACGACATTTGTTCGCGACACGCCCCTCATCCACGCCCGGCCGGTGCTGCTGGACGAGATCGCCCGGCGCTTCCCCAACTTGAAGATGTGGATCGCGCATCTCGGCCACCCCTGGTGCGACGAGTTGATAGTGGTGATCCGCAAGCATCCGAACCTGTATGCTGACATGTCGGCGCTCTTTCCGAGGCCGATGCAGTTTTACTTCGCGATGGCGAGCGCCGTCGAGTACGGTGTGGCCGACAAGATCTTCTTCGGGACCGACTATCCGTTCACGACGGTGGAGGGGTCACTGGCGGGACTGCGCGCGATCAACCGCGTAGCCGAAGGCACAGGGCTTCCGCGCATCCCTGAAGATGTCATCGAGGGCATCATCCACCGGAACACCCTAGAACTGCTCGGGACTATGCACCCAGCATCGGGAGGCACGCAGCGGTGAAGATCACCCGAGTCGAGACGATTCCTGTTCAGGTTCCGATCAACCCTGATCGCGCGATCAGAGGCGGTCGGGGCGGCCATTACACTTCGCCGTTCCTCCTGGTCAGGGTCCACACCGACGAGGGCCTCACCGGTTTGGGGGAAGTGTCGTGTACGCCCGGATGGAGCGGGGAGGATCAGGTCACGGCCGCCCACTTCATCAATGGGTTTCTCGCGCCGCTGCTCGTCGGGGAGAATCCGATCGAGATCGAGCGGCTGACCGCCCGGTTGCAGCGCGGGGTTGCGGCCAACCCCTTCACGAAATCGGCGCTTGAGATGGCGCTGTGGGACATTCTAGGCAAGGTGGCGGGACTACCGGTGTACCGGCTGCTCGGCGGGCCGGTGCGCGCGGTAGTGCCGACCAAGTTCTCGATATCGGGACAGAAGCCGGAGAGAGCGGCAGAGATTGCGGCCTGGGCCGTCGCGCAGGGTTTTCGCACGATGAAAGTCAAGGTGGGCGTCGAGCCTGAAGAGGATGTCGCGCGGGTGCGGGCGGTGCGCGCGGCCGTGGGTCCCGACGTGCGGTTGGGCGTGGACGCCAACGGCGGCTGGGCGCCTCGCGTTGCGATTCAGACGATCCGCCGGCTCTATGAATACAACATCTACTTTGTCGAGCAGCCGGTGCCCGCGCTCGACGTGGCGTGGCTCGCCGACGTGCGTCGCCAGGTGCAGGTGCCCGTGATGGCCGACGAGAGCGTGTACACGCTGCAGGATGCCATGGCGGTCGTGCGCGCGAGCGCGGCGGACGTGCTCTCGGTGTACGTCGGCAAGGGCGGTGGGATCGGTCCCGCGCGCAAGATCGCCGCGGTGGCCGAGGCTGCGGGGCTGGTCTGTACGGTTGGCAGCAACCTCGAACTGGGAGTGGCCAGCGCCGCGATGATCCATCTCGCAATGGCGACGCCCGGCATCGGTGCCGAGGAGTTCCCCTGCGACATCCTGGGGCCGTTCTTCTACGAGTCTGACGTGCTGGCGGAGCCGCTGCCGATCACGGCCGGTGAGGCCCGGCCGTTTGAGCGGCCGGGGCTGGGCGTTGAACTGGATGAGGCTAGGGTCGAGCGCTACCGGGTGAAGTGAACGTGGCATCTGATCCAGATCTGACGGTACGAGTCGCCGACCTCCTTCGAGAGACGGGCAAGGCCCACCATCGGACCTTCATTGCAACGGACGGTGAAGACCCTGAGTGGCCGCTATGGTATGCGGGCTATCTTCAAGAGCGGATCGGGGAACTCCTTAACAGGGCCTTCACGAAGAGCGAACTCGTGCACCTGTTGATATCGGCAGAGAAGGACCACACGCTCCGTGATCCCGGCGCCGACTGGACGGCGTACTATGCTCGGTTCATCATCGAGCGCCGCGCCTAGCCCCGAAATTCATGTCCGGCGTGGATGCTACTCGTCCACCTGCCAGCGGCGCAGCGTGTCTCGGTTCAGTTGCACGCCAAGCCCGGGACCCTCTGGTGGATACAGCATCCCGCGGTCGATGCGCGGGCCGGGCGAGACGATATCACGCTCATAACGTAGCGGTCCGAACGTCTCGCACGGATATGGCAGATTGGGCACCGCCACCCCCAGGTGCGCCGCCGCCGCCGTGCCGATGCCGAGTTCGGCCTGGCTGCCGAGGATGCACGGGATGTCGAGCGCCCGCGCGAACGCGAAGATCTCAGCGGCGGCCCTCAGCCCACCGGCCTCGACGACGTAGATATTGAAGACGTCGGCCGCCTCGGCCCGGGCGACCTCATAGGCGTCGCGGAGCGACTGCAGGCTCTCGTCCACCATGATCGGCACCGCCGTTTGCTGACGCAACAGGCGCAGGCCGTCGAGGTTCTCGCGGCCCAGCGGTTGCTCGACCCACGCGATCGTGGTTCCGGCGGCCTGCGCTTCGGCGGTGAGCGCCCGGATCGCCGCCGCCGCCTCGGGGACCGTGCGCCAGGCCATGTTGGCATCCAGCCGTAGCGGCACGCCCTCCCCCACTGCTTGCGCGACTGCGCGCACGGCGGCTACATCGTCACGCAGTGCGCGCCCGACCTTGAGCTTGATCGAGTGGAACCCAGCGGCCAGACCGGAGGCCGCATCCGCCGCCATCTCATCCGGCGCCTTCTGATAGATCCCCCACGCCAGCGGCACACCGTCACGCGCCCGTCCGCCTAGGAGCTGGTAGACCGGGACATCGTAGTGCCGCCCGACGATATCCAGGAGGGCCATCTCGAACGCGGCACGCAGATACGGTGCGCTCAACTCGCCAAAGAGCGTGTCGTCAATCACACGCAGCGCCTGCGGGATGGCCAGAGGATCGAGGCCGACCAGCCGCGGCACGAGCAGCCGTCGCGCCGCATGGCAGAGCGAGAAGCCAATCCGGGGAAACGTGATCGAGATCTCGCCCAGGCCCTCGATCCCCTCGTCGGTCTGAATGCGGATGATACCGAACTCCGACGCCGTCACCGGACCGGCGGCGGTCGTCCCCGACTTCACCGGCTCCTTGCGCGGAGCCCGCACCGCAAAGACGTCGATCTGTGCGATCTTCATGACGGCATCTTCATGATGGCACCCGCCAGCGATTGTCTCAGGGGAATAGAAGTTCGTCCCCTCGAAGATGCCCCCTCCAGGGCGGGTGATCCGGTGGCGGCTGATTCGGTGCGGTACGATCTGCTTCTCAAGGGCGGGACGCTCGTCGATCCCGCGCAGGGCATCAACGCCGCAAGGGATGTCGCGTTCGCTGGTGGGCGCGTCGTGGCGATTGGCGACGACCTGTCGCGCGCGCGCGCGGCATCGGTGATCGACTGCGGTGGGCGCATCGTTGCCCCAGGGATGATCGACCTGCACGTCCATGTCTTCTGGGGCGTCAGCCATCTCGGCGTCGAGGCCGACCCGCACTGCGTCGCCAAGGGCGTGACCACCGCCGTGGACGCAGGATCGGCAGGCGCGGATACCTTCCCAGGCTTCCGCAAGTACGTCATCGACATCAGCGCCACGCGCCTCTTCGCTCAACTCAACATCTCATCTCAAGGGATGCTGAGCCGCGAGGTGGGCGAGCTGGACGACCTCAAGTACGCCAGCGTCCCCCGGGCCATCGGGACGATAGAGCAACACCGGGACGTCATCCTGGGCGTCAAAGTTCGACTGACCCGTCACACCATCGTCGGCGAGGCGGCCGGCATCCGCCCCCTGCACCTGGCGCGCGAGGCGGCGGACGCGGCAGGGCTGCCCATTATGGTGCATCCGCAAGACGCCTGGTGCGACTCGCTCGACGACATCCTCGCGGTCATGCGTGATCGTGACATCCTCACTCACTGCTTTCACGGGATGTCGCACGGGATCCTGAATCCTGATGGGACCGTCCGGCGCTCGGTGCGCGAGGCGATGGAGCGCGGCGTCATCTTGGATGTCGGGCACGGCGCAGGAAGCTTCAGTTGGGATGTCGCCGAGCAGGCCTTGCGGCAGGGGGTGCAGCCGCAGACGATCTCGAGCGACCTCCACGTCTACAATGCCAACGGCCCCGTCTATGACCTGGCGACGACCGTCAGCAAGTTCCTGCACCTTGGGTTTTCCCTCGACGATGCCGTCAGAAAGGTGACGGCTACGCCCGCGGACGCGATCCGGATGGCCGATCAGATCGGAACGCTGTGTGTAGGCGCCTGGGGCGACGCCGTGGTGTTTGACGTGCAGGAGGGCCGATTCCCACTCGCCGACTCCCATGGACAGGTTCGTACCGGCAGGCAGCGGCTCGTCCCTACGACGGTGGTGCGGGCAGGCAGCGTGTACGGCGCAGAAAGGGGAACATCCGATGCACCGCATCACGCGCGATAAGCTGACGGCCGTCTTCGATCGCCGGATCCCTCCGGTGGCAGTCGTGAAACCAGGCGAGCGATTCATCGTCGAGACCGAGGACTCGCGCGGCGGGCTGACGCGCACGCCGGAAACCACGACGCCGGAGTATCTCGTCGCGCTGCGCCGCCGCGGCTATCACGGCAACCCCGTGACGGGTCCGATCTATGTCGAAGACGCGCAGCCGGGCGATGCGCTCGCCGTGCACATCCATGAGCAAGAGTGCGACACGCTGGGCTACATGGGTTACTGGCCCTGCCTGTTTCACCTTGAGGATTTTTTCGATCAGCCGAGCACGGTGCTGTGTCAGATCCGCGACGGCCATGTGATCTTCAGTAACGAGATCCGTATCCCGGTCCGGCCGATGATCGGCACCATCGGTACGACCCCCGCCGTGGAGGCCATCCTCTCCGGCGGCATGGGACGCCACGGCGGCAACCTCGACACACAGGAGGTCTGCGTCGGGAGCACGATCTACCTGCCAGTCTATGTTGAAGGGGCGCTGTTCGGGTTGGGCGATTGCCACGCAATCCAGAGCGACGGTGAGATCAATGAAGTGGAAATGCGCAGCGTCGTCACACTGAGCTGCGATGTGATCAAGAGCCGCAGCCCGGTGATGTCGTGGCCGCGCATCGAGACCCCTGACCTGCTCGTGACCGTCGCAGTCGCGTCCCCGCTCGAAGAGGCGCTCCGATTGGCGCTGCGCGACATGATCCTGTGGATGGAAGAACTGACCGGCATGAGCAAACACGAAGCGTATTTGCTGGTGGGCATCGCTGGCCACGCCCGGCCGGGTCAGGCGCAGGTCAGCCCGTACTCAATGCGGTGCCTGATGCCGAAGTCGCATCTGCCGAAAGGGAGTGCGACCTGAGGGAAGACCATGGAAGCTCTCCGGAAGTGGAAGCCGCACGCCGTCTGGGGCCCGACCGACCTGGGTCCAATCACGGTCATCGACGCCCACGTGGCCGGCGAGCCGCTACGGGTGGTGACGGGAGGGCTCCCGCCGATTCCGGGCGACACGATCCTGGCCAAGCGGCGCTATGCACGCGAACATCTCGACCACCTGCGCCGCTTCCTCGTGTTCGAGCCTCGCGGGCATGCCGACATGTACGGCTGCATCGTGACCGAACCGGTCACGCCCGACGGTGACCTCGGGGTGCTCTTCTTGCATAATGAAGGTTTCAGCACCATGTGTGGGCACGGCATCATCGGCCTGGTCACCGTGCTGTTCGAGACGGGCGCGCTGCCTGCGACGTCCGCGACCACGGTGCGGCTGGACACGCCCGCCGGCCGCGTGACCGCCCGGGCGCGCCTCGATGGCAATCGCGTGATCAGCGTCGCGTTCGAGAATGTCCCTTCTTTTGTCTATGCGATGGACCGCGAAGTGGACGTGCCGGGCATCGGCATCGTCGGTTACGACGTGGCGTTTGGCGGAGCATTCTACGCGTACTGCCAGGCGGCCGATCTGGAGGTGCGGTTGGCGCCGGAGGATTTTCGCCGGCTGATCGACGCCGGCACGGCCGTGACGCGGGTCGTGATGGCCTCCCTCCCGATCCGGCATCCCCTCGAACCCGACCTGGGATTTCTCTACGGGACAATCATCGTTGGCCCGCCGCAGAGCCCCGGCGCGCATAGCCGCAACGTCTGTATTTTTGCCGACGGCGAGGTCGATCGATCGCCTACCGGTACCGGCATGAGCGGGCGTCTGGCGATTGAGCACGCCCGAGGCGGGCTATTGGTAGGCGAGTCTTTCGTGGTGGAGAGCCTGATTGGAACGCAGTTCACCGGGCGCATCCTTGGAACGACTACAGTGGGGGAGTTCGCTGCCGTGGTGCCAGAGGTGGAAGGGAGCGCCTATGTCACCGGACGGAGTGAATTCGTCCTCGCCCCCGATGATCCACTGAAGGACGGTTTCATCCTGCGGTAGCGGTACTGGTCACCGATCGCCGCGGGCGGGGTGCCGGTCATCGCGGGGACCAACCTTGGGGCCGGCCGGTAGTTTGCGGGGCTATGTGAACGTCTCGGGCCAGCGCCGCCCGCTTCCCGTGAGCACGCAGACCGCGGGCTCACCGGGTGCGTCGGTCGCCAGCAGCCCGGCCACCCCAGCGGCGCCGGCCGGCTCGACACACAGGCCCATCCGGCCGAGCAGGTGGACCGTATCACTGATGGTATCCTCCGAGAGCGCGATCGCACTGCCGCCAGATTCACGAATTGCCCAGAGCGCGTGGTCGCCGCCCTGGCGGTCGGAGAGCGACACCGCCGTCGAGATCAGCAGGTCAACGGACTCGACGCTCTCGGCCCCGGCCGCAAAGGCGCGGTAGACCGACGCGGATCGCTCGGGTTGGCAGGCGACGAGTCGCGGCAGATGTGTGATGATCCCCGCCGTGTGTAGTTCCCTGAATCCGCGCCACAGGCCGTAGATCCCATCGCCGCCGCCGGTGGGCATGAAGACCGTGGCTGGCGAACGCCCGCCGAGCTGCGCGACCATTTCGTACGCGATGGTCTTGTATCCCTCGATCCCATACGGGTTGCCCAAGGTCCGGGGGTAGTTGCGCGCCGAGACGGCCCACCCGGCTTCGTCGACGAGCCACTCGAGCCACTGTCCGCGGTCATCCCAGTGAGTGATCAGGGCCGTGCCGCCGTAGTGCCGGATCTCGGCCGCGGCCTGCGGAGGCGCCTCGTCGGGGAGCAGCACCACCGACCGCATCCCCGCGGCCGCCGCGTAGGCGGCCAGCGAGACGCCGTGGTTTCCCGTGGACGAGCACGCGATCCCCGGCGCGTCGTGATGCCGCGCCATAGAGATTGCGACGCTGTTCAACCGGTCTTTGTAACTGCCGGTGGGATTGGCCATCTCGAGCTTGAGGAAGGCATCCGCCGTGCGCGGGCCGATCTGCGCGACACGCAGGAGGGACGTTCCGCCCTCTCCCAGTGTCACCGGATCAACGCCGGCAGGCAGCGGCAGCACCGCAGCGTACGCCCACATCCCACGGTCGGAGCCCTGCCCGCGTGTCCACGCGTCCCGGATCTGATCGGTCTCGTACGTGGGGAAGAGGGGACCCACACGGCCCGCCTTGCGGCAGACAGGACACCCGTGAAACATAGGCTCCAGCGAGTGGTCGGTCCCGCAACGGTGGCACGTCAATCGTGAGGCCATGCTGATCTTCAAGCGTACAGGAAGCACGATGCTCCCATCAAGCAACATCGGCTAAAATGGTGGGCACAGAGGAGGGTGCCCGAGTGATGTTCCTCCGAGAAGTCCACGCGTCCGGCGATCCCTACGAGCTCGGGCGGCAGCACGGAGCCGCCGTCCCGGACCTGATCCGCCAGGTGGCCGAAACGCGCTGGCGCCTGATCACCGGCGGGACGGGCGAAGAGCTTGGCGCGTTCGCCCGGCGGAGCCTCCAGTTCCTGCCGTCTGTGGAACGCCACTTCCCCCACTACGTCGAGGAGATCCGCGGCATCGCCGACGGCGCGGGCCTGCCGTTCGAGATGGCCTTCTTCATCCAGGTTGCCACCGAGATGATCTTCGTTCCCGGCGGCTGCTCGGCCGCGGCCGTGGCCGGTCCGGCAGGCGTCGTGATCGGCCAGAACTGGGATCAACACGAGATGGTCTTGGGCAAGCAGATCATCCTGCATCTCTTTCCGGAGCAGGGGCCCGAGATCCTGATGTTCACCCATGCCGGCGTGATCGGATACATCGGGATGAACGGTCACGGTCTGGCGCATGTGGCGAATCAGCTCGCGAGCCCGAAGTGGCAGCCGGGGGTGCCGCAGTATTTCCTGAAGCGGCGCTTTCTCGAACTGCACACCATCGACGAGTGTTTGGCGCTGCTGCGGGCGACGCCGATTTCGTCCGCGGCCAACTACGTGATGGCCGACGGCACAGGCCGCGTGGTGGACATCGAGATGGCGCCGGAGGGATTGCGCGTGTTGGAGGGTGGCCCGCGCCAGGTCCACGCGAATCACTTCACGCATCCCGACCTGGTGCCGCTGGAACGCTACCTGCAGGAGTTGCCCGACTCACCGGTGCGCCACGAGCGCCTGCTCGCCGGCGGCCCGGTCCGCGCATCAGTGGAGGAGTTCCAGGCAGCGTTCCGAGATCACCACCACTTCCCTACGAGCATCTGCCGGCACGCCAGCGGCGGGAGCGATCTCAGAACTGCGGCGTCGATCATCATGGACGTGGGCGCGCGCCGGATGTACGTGGCGCCCGGGAATCCCTGTCAGACACCCTATCAGGTCTTCGAGATGACCGCTTCCAGGTCCCGATAGTCGCGCTCGGTCAGGTCGACGAGCGGCGGCCGGACCGGACCCATGTCGCGGCCGACAATCCGAAGCCCGGCCTTGATCAACGCGACCGCGTAGCCCTTCCGCCGTTCGCGAACGGCGGCGATCGGTCGGATGACCTCATCCAACATCGCCCGGCGTTCCCGGCCGGCTCCCGCCGCGAACGTCTCGAAGAAGCGCCGCGCGAAACGTGGGATGAAGTTGTAAATGGCAGACGAGTACGTCGTGATGCCGATGGCGGCAAAGGCGTCGGCAGAAGCCTCGGCGGTCGGCGTGCCGTTGATCAGGCTCAGACGATCGCCGACCAGCCTGCTGATCGCCTGCAGGTGATCCAGGTCGCCCGTGCCGTCCTTGAACCCGATGACGTTGGGGATCTCCGCGAGCCGGGACACAGTGGTCGGCGTCACCAGGACCGGCGGACGCTGATAGAGGACGATCCCGATCTGCACACTGCGCGCCACGGCCGCGTAGTGCTCGTAGAATCCTGCCTGCTCGGCGTCCACGAGATAGGGCGGCATTAGCAGCAGGCCGTCGGCTCCGGCTGATTCGATCGACCGCGCCAGGTCGATGGCCATGCGCGTGCCGTAGCCTGTCCCCACCAGGACGGGCACGCGGCCGTGCGCCACCGCGACCGCTTCCCGGGCGAGCGTTGCGACTTCCTTTGGGGTCAGCGAGAAGAACTCGCCCGCCCCGCCGCAGACGAACAGACCCGCCGGTCGCTCTTCAAGCTGGAACTCGATGTGGGCGCGGAACCGGTCGACGTCAAGTGAGTAGTCGGCGCGGAATGGCGTCACGGGAAAACCGAGCAGCCCCTCAAGACGTGCCCGGACTTCAGCCGGCGCCAGGGGCATGATCGGTCAGCCCGCGGCTCCCAGGAAGTGCAGCGCCGCTGCGATCAAGACCTGCGTGCCCCTGACGATCTCGGAGAGTCGCGCGTACTCCGGCGTCGAGTGCGCGCGCTCGCCGTCCATCCCGCAGTACACTGCGGGGATGTGGCCTTCGTTGATGAACTGCGAGACGTCCCCGGAGAGACGGAGGCCCGCCAGCGGCAGCGGCCGGCCGGCGACCGCTTCGTATCCCCATCGCGCCGACTGGACCACCGGTTCCTCTTCGCGCAACCGGTAGGGCTGTCCGCTCTTGCTGATGTGCAGATCCGCGACCAGGCCCGTTTCCCCGGCCACCTGACTCGCGACATCCCTGAACTCGGCGCTGGCCTCCTCGAAGGTGCGGCCGGCCGGATAGCGCCGGACGCCTTCGAGCCGGCACAACGCAGGGATCATGTTATAGAGCTCGCCGCCCTGGAAGGCGCCGACGAAGAAGTACTCGCTGCCGACGTAGGGATCGGCCAGCGTCCACCGCCGCGCCCGCTCGCTCAGCAGCGTGACGAACCGGTGCGCGGCCATGATCGGATTCGGAACCGACGATCCGGCCTTCACCTCGTGGACCGGATCGCCGTCGCGCCGGAAGAAGATTTCCCAGATGAATAGGCCCTTGCCCGCGATCGCCAGTTCATGCTCCGGGCCTTCGGGGATGATGCACGCGTCGCCTTTGATCCCCCTGGCGAACAGGGTCAGGAGCGGCTCGTGCAGGCGCCGTCCCGGGGCGGGCTTCTCGTGCTGGCCATGCGCGGTCACGAGCAGGCGGCCGTGCAGCGGGACGGCCGACCCAAGCAGGATCCGGCAGGCCTCGGCGATGCCCGCCAGGCCGCACTTCATGTCGGCGGCGCCCCGACCGTAAAGGACGCCATCCTGAACGCGGGGCTCGGGATGCTCGACCGGAACGGTGTCGGTATGTCCGTCGAACTGCAGCGCGGGGCCGGCACGCCCGGTGTCCCACCGGCCGATCACGCTGGGACTCTCGGGGATCGCGTGATCTATCTCGACCTGCAGGCCCGCCTGCGCCAGCATCTCCGCGTAGCGTGCGGACACCGCGGTTTCTTCACCGGGCCAGCTTGGAACATGCACCAATTGCATGGTCAGATCGCGGAGGCGGTCCGCGTCCACCCGGGCGATCAGGTCCTGGACGCCCATCCGGCGCTCACCCGTCCGTCGTTGACCACCATCCGGCCGCCCTGCCACACGTACTGCACTCTGGCCAGGTCGGTCACATTCGCCAGCGGATCACCGGCGACGGCGACGAGATCGGCCCGTTTGCCCGGCTCCACCGTGCCCAGGTCCGTGGCCAGGCCCAGTCCCTCGGCCGGGATCCTGGTCACCATGCCGATGGCCTTGAGGGACGTGATGCCCATGCCTGCGATCGCGACCTCAAGCGCGGGGGCGAACTCCGCAAAGGGGGTGAACCGCACGCCCGCGTCGGTGTGCAGCATCATCGGCACCCCCGCCGCCCACATCGCGCGCTCTCCCACAAAGCGGTCATGGAGCGCCGACTGCTTCCGCTTGCGTTCTTCCGGAGAATCTTCCTGCGCGGGCAGCAGCTGCCTGACGATCCCCGACGCCGTCACGCCGGCGTAGCGGCGTGTGCGCGCGAGTTCGGTCGCGACATCCGGATCGTACTGCGTCGTCCCGTCCGGGGCGAGCCACAGGCAGTGTTCAAAGGTATCCACACCTGCGGCCAGGCAGGACCGGATCGCTTCCGCGTTCAAGATGTGCGCGGCCACCGGCCGGCCGAGCCTGTGCGCCTCATCGACCGCGACCTGCAATTCCTCCAGGCGGTACTGCGGCCGGAGTGGGTTCGATCCGTCGGTCATCATGCCGCCGGTGGCGCAGACCTTGATGAAGTCCACACCCGCCTGGCACATCGAGCGTACCGCCTTCCGCAGTTCGTCCGCGGTATCGGCGACCAGCCCACAGTAGTGGAGATGCCCGGCCGTTGTGGTGATGGGCATGCCCGACGCCAGGACCCGAGGCCCGGTGACCAGACCGCGCCGGATCGCGTCGCGCACCGCCAGCGTGGCCAGCCCGCGGCCGCCGCAGTCGCGGACCGTGGTCACGCCCGCCCGCAGCGCGTCCTGCGCGTTGGCCAGACCCCGCAGCGCCCGGGCCGCGTCGTCCTCGTCCTGCATCGTGCGGATGACATCCAGGTTGTTCGGCCCGGCGTTGAAGGTCAGGTGCACGTGCCCGTCAATCATGCCCGGCAGTACGGTCAGGTGCGTGCAGTCAATGATCCGGTCACCGCGCGTGTCCTTCCATCCCGGCGCCGTGTCGACCGCCACGATGCGCTCGCCGTCCACGACCACGGCGGCGCCACCGCCCGGCGGCCGGCCGGTGCCATCGATCAACCATCCTGCGAGGATCACCGTACGCACGGAAGTCTCCATCTCCTCAATCCCACCAGGCTAGCCGATGCCCCGTAGCCGCGGATCGAGCGCATCGCGCAGCGCGTCGCCCATGAGGTTGATCCCCAGCACGGTGAGGCTGATGGCCGTGCCGGGAAACAGTGTAATCCAGGGCGCGATCTGTAGATACTGGCGCCCTTCGGCCAGGATATTCCCCCAGGTCGGCTCCTCCGGCGAGGCGCCGACGCCCAGGAAGCTCAGACCGGCCTCGGCCAGGATCGCGTAGGCAAACGTGATGCTGATCTGCACAAGCACCGGCGCGAATACATTGGGCAGGATGTGGCGGATCAGGATACGGCCGGTCTTCCCGCCGAGCGCCTCGATGGCCGTGACATACTCCAGGTGCCGGACCGTGAGCACCGCCGCCCGCACCACCCTCGCGACGCGCGGGCTGTACACCAGCGTCAGCGCGACCACCACGTTGAACGTGCTGGGACCGGTGGCGGCCAGGATGGCCAGCGCAAGCAGGATCGCCGGGAAGGCCATCATACCGTCCATGACGCGCATCAGCACCGTGTCCAGGCGAGGGAAGTATCCTGACGACAGTCCGGCCAGCAAGCCGAAGAACGCCGTCAGGAACGCCACAAGTCCTCCTACCCACAGCGACGTCCGCCCGCCGTAGAGCACGCGGCTGAATACGTCCCGGCCGAGGTGGTCCGTGCCGAAGTAGTGGGCGCTGCCCGGCGGGGAGAGGCGCGCCTGAACGGCCAGCTTCTTGGGTGGTGAGGTGGCCAACACGGGCGCCAGGAGTGCGGCGACCATGACGATGAGCAGCACGATGGCGCCCCCCATCCCCAGCTTGCGCCGTCGAAGCTCACGCCAGAGTTGTCGCATCGCGGCCCGTCACGCGTACTTGATCCGCGGATCGACCATGAGGTACATCACATCCAGCACGAGGTTGACCACGACGTTCATGGTGGCCGCCAGGAGCAGGACCCCCTGGATGACCGGATAGTCCCGCCGCGACACCGAGTTCACGACGAGCAGGCCCACGCCCGGGATCGCAAACACGGTCTCGACCACCGTCGCGCCGCCCAGCAGCGCCGCCACCGAGAGCCCGATGACGGTCAGGATCGGTATCATCGCGTTCTTGAGCGCGTGCCGGTAGATGACGCTGCGTGGCGTGGTGCCCTTTGCGCGCGCGGTCCGGACGTAGTCCTGTCCCAGGACCTCCAGCATCGCGGATCGTGTCATGCGAGCGATCAGCGCCGAATGGATCAGTCCCAGCGAGACCGCCGGCATCAGCAGATAGCGCAGGGTCCTGACCCCGCCTTCGGCTATTTGGAGATAGCCGTTGCTGGGGAGCCAGTGCAGGCCGACCGCGAAGAACAGGATCAGGTTCAGCGCCAGCCAGAACTCCGGCACAGACACCGCGAACAGGGTCAGGAACATGAAGCCCTGGTCGGCCCACGATCCGCGCCGCACTGCGGAGATCACGCCCGAGGGGATGCCGACCGCGAGCGCAACCAATTCCGCCATGAGCATCAACAGGAGCGTGGGCTCGAGACGTTCGTTCACCACGCGGGTGACGGGCTTGTGGATGAAGACGGACTCGCCGAGGTCCCCGCGCAGCGCCCGGCCGATCCACCGGACGAACTGCTCCGGAAGAGGACGATCGAAGCCCCACTGTTTGCGCAGGGTGTCGATGTCCTCCTGTCTGGCGTCCAGGCCGAGCATCGCTCCCGCCGGATCGCCAGGCACCAGCCGGGTGACCACGAACGCGATAATGCTGACCACGCCGACGACGATGACGAGCGCGGCCAGCCGGCGTGCGAGATACTGCGACATCCGGTCTGGTTACTCGATCGACACGCCCCAGTAGATTGGCACGAAGTACTTCTGTACGCCTTTCACGTTCGAGCGCCAGCCTCGGAGCGAGAAGTAGTCGCCAAGCTTGATACCGATCACCTGCTCGTTGAACACTCGCTGCACGTTCTGGAAGGCCGCATAGCGCTCTTTGAAGACCGCGGACGTGTTCATGGCGTCCAGGTAGCGGTCCATCTCAGGAGAGTTCACCCATCCCCAGGCACCCGATTGCGAGTGGTAGTTCTGGGCGAACACCGAGGGATCGGGGATGATGCCCCACGAGGTGATGAGCAAGTGCCACTGGTCCTGTCGGGCACGGCGCTGGATCAACGTGGGCCAGTCGGGGGTCTGCAGGTCGACGTTGAAGCCGGCCTCCTCCATGTCGGCCTTGACCGGGACGCCGGCGTTGTAGAATTGCTGGAAGCTCGGGCTGGCCATGAGGACGATGGGTTCGCCCCTGTACCCGGCCTCAGCCAGAAGCTGCTTGGCCCTGGCGGTGTTCCGCTGGTTGTACAGGTCTTTCCCCGCCATCGAATGCCAGACCGTCTCCTTATACATCATGCTGGGGTCGAGACGGTAGAACGCCTGGGATCCCGCAGACGCGAACATGATCTGGTTCATATCCAGCGAGGCCTGGAGGGCCTGGCGCACCTTGAGATTCGACATGGGCGCCCGCGTGTGGTTGATGGCGAGCACGATCCACTGGTCGGGTTTCACGACCCACAGTGTGAGGTTCGAGCCGCGGAGCAGCCGGGCGTAGTCGTCGTTCACCAAATTCAGCGAGACGTCCACGTCGCCGGCCGACAGGGCCGCGGAGCGGACCGCCGCTTCGGGGATGATCCGGAACTGGATCTGCTTGACGATGGCGTCCCGCCGGCCTGCCAGCCCGCTGGGTGTCCCGGTCGGGGACGTGTAACCCTCGAAGCGCTCGACCTGTATGTATTGATCGGTGCGCCAGTCGACGAACTTGTAGGGTCCGGTCCCGATGTAGTCCTTCAACTGGTTGGCCCCCACCTCGGACTGCTCCGCGGGGAGGACGACCATACCGTAGGAATGTGTGGCGAGCGTGGCCAGCAGCGCCCCGAACGGCTTGCTCAGTTTCAATCGGAACGAGTGTGTCCCGGTCTTCTCGACGGCGGTGACCACTTGCCACTGGGCCCTGGCGGGTGGCGCCACCTTGCGCCACCGGGCGATGGACGCGATGACGTCGTCGGCGGTCATCTCACGCCCGTTGTGGAACTTGACTCCCTTGCGGAGGTTGAAGTTGTAGGTGAGACCGTCGGCGGAGACGTCGTACGTGTCCACCAGCACCGGTTTGATCTCCGCCTTGTCATTGAACGTCAGCAGTTGCTCCCAGATATGAGCGGCAGGCACGATCGTGAGAAAACTGCTGTTGGCCTGCCAATCCAGGCTCGGCGGCGACCCGGGGATTGCGACGCGTAGGACCTTGTCGGACATCGGCGCCGAGGCCGCCGGGGTCGGAGCATTGACACCCGCCGCGACCAGGAAACCCAGCAACAGCGCGAAGACCACTCGCGTGTATCTACGCATGTGTGCACCCCCCGAATTGACTTGCTGGTTGAGTCCGAAGTACGCTCCTGATTCTCGTGGGCACTGGCACCTCCTGCTCTTCGGGGGTCAGCCCGCCCCCGGCATCGGTGTGAGTACCAGCGTGCTCGTGCTGTCGCGCTCAGCGTCCGCCCTCTCGAGGGGGATGTAGTGATGGCGTCCGGCCAGCCACTCGGGCAATTGATCGCAGTAGTGCGCGCTGGCCGGATCGCCCGACGTCCCCGCTGAGTCCACCGCCCACAGACCGGGCGGCTGCGTGTTCATGTCGGCGATCAACCGGTAATTCGCGCCCATCGCCGCCAGGTAGTTTGGATCATAGCCCGTGTTGCAGACCGTGACGCCGCTGCCTCTCACTGGATCGCCGCCCCGATCGAGCAGCGTTGACAGGTCCCCGCGCCCGGACAGGACGTGATGGAGGGTAATGGTATGCACGCGCCCCCAGGTCCACTGCGGCATGTCGGGACCGCACCGCGCCTCGAGGTCATCGAGCACGCGGCGGAACGCATCGACCGCCGCTTCCGTCCGATCTCCGCGGATGAACCATCCACTGCGATCCTCTGCGAGCAGGGCGAGCGCCAGTCCTGACAGCGCGCCCGCCACAAGACCCGCCTGCGCCGGAGGGAATCGCTCCTGCGCCACGGCTTGGCACCACCGGCCGAAAAAGAGTTCGAAAAGCGCCGCTCCAACCTCTTGTGGTTCCATCCGGCAGTTCCAGGTTCGCAGAGACAGTGCGGCGCGGCGCACGCGCTCGTCGGGTACTCCTTCGAGCAGTTTGAGCAGCCGCGGGATGGCCTCGACCGCCCGCAGCGAGAGCGCATCCATCTGCATGCGCGCGAAGTCGTCTGTTGAATAGCGGTCTTGCTGCTCGAGCATCTGGCGAATCCGCATGGCCCGGTGGCCGCTGCTCCAGGTGCCGGACAGTGGATAGGGATAATCCGCCGGCGCGGTGCGGTTGTTCGCCGTCCTGATCCAACCCGTGGGAGGATCGGCCAGCGCGGGCATGCTGTCGAAGGATACCAGATCCTTCCACTCGTGGTCGGGGTCCCAGCCGGACCTGTAGCCCCGATCCCAGTGCTCCCTGATCGGGATCCGTCCGACGCATTGATACCCGATGTGCCCCTCGATATCGGCGAACACGAAACTCCAGGTCGGGACCCGCCAGTCTCTCAGGGCTTCCCGGAACTCGGTGCACGAACGGGCCCGGTTGGCGTGCAGCGCCGAGGAGAGCGCGTCGCAGAACTCGGCCCCCAGCCAGCGCAGCGAGACCGGGCCGGTGTCCCGGGCGGGCTCGGGCAGGAGCTCGTCCACGATGGGACCGTTGTGTGAAAACCGGATGACCTTGCGCACGGCCGCGCCGCCCCTGACCGTGATCTCCTCGGTGACCTCACGCGCCGGTTCCCACTTGCCGTCATAGAGGAAGCATCCTGGATGCTGCGGATCGGTCCGTTCCTGGTAGAGGTCGCGCTGCGAGCAGATATTGTTCGTGATGCCCCAGCCGACCCGCACGTTGCGCCCCATGATCACCGCGGGGACGCCGACGTACGCCATCCCCGCGGTGTTGAACGATCCTCCGGAGAGATGGACTTCCCACCAGCACGACGTGCTGCCGAAGGCAATGTGCGGGTCGCTGGACAGCAGAGGTTTCCCTGTCGCGCTGCGGGTGCCCGAGACTACCCAGTTGTTGCTGCCGGCGCCCTCGTCGAGTGTGCCGATCACTTCGCCGAGCGGTTCCACCGGCGTCCATCGCGCGGGATACGTGCCGGGCGGCACGATGCTCTCGTCCCCGGCCTCGGGCGTCAGGAACGCGCGATAGAGCGCGTCATCTCTCAAGGTGCGCTTCGCGAGCTCCGGGATGGCGATCACCGGCAGCCGGCCGGTCAGGTACCAGCGGAACTCTCCGAAGATCGCCACCGAGTCCAGCGGCGTCCATGGCTCTGCGGTGTAGTCGAGCAGGCCGAACTCGATGGGCAGGCGTCCCCGGCGCTGTTCGATGCAGGCGTTCACGCCCGAGGCGAAGTGCTCGAGCAGCGCGCGCGTCTCCCCGGGAAGTCGCTTCAGTTCTTCTCGCGCGATCCGGTGAAGGCCGACGGTGCGGGCGATGACGTCCAGGCTCAACGCCTCGGGACCCAGGATCTCGGCCAGGCGGCCCAGCGCCCTGCGGCGCAGGTAGTCGAGCTGCCAGAGCCGGTCCTGGGCGATCGCATACCCAAATCCCTCGAACAAGGCCGCATCTTTCCGCGCGAAGATGTGGGGAATGCCCCACCGGTCACGCAGGATCTCTGCCCCGCCGGAGACGGCGACGCGCACCGCCCCCGAGGTCTGCGGCACACGGGAGGACACTTCGACCGTCCACCATTCGTCGAACTGCCGACGCGTCAGGCCGGCGGCGGCGCAGACAGCCGTGATCGATGCTCCGCTGCCGAGCCGGTGAAGCATCTCCTCCGAGGGGAGCGCCACCGGCCGCTCAGCCTTCGACCCGCTCGATGCGCAGGCGCTGCGGTCCTTTGGTGCGCACGCGGCGGCACGCCTCCGCGAACTCGCGCCAGTCGTACTTCCAATCGCCGGGAATCCGCGCGAAGAGGTTGCCGTGCGACGGCACACCTTCCGGCCCGCGAAGGACGACCGCGCGACCGTAGATCAGGCAGATCTCCGCCACCGCCTTGCCGCTCCCCGTTACGCTGCTGCCCGTCTCGGACCAGTACAGGATCTCACCCGGTAGGGGAAGCTGCGTCCGATTCTCGGCCGGCGCGGGCTTTGGGGTGTCGAGGAGGATGAAGACCTCGGCGCCGGAGTACTGTCCGTGCAGCGAGCCATACTCCATCGGCAGTTGGTCCCAGACAAGCTGGCAGGTCGCCGGAGCCTCGTCATCGAGCATCTCGGCAGCCACGGACTCCCCCGTGGCGACAAACGTCAGGCGAATGCGGCGTCGTCCAGACGGCATACGGCACTCCCTTCACGTGGTGGTCTTTGGGTGTAATCTGCAATGTTCGTGCCTGCAATGGCGCATCCTTCAACCCGCACGCATCAAGCACGGTTGCGTTGTCCGCGCGCAGTGCCGTATTGTCAGAAGCGGACGCCGGCCGGAGGAATGCGATGCTTTTGGGTATGTCAGCGACGAACGCGGCGCCTCGGGACACGAGACGGATAAAGGAGCAAGGGGTTTTCACCGCCGGGTACGGTGCTGCTCGCGAAGGGCACGAACCCCGACGATGGTGGCGCGGAGATGGTGTATTACGAGGTCGAGCGCGGCGGCGCCGTCTTCTCGGTGGGGTCGATCACGTACGTGTCGTGTGTGCTGGTGGATGCGAACATCTCGCGGATTACCAGGAACGTCATCGAGCGATTCTTGCGATAGGCCGCGCTGCTCCGTAGCACTGGGCCGATTGACGCCACGGCCGGTACTCTGTACAATCTGTACTAAAAGTACAGGATGTTAGGTGGAGACCATGGAACGACGTCTCTCAATCCAGGACGCCCGACGGCAGCTTCCGACCATCGTGCAGTCAGCCTATTATCGCGGAGACCGCACCCTGATTGCCCGGCATGGGAAGCCCATGGCGGCCGTGATGTCCATTGAAGAGTATGAGCGCTGGAAGCAGTATCGCGACCAGGCCCTCGTTGTGTTCGATCGGATCTGGGAGGCCAACAAGCAGGCGAAACCGAGCCAGGTCGAACGTGATGTCGAAGAGGCCGTGCGACAGGTGCGGCGGAAGCGCCGCCGGCGGTGATCAGGGCCGTCCTTGACATCAATACGCTCGTTTCTGGAACGATCACGCCTGTCGGCCCGGCAGGAGTCATTCTTCAGGAATGGCGAGCGGGCGCCTTTACGCTGGTGACGTGTGAGGAACTGCTTGTTGAATACGGGGATGTCCTGCTCAGGCCCAAGATCCTGAGAACCTATCGGGGGATCACCCGCGGGACGGTCACCGCTTCCGCAACCGCCCTACGGGCGTTCTCGGACGTTGTCGCCCTACCGGACCCGATCCCCCCGGTGATCCCCGAAGACCCCGACGACGACCTCGTGCTGGCGTGCGCGGTGGCCGGGCGTGCAGATTACGTCGTCACCGGAGACCGCCGCCACCTCCTGCCGCTTCGAGAATACCTGGGCATTCCCATCGTGTCCCCGGGCGCGTTCGTCAGCCTTGTGCGCTCCTGACAAATACGACGTCCTCCCTCTCGGGCTTACAAACTGTTCGCCCCTTGACTTACCGAACATACGTTCGTATAAATAGTGTTACCTGAATCACCCCGGTACCCCAAGAGGCCCCTGTGGCGATCCTACCCCTACGCAGTATCCCCCTCCCAGAAACCCGGCCCCAGCCGATCCCCTGGAGCCTGGCCATCACCGCGGGCCGCCTTGTCGAGGTGGCCGGGACCGAGGACACCGCCGCTCTGACCATGGCGTTCAGGCTCGTTCTCGACGCGCAGCAGGAGGGGGAGCAGGCGGCCTGGGTCATGTCGTCGGAGAGCCTCTTTTTCGTCCCGGATGTCCTCGAGAGCGGCATCGATCTGGACGCGCTCGTCGTGGTTCGTGTGCCGGACGCGGCCCGCGGCGCGCGTGCCGCGGACAAGTTGATCCGATCGGGTTCGTTCGGGCTCGTCGTCGTGGACGCTGGTTCCAACCCGCGCATCCCGGTTCCCCTGATGGCGCGCCTGGCCTCGCTCGCGCAGCGCAACCACACCGCTCTGGTCTTCCTGACGCAGCACACTGGTGCAGCAGCGCCCGCCGGCACACCCTCTCTCGGATCCCTGATCTCCCTGCGCGTGCGGGCCCGGCGGCGACGGATCGCCTCTGACCAGTTCCGCTGCTGGCTCGAGGTCCTCAAGGACAAGCGGCGGGGACCGACCTGGGGGCACGATGAGGTGTGCCGTGGAGCGCCTGGCATGCGTTAACGTCCCGGCGCTGCCGCTGCAGATCGTGCTGCACGACCGGCCAGACTGGCGGGCACATCCAGTGGTGGTCGTTGCCGAGGACAGACCCCAGAGCCCGATTCTCTGGGTCAATGGACGGGCCAGAAAGTCCGGCGTCGCGCCGGGCCTGAGCTACGCGTCGGCGCTCTCGCTTGTGCCGGATCTCCGCGCGGCCCCTGTTGCTCCCTTGCATGTGACCAGCACGGTGGACGCGATCGCCGCGCGGCTGCGCGCCTTCTCACCTGGAGTGGAGACATCGTCCGAAGAGCAGGGCGTGTTCTGGACGAACGTCTCAGGACTGCACCGTCTATACGATTCCCTTGATGTTTGGGCCGGCGCCGTGCGGGCGGATCTCATCGGCACGGGATTCACCGCGGTCGTGGTCGTGGGATTCACCCGATTCGGCACGTGCGCCGTCGCCAGGATCGCCCGGAGCGTACGGGTGTTTTCGGACCCGAGCGACGAGCGCGAAGAAGCTGGGCGCGTTCCGCTCGATCGCCTGTCGATTCCGCCAGAGACATGCGCCGCGCTGTACCAGCTCGGCGTGCGGTCGGTGAGCGCGCTGCTGCGTCTTCCCGCCGAAGGACTCCTGGAGCGGTTCGGGCCTGAGATTTATCGGTTGCACCGGATGGCGGCCGGCGACCTCTGGACCCCGCTGCAACCGCAGGTGCCGCCCGATCCGATCCAGCGGTCCGTGCTTCTCGATAATCCCCAGATCGACGCGAGCGGGCTGCTGTTCCTCATCAAGCGGCTGTTGCATCCCGTGCTGGCGGCGCTCGCGTCCCGCGGGCAGGCCCTGGCCGCCTTGGACGTGCGGCTGCGACCGGACAGGCAGCCATGGTGCGCCGAACGGATCCGTCCCGCGGGTCCGACGCTCGACCCCGTGCAGATTCTCGATCTCGTGCGCCTTCGGCTGGAGTCTGTGCGGCTTTTGGCCGGAGTGATCGAGATTGAACTGGAGGCGAACGGCCAGCCCGCCGCGCCAGATCAGATCCGTCTCTTCACCGAGCACCAGCAGCGAGACCTGGAGGCCGGCAACCGGGCGCTGGCCAGGCTGCGCGCGGAGCTGGGCGATGATGCGGTGGTGCGTCCCGTGCTGCGGAAAGGACACCTGCCCGAAGCCCGCTTCGGATGGGAGCCGCTGGAGCGGCTGCAGGTCCCACGGCCTCGCCAGGTGGAGACGCGGACGCTCGTTCGCCGCGTGTATTCACGGCCACTCGCGCTGCCCGCGGCGCCGCGCGCGACGCACGACGACGGCTGGCTCATCTCGGGCGTGGTGCGCGGGTCGGTGGCCGATCAGACCGGCCCGTACGTCCTGTCCGGAGGCTGGTGGGTGCGCGAGGTGCGCCGCGACTACTACTTCGTTGAGACGCGCCGGGGCGAACTGCTATGGGTGTACTACGATCGGCGGCGCCGGTGCTGGTTTCTGCATGGACGAGTGGAATGAGTTACGTCCCCCTCTGGTGCAAGACGAATTTCTCGTTTCACGAAGGCGCTTCGCATCCTGAGGAGCTGGTGGAAGAGGCGCACCGGCTCGGGCTGCGCGCGATTGCGATCACCGACCGCGACGGCGTCTACGGCATCGTCGAAGCCTACCTGAAAGCCCGCGAGCTCGGCGTGCAGCTCATTGTGGGTTCGCAGGTCACGGTGTCGGATGGCACGGTGATCGTGCTCCTCGCCCGGGACCGGACCGGATACGCGAATCTCTGTCGATTGCTCACCGCCGGCCGGCTGCGCTCTCCAAAGGGCGAGAGTTCGGTGACCTGGGATGAGGTATACGGTCACGCCGCGGGATTGATTGCCCTGTGGGGCGGCGACCGGAGCCTGCTGGTGTCGGAGTCGAGTGCGGATGCAAAGTCCAACCCGGAGGCGGTGGCCGGGCATTTGCGCGACGCGTTCCATGATGGGGTATATGCGATGGCGGCGCGGCACCGGCGCGATACTGAAGTCCGCCGGGAGGCCCGGCTGCGCGAGCGCGCCGCGCGGTACGGAATGCCGGTGGCCGGAGCGGTCGAGGTGTTGTACCATACGCCGTCACGCCGGCCCGTGCAGGACGCGCTCGCGTGTATTCGCCATGGCGTGACGCTCGCAGACGCCGGCCAGATCCTCAAGCCCAACGGCGAGCACGATCTGAAATTGCCCTTCGCGTTTGCGGCGCTGTTCGAGAACGATGCCCGCGCCGTGGCGCTCACGAACGAGATCGCGTCGCGCTGCACGTTTTCGCTAGGCGAGCTGCGATACCGGTACCCGTCTGAGGACCTCCCCGACGGCAAGACATCCTCGCAGTGGCTGCGCGAGCTGACCTTCGCGGGCGCGCGGGAGCGCTACGGGGATGAGACCCCACGGAACGTGGCCGCGCAACTTGAACGCGAACTTGCGCTCATCGATGAGCTGGACTACTGCGGCTACTTCCTCACCATGTACGAGATTGTGCAGTTTTGCCGCTTGCGCGGGATCCTGTGCCAGGGCCGCGGATCGGCGGCGAACTCTGCGGTCTGTTACTGCCTGAGGATCACCGCCGTCGACCCGGTGCGGATGGACCTGTTGTTCGAACGGTTCCTGTCCCGAGAGCGCGCCGAGCCGCCGGACATCGACCTTGACATCGAGCACGACCGGCGTGAGGAAGCGATCCAGTGGGTGTACCAGAAGTACGGCCGGGACCGTGCCGCGATGGTTGCGAACATCATCCGCTATCGCACTAGGTCGGCGGTGCGCGACGTCGGCAAGGCATTGGGGTTGTCGCCCACGACGCTGGATCGCCTGGCGAAGCTGCTCTCGCATTACGGCGACGTCATGCCGAACGTGCTTCGCGAGGCTGGTCTCGATCCCGAGGCGCCGCTGCACCGGCACCTGGCGCACCTGGCCAACGAGGTTCTTGACTTTCCACGCCATCTGTCAATTCACCCCGGCGGATTCCTGCTTGGGCACGAGCCCGTGCCCACGCTGGTCCCGATCGAAAACGCGGCGATGCCCGAGCGGACGGTCATCCAGTGGGACAAGGACAGCGTGGAGGGTGTGGGGTTGTTCAAGGTGGATCTGCTCGGGTTGGGGGCCCTCACACAGTTGCACCTAGCGTTCACGCTCCTGAAGGAACATCGCGGCATCGACCTGTCGATGGCGACGATCCCGTGGGATGACGCGAAGACCTTCGAAGGGATCTGCCGCGCCGATACGATTGGGGTCTTCCAGATCGAGAGCCGCGCGCAGATGGCGATGCTGCCGCGGCTGCGGCCGCGCACCTACCATGACCTAGTGGTCGAGGTGAGCATCGTTCGCCCGGGACCGATTGTCGGCGGTATGGTTCATCCGTACCTGCGCCGCCGCAACGGTGAAGAACCGGTCGTCTATCCCCACCCGTCGCTGGAACCGGTCCTCGGCAAGACCCTCGGTGTCCCGCTGTTTCAGGAGCAGGTCATCCGCCTGGCCGTGGTAGCCGCCGACTACACGCCCGGCGAGGCCGATCAACTGCGGCGCGACATGGCAGCGTGGCGGCGATCCGGCCGGATCGAGCGGCACCGCGACCGGCTCATCTCGCGCATGGAGGCCAAAGGAATTACGTCAGAGTTCGCGGCGCGCGTCTTCGATCAGATCCGTGGGTTTGGCGAATATGGTTTTCCGGAGTCTCATGCCGCGAGCTTCGCGCTGGTCGCGTTCGCGTCCGCATATCTCAAGTGCCACTACCACGCCGAGTTCACATGCTCGCTGCTGAACGCCCAGCCCATGGGTTTCTACGCACCATCGACGATCGTTGAGGACGCCAGGCGGCACAGTGTGGAGGTGCGTCCCATCGATGTGGTGCACAGCGCGTGGGATTCCACGCTCGAAGAGCGGCGCGAAGGCGCCTGGGGGTTCGCAGTTCGGATGGGGCTGCGTTATGTGAAGGGGCTGGGCGAGGATGACGGACAGCGCATCACCTCGGCGCGCACGGGGGCGCCGTTTACGTCGCTCGACGACCTCGTGCGCCGGACCGGTCTGGACGCCGGCGCGCTCATCGCCCTGGCGAGGGCCGGTGCCTTCGAGGGTTTGGGCGTGGACCGGCGGGAGGCGCTGTGGCAGGTGCGCGCGCTTGCCAAACGTCACGGCATGACCTTGCAAGTCGAGATGGTCGAGACGATTCCGCGGTTCGATAGCCTCAATGCTCTCGAGGAGATCGCCTGGGATTACGACGCCGCGTCCCACAGCGTCCGTGGACATCCGCTCGAGCCGTTGCGGGATCAACTTGCCGCCGCGGGCCTGCCCGACGCACAGACAGTGGCGGGCGTGAGTGACGGCGAGACGGTACGCTACGCAGGCCTGGTGATCTGCCGGCAGACGCCGGGAACCGCGTCTGGGGTGACCTTCATGACCCTCGAGGACGAGAGCGGGTTCGTGAATCTCGTCGTCTGGCCGCGGGTGTTCGAACGCAACGCGCTGCTCGCGAAGTCGGCGCCGCTGCTCGGGGTGACCGGCCGGCTGCAGAAACAGCAGGGCGTGGTGCACATCGTCGTGCAGAAGATGTGGAAGCCGGAACTGAACACCCGGCTTCCGACGGTGCCGAGCCGCGACTTTCAGTGAACTGCGATGAGAGGACTACGCGAGGATGGTCCGCCGTTGACAGTGAGACCGGCGTCGGGCTAGTCTGTAGTGGACTTATTCTGCAACGCCGTTGCGATTCTTGCAATACCGGAGATCACGGAGCAGCCGATGAAATCCGCGTCTCGGGTGATTGACGCGATCCACTTCCTGCGGGACCATCCGGGGGCGAGCCTCGGGGAGATCGCTGACGTGCTCCGCGTGCACAAGTCGAGCGCCTCACGCTTGATGCGGACCATCGAGCAACAGGGGTGGGCGGCGCGAGACGAAGCGGGTCTGACCTATCACATGGGCCCCACCCTGATCTCGATTGGGCGCGCGGCCGTCGATCAGTTCCTTCGCTCCGACCGGCTGCTCCCGATATTGGAGTCCCTGCGCGACATCAGCGGCGAGAGTGTGCACCTGGCCCTCTTCGACCACTACGAGATGCTGCACGTCATGCGGGTGGATAGTCCCGATGTCATTCGCGTCTCCTGCCCTGTCGGCACGTGGGACCCGCTGCACTGCACCGCGCTGGGCAAGGCTTTTCTGGCCAGCCTGCCCGATGAGGAGCGCCGCCGACTCGTCCTCGGCCTCAAGCCCGAGCGGCGGACGCCCAACACGATCACCGACCGGAAGGTCCTGCTGGCCGAACTCGAGGCGACGCACGCGCGCGGATATGCCATCGACCGCGAGGAAGGTCGCGTCGGCGTGCGCTGCATCGCGCTGGCCCTCGTCGACGCGCAGGGGCGCAGCGTGGGCGCCATTTCAATCACCGGGCCGGCGTTCCGGTGGACGCAGCGAGCCATGGATCGTGTGATCGATGACATCCTGGCGGCCGCCGACCGAGGGATGCGTGCCGCCGGCTACGCGGGCCTGACGCCGCGCCGGGCCGCGCGGTCCAGAGTGTGATGACTCCCGAGGACCTGAAGCGCAGCCTGAACGGCGTTCTGGCTTTCACCCCCACACCATTTACCCATGATGACCGGGTGGATCACGATGGGCTCGCCCGGCACATCGACCACCTGTGCATCACCGGCGTCCACGGGATCGTCGCGTGCGGAGGGACCGGCGAATTTTTCTCCCTCGAGATGGATGAGTACCGCGCCGTCATTCGCACGGTCGTCGAGGCGGCGCGCCGCCGGGTGCCCGTCCTGGTCGGCATCGGCTACAGCACTCGGGTAGCATGTCAACTCGCCCAGCACGCGGAGTTGGTGGGCGCAGATGGGCTCATGGTCAATCCGTTCTATTTCGTCGAGCCGTCGGAGGAAGGCGCCTTCCGGCACTACCAAGCGCTGGCGCGGGCGACCGGTCTCGGGATGATGGTGTTCAGCACCAGGGGCGCGGTCTACACCCCCGCGATGGTGGAGCGGCTGGCTGAGATCGACTCGGTGATCGCGTTCAAAGATGAATACGGCGACATCAAGATGTTCATCGAGACGAAAGAGCGCCTGGGCGACCGGATGGCCTGGATCAACGGGATGGCCGAGACGGTCGCCGGGCCGTACTTTGCGGCGGGGGCGAAGATGTTTACGTCCGGGATCGTCAACTTCGCCCCGCACCTCAGCATGGCTGTTTGGGAGGCGGGCACAAACGCCAGTTGGGATGAGTTGAACGCGATCGTTGCGTACAAGATTCGCTCGCTGGCGGCGCTGCGGGAGCGACGCAAGGGCTACGCGATCTCCGTCGTCAAGGAAGCGATGAACATGCTGCGTATGCCCGGAGGCGCGGTGCGCCCACCACTGTTGCCCCTCACGATCGAAGACCGCGAAGATTTGCGCAAGATCCTCGAGGAGTTGGAGTTACTGCCCCTATAGCCCGGAACGTTCCGGCCGAGGAGGATACGCCGTGATCGTCGACTGTCACACCCACATCATGTGGTATCCCGATCATGTCGGTGAGCGCTTCGCGCAGGAAGCCCTGGCGTCGAAGCTCGTCAAGCTGAAGTTCTCCGCCGGCCAGGCGTACTCGGCGAAACTGGATCTTCATTCCTACGACTCGAAGCCCGAGGATCACTGGAAGGCGTCGGAGCCGGCGGACAAGGTCGTCGTGTTCGGCTTTCAGGCCCGGGCTGTGGGCGTGTGGGTACCGAACGAATTGATCGCCGATTACGTCCGCCAGCATCCGGGGAAGCTGGTCGGCTGGGCGTCGGTGGATCCCAACGATCCCGATTGCGTCGAGCAACTCGAGTACTGCGTCACGCACCTCGGGCTCAGAGGACTTAAGCTGGGCCCGACCTATCAGCACTTCGATCCACAGGACCGGAAGCACTGGCCGCTCTTTCAGAAGTGCGCGCAGCACAACCTGCCGGTCATGTGGCACCAGGGCACGACGTTTCCGAGCCGGGCTAGGCTCAATTGGGCTCTGCCGCTCCAGCTCGAGGACATCGCGATGGAGTTTCCAGAGTTGAGGATGATCATCGCCCACCTCGGCCATCCGTGGGAAGAAGATATGGTGGTGCTGATCCGCAAGTGCCCCAACGTGTACACGGACATCTCCGCCGTCCATTACCGGCCCTGGCGGTACTGGCAGGCGATGGTGACCGCAATGGAGTATGGGGTCGACCACAAGATCCTGCTGGCGTCCGACTTCCCCTCCGGGACCATCACGAATGTCATCAACGGCCTGCGCAACGTGAACGCGCCGGTGGAAGGGACGAACCTGCCGAAGATCCCCAAAGAGGTACAGGACCGGATCATCCACGAAAATTGGAAGGCCTGCTTTCCCGAATGGGCCTGACACCTCGGCCAGTCAATGTCTCAGAGGAGGGCAACAGCGTGACCCACGCAACGACTGCGTTCCCACCGATCTTCGACGGGCATAACGACACGATCCTCAGCATCGTCAAGACGCGTCGATCGTTCTTCGATCGGTCCGACGACGGCCACATCGACCTGCCGCGTGCGCGCGAAGGCGGCCTGGGCGGCGGGTTCTTCGCGATGTACATTCGAGACCCTGTGACGGCCGAGAAGTCGCCGGGAGGCGTCCCCTCGCCGGACGTCGTGCTGAACATCTATGGAGATGAGCGCACCTGGCCAGAACCGATGTCGCTCGACTACGCTGAGTCGGCCGCGTTGAGCCTCTTCGGGCGCCTCCTGCAGATCCCGCCGGCGTCGAACGGCGCGGTGAAGATCGTCCGGACAGCCGCCGAACTACAGCGCTGCCTCGACAGCGGGGTCTTCGCGATGCTGCTGCATTTTGAGGGGGCCGAGCCGCTCGATCCGGATGGGGACGCGCTCGAGACGTTCTACGCGGCCGGCCTCCGGTCGGTCGGTCTCACGCACAGCCGCCGCAACCGCTACTGCAAGGGCGTGCCGTTCAAGTTCCCGCACTCGCCCGATACGGGCGACGGCCTGACCGACGCCGGGAAGACACTCGTCCGGCAGCTCAACCGCCGCAAGGTGATGATCGATCTGTCCCACATCAACGAGCGGGGATTCTGGGACGTCGCGGCGATCAGCGACGCGCCGCTCGTCGCCACGCATTCGAATGCGCACGTCCTGTCGGCCTCACCACGCAACCTGACCGATAAGCAACTCGACGCCATCCGGGGGAGCCGCGGCGTCGCCGGTCTCAACTTCCACGTCGGCTTCCTGCGCGAAGATGGTGGCAGGGATGCGAACACGCCGATCTCGCGTCTGGTTGACCACATTACCTATATGGTTGACCGAATGGGGATCGACTGTGCGGCCCTTGGCTCAGATTTCGACGGCGCCACGATGCCCGCTGAGCTGAAGGATGCCGCCGGCCTGCCCAAACTGATGCAGGCGCTCGGGGACCGCAGGTTCGCGCGGGAAGACCTGACGAAGCTGGCACACGGCAACTGGGTCAGGGTCCTCCGGGACACCTGGGGCGAATGATGGGCACCCCTCATCCGGGCAAGGGCGATACCGTGATGACCTGCCGGTCGGGTTCGATGTGCATCTGCCTGTGGTGAAATGCCGATACCGTGGTTCTGTGCGCGATGCTGATGATGGTCGCGTTCCTGAGCCGCTCCTGGACCAGCCGGTACAGGTGACGCTCGGTGTCTTCGTCCACCGCGGAGGTGGCTTCGTCCATAAACACCCAATCCGGGCGGTTGATGAGCACCCGCGCGAAGGCCACCCGCTGCTGCTCGCCGGCCGACAACGCCATCGACCAGTTCGCGGCCTCATGCAGCCGCTCTGTCAGGTGCCCAAGGCGGCACGCCTCGAGCACCTCGATCACCGAGGCGTCACTGACGCCGTCGGTTGCGCCGGGATAGCACACCGTTTCCTTGAGCCTGCCCAGGGGTAGATAGGGTTTCTGCGGGAGGAACAGGATCCTCGCGCTGGATGGGGTGCGCACGGTGCCGCGCCCGAAAGGCCAGATGCCTGCGAGGGCACGGAACAACGTCGTCTTTCCGCTGCCGGACGGTCCTGTGATCAACACAGCCTCACCGGCCTCGATCCGCTCGTTCACGTTCTTCAGCAACACGCGTCCGGTCGGGACCTCGAGATCAAGCCCGCGTACTTCCAGGGCCGGGACGGTGTTCTGTTCCACAAAGATCCCGTCCGTTGAGGCGGCTTCCTCCCTGGCCCGATCGATTGCCGATCCAAAGGACAGGAGGCGGTCCACGCTCGCCTTCCAGTCGGCGATCTCCGTGTAGGCATCGACGAACCACGACAACGAGCCCTGCACTTGACCGAAGGCGTCCGCGGTTTGTGTCAGCCCTCCCAGTGGAATGGCGCCGGAGAAATATCTGGGGGCCGCGACCAGGAATGGGAAGATGATGGCCACCTGCCCAAAGCCCGCCGTGAACCACGTGAGACTCTTCTGCCGCTTCATCAACGCCCACCAGTTGCGCCAGATGTTGATGAAGCTGCCATCCAGCCCTTTCGACTCGCCGTCCTCGCCGCCGTAGAGCGCGATGCTCTCGGCGTTTTCCCTGATGCGTGTCATCCGATAGCGGAAGTCGGCTTCGAAGCGCTGCCGGTTATAGTTGATCTGGATCAGGGGACGCCCGATCCAGTGCGCGCCCAATGAGCCTATGAGCGAGTACAGGAAGGCGACCCAGACCATGTAGCCGGGGATCGTGATCGAGGCGCTAAGGATGACGAAACTCAGGGCCCCCGAGAGGTTCCAGAGGATCGAGAGGAAGGACACGAGTGTGACCGCCGAGCTCAGCAGCCCCAGGGACAGGCTCAGGGTGTTAGCGGCCAGCAACCTGATGTCATCCTGGATGCGCTGCTCGGGGTTGTCCGTTCCGTAGTCCTTGAGCTCCAGCCGGTAATAGGCCTGGTTGGACAACCATTCCTGATAGTACCGCCGTGTCAACCATTGCCGCCAGCGTATCTCCAGCATCTGCCTCAGATACAGTTGATAGACGGCCAGCGCGATATATGCGAAGGCGAGGACGGTGAAGCGGAGCAGTTGGGTCTTGAAGGTGGCGAAATCTTTGTTCTGCAGCGCATCGAAGAACACCCGGTTCCAGTTGTTGAGCAGCACGTTGACGTAGACGATCCCCAGGTTAAGCCCGACCAGCAGCACCAGCAGTCCGCGCGCGATCCAGCGTTCCTCCGAGACCCAGAAGGGCCGCACCAGCACCCATAGCTTGCTGCCGAATGCTTTGGCGGTTCGAAGCTTCTGAAGATTGATTGCCATTCACCTCACCCCGGCGGTAGCGGCGTCCGAACCTTCTAATCGTCCGACACCGGGCGCGTCTTTCCTTCCACACCAGAATCGGGCAAGGGAGTGGAGGGAGCGCCCAGGGCTCTGCCGAACCCCGCGCACATGGACGCCGTCACCGGCGTGGAGCCGCTGGCCCGGCGCGTGCGCGCCAACGTCGAGCGCGTGATCATCGGCAAGGCCGAGGTCATCGAGCAGGCGCTGGTGGCTGTGCTGTGCGAGGGCCATGTTCTCATCGAGGACGTGCCCGGCATCGGCAAGACGATGCTGGCCAAGGCGCTGGCCCGGTCGCTGGGGTGTTCATTTCGCCGGATCCAGTGCACGCCCGACCTGCTGCCTTCCGACATCACCGGCCTCGAGTTCTTCAACCAGAAG
>JBGPLF010000005.1:0-39053 GCA_041486265.1 bacterium
CCAAGTTCGCCTGTGCGCTCACGACGTCGGCGCGGGCGACCACACCGGCCCGAAACTGGCCTTCGGCCAGCCGCAGCAGGTCCTGGCTCAGCACTACCTGTTGCTGGCTCTGATCCACCGCGATCTGGCCGCGCAGCACGGCCAGGTACGCCAGGGCCACGGTTTGTGACGTATCCTGCCGGACTGCCTCCAGCGCGAGCCGCGCGGATCGCAGATTCGCCTCAGCCTGACGCACCGCGTACACGGTCTGCCCGCTGTCGTAGATCGCGTACGAGGCCGTGATCGATACTGAGCTCGAGAACGCCGGGTTGCTGGCCGGATTGCCGCCGCCGGCCGTCGCCGTGCTCTCGTTGGCCGTAAAGGTCGGCCCCCGGCCCGCGCGCGCCAGCGCCACGTTCGCCTCGGCCGCCAGGACGGCCTGGCGCGCCGCCGCGATCGTCGGGTTGCGCTGGTCGGCCGCGGAGACGAGGTCGACGAGCGTCATCGCGCGTGGCGTCTGCGCGTTCTGGGGCGTTTGCGGCGTCTGGGCCGCCGCCGGCCCGGCCAGCGGACTCACCAGCAAGAGAGCCACGATGAGCGTGATCGTGCGCATCGATACCTCCGGAATCACCCAGGGATTAGTTACTTCATTCGCTGCTCGAGATAGCCGATCATCCTGTCGAAGGCACGCGCACGAAACTGTGCCCGCTGCTCGCTACTCAATCCACCAAATCCTCCGATCGAGCCCGTGCGGCCCCCGCGGGACGCACCTGATCCGCCCCGGCCGCCGGACCCGGATCCACCGCTGAACCCGGTTCTTCCGCCGAGGCCGGGCGGACCGGCGACACCTGATGGACCGCCGACGGTTGGTGCACCGCCGGCCTGGGCGCCCCGGGTGCCCTGCTGCTCCTGAAAGCGCTTCCTGGCTTCCTCGAGCGCGGCGTTCTGCGCGGGCGTGAACGTATCAGTCACGGCTCGCGCGATCGCCGTGACAGCGTCCGCGTCGGACAGGGGAATATCCTTGAGGGACTTCACGAAAGGAAGAATCTTGGCGATCTGATCCTTTGAGAGCTGCGTCGCGGGCTCGCTTTCCAGCGTCCGGATCGAGCTGAGCACAGCCAATCCAGGATCGCTGACGCGCCGAGGCTGCGTCGCAGTCCGGCTGCGGTTGTAGTAGACGCCTCCGCCTACGAGCACCACGACCAAAGCGGCAATCCCGACCCACATCCTACACGACGTCATCTGGCCTCCCTTACCCGTCGGCGTTTCTTGTCGTCGATCGTCCGCGTGCGTCCCCGGCGTTATTCATGCCGCAGGGCCTCGATCGGGTCCAGCTTGGCTGCGCGCTGCGCCGGGTAAAGCCCGAAGAAGACCCCGACGGCGACGGCGAACACAAACGCCAGGAGGATAGCCTGCGGCGACAGCAGCGTGGCCCATCCCGCGAGTTGCGTGATCAGCCTCGAACCCAGGATCCCCAAGGCGATCCCGATCAAACCACCGGTGACGCTGACCGTGACCGACTCGACCAGGAACTGCAGGAGGATGTCGCGGCGCTGCGCCCCGATGGCCATGCGGATGCCGATCTCCCGCGTCCGCTCGGTCACCGAGACGAGCATGATGTTCATGATGCCGATGCCGCCCACGATCAGCGACACGGCAGCGACGCCCCCGAGCAACCACGTCATGGTTTGCGAGACGCCGGTGAACGCCTGCAGGATGTCCGCCTGGCTCCGAATGATGAAATCGTTGTCCCGGTAGGCGGGAATTCGGTGCCGCGTCCGCAGCAGATCGGTCAGGCCCTGCTGGACGGCGTCCATATTGTCCGCGTTGTCGACCTGCACGTACATGGATCGGATGTACGTCACCCCGAAGAGGCGGTATTGCGCGGCCGTCAGCGGCACGAAGACAACGTCGTCGCGGTCGCTGAACCCGGTGGCTCCTTTTTCCTCCATCACGCCGATGACCGTAAACGTCGACCCCTGAATGCGAATGAGCTGGCCCACGGGATCGATGCCGGGGAAGAGTTTGCCGGCGACAGTCTTGCCCACCAGGGCGACCTTCGCCCGCCGCCGGATATCCGCATCGGTGAAGAACTGTCCTTCTGCGGGATGGAAGTTGCGGACGTCGGGGAACTGCGGTGTCACGCCGGAGATCTGCGTGAAGGTGTTGGCATTCTGGAAGACCACCTGCGCCGACCGCGAGAACTCGGCGGACACGCCGTTGACGTGGGGAATCTCCTTCTGGATCGCCTGGGCATCATCGAGGGTCATCGTCTGCACCAGCCCTGTCCCGGCGATGCCCGCCTGCTGCGGAGACGCCGCGAACACTGTCAGCAAATTACTGCCCAGCGCCTGCACCTGCTGCGTTGTGGCCTCGCGCGCGCCCTGCCCGATGGAGATCATGGCGACTACCGATCCGACACCGATGATCACCCCGAGCATGGTCAGTAGCGACCGCAGGGGATTGCCGACGATCGCCCGCAGGGCGATGCGCATGCTGGCTGAGAGATTCATCGAGAAAGCCCTCCCGGCCTGGCCAGGATGGTGCGCGTGGGCCCGTCGCGTACGATGTGGCCGTCCTTGAACTGCACCAGCCGTCGGGAGTGAGCGGCAATGTCGGGCTCGTGGGTCACCAGGACGATCGTAATGCCCTGCCGCGAGAGCCCGTCCAGCAAGCCCATGATCTCTTCGGACGTCGCGGAGTCCAGGTTGCCCGTCGGCTCGTCGGCCAGAATGATGGGCGGTGACATGACAAGCGCGCGCGCAATGGCGACCCTCTGCTGCTCGCCGCCGGACATCTGGGTGGAAAGATGCCCGGCCCGCTCCCGCAGCCCCACCGCCCCCAACGCCGCCAGCGCCTTCTCGCGGCGGGTGCCGATCCCAGCGTAGATCATCGGCAGCTCCACGTTCTCGACGGCCGGGGTGCGAGGCAACAGGTTGTACGACTGGAAGACGAACCCGACCTGCCGGTTTCGGATCCGCGCCAGCGCCGCATCGTCGAGCGTTGTCACATCGGTTCCGTCCAGCCGGTACGTCCCGGACGTCGGCCGGTCCAGGCAGCCCACGATGTTCATGCAAGTCGACTTGCCCGATCCGCTGGGTCCCATGATCGCGACGAACTCGCCCGGCTCGATCGACAGGGAGATGCCGCGCAGCGCGTGCACTTCCACCCCGTCCATCCGGTAAACCTTTTCGACGTCACGCATCTGGATGAGGGACATCGCCGGAAACCTATCGGCCGGTGCTTCGGCGCTGGAATTGGGGCTGGAAGGGATTGACAGGTTGCTGCTGGCGCTGCTGGCTGCCGGCGGGCGTCTGCGCCGATCCCACGAATACCGCCTGACCCTCCTCCAGGCCTTTGACGATTTCGACCTGCCGGCCATCCGTGATGCCGGTCTCGACGGCGACGGCCGCGAGCTTCTGGCCCTCGACGACGAGCACGACTTTGGCGTCTTTCCCTCGGACTGCCTCCGCCGGCACGAGGAGCACGTTCTGCCGCTCGGCGACAATGAACTGGCCATCGGCGGACATGCCCAACCGGAGCAGGCGGTCGGGATCTTCAATATCCACAATGACGTTGAACTGGGCCACGTTCTGGGTGACGATGGCCTGGGGCGCGATCCTGTTGACCTTGCCGTTGAACGTGCGCCCGGGCAGCGCGTCCGCCGTGACGCGCACCGGCATCCCGACCCGGACCTGGGCGATATCCGTCTCATCAACTTGGACGTTCGCCTCGATGACCCTCGTGTCGGCGATGGTCATCACCAGCGTGCCACCGCTGCTCACGCCACCGATCACACTCTGCCCGACCTGAACCGCCAGGGTGGCGACGATCCCATCGATGGGCGCGGTGACCTGTGACTCGTTGACATGATCACGCGCCTGGGCCACATTTCCGAGACTGCTCCGGACCTGCGCCTGCGACGCCGCGACGTCGGCGGCCAGGGCGTCCTCCTGGAGCCGCGCCGAGCGCGCGTTGGCCAGGGCGGACTCAGCCTGCCGGACCTGCGCCCGCGCCACAGCGATGGCCTCGGGGGTACTTCCGGCCTGGAGTTCATTCAACTTCGCCTGTGCCGCCCGGACCCCCGCCTGGGCAGTGTCGTACTGGCTCTGCGCCTGATCTTGATCCTGGTGGGCGACCAGGCCCTGCGTGTACAGATTCTGGGTGCGGTCCAGGTTCTGCCTGGCTAGCGTCGCCGCCGCCTGCGTCTGCTGGAGCGCCTCGCGGGCCTGCGCGATCTCCTCAGGGCGCGAGCCGGCAAGTACCTGAGTCAACTGCGCCTGCGCCGTGCGGAGCGCATCCTCGGCCTGCGTGATCTTGGTGGTGTTCTGCCCGCGTGTCGCATCGAGTGTCCTGCGCGACGAGTCCATCTTGGCCTGGCTGTTGGTGAGCGTCGCCACTGCCGTCTCGTAGTTCGCGCGCGCGTCCTTGTCGTCGAGCACCGCCAGGAGCTGGCCCTTCGTCACCCGATCGCCTGCCTGGACGCGCAGGTCCACCACCGTGCCGGTCGAGCGCGACCTCACTTCTACCTGGGCGTAGGGCTGCAGCGTACCGGAGTCGGTGACGCTAACGGTCAGCGTGCCCCGGACGACTTGCGCAGTCCGCATCCCTTCCGATGCGGGCTCGGCCGCGGTCCGCGAGTGCTGCACCCAAGCCGCGACCGCCAGGACGGCGATCAGACCCAGGGCCAAGATGATGCGCTTCATCGGCGAACCTCCAGTTTCTCTCTTGACGGCGCACGGAGCGTGCTGCCCTGTCCGAGATGCCGGCTGGCCTGTTCCGCTTGATGGTCATGATCGGTCGAGAAGACCTGACGCAGGGCTCGCATGGCTTCGACGATCGTTGCTCGCCGCGACGGCGCAAGCACAGCCAGCATCCTCGCCAGATGCGCCTGGGCGATGTCTCGTACGGATTGCAGGGTCCAGCGCCCCTGCGCCGTCAGCGTCAGGATCACGCGCCGGCGGTCAGCGGAATCTGTCTGGCGCGCGACGACGCCGCGGGCCACGAGCCCGTCGATCTGCTTGGACATAGACGGCAGGGTCAGCCCCAGGTCTTCGGCGACGTCTGAAAGCGACGCGCCCTCGTGCCGCCGCAGGAACATGAGCGTGCGGAACTGCGGTTCCGAGAGTTTCATGAGGGGGCTGACGCGCATCTGCCCCTTGATCGCCCGCATCGTGAGGGGAATGGTTTCGAGGATTTCCCTGGCGCACTCGTTCGATGAAACCGTCATTGATTTCTCTCTCTAATAGTTTCTTGCCCTAATAATATCATGCCGCGGACGGCGGTCAAGAGGACCCGGGGCTCGCGTTCTTCCACCATAGTGGCGAAGCGCAATGCATTCCTCATGAATGCAATGTGAATTGATTGTGAAGGCGGAGGCCATGGGGACAGTGCGGACACTACCCGGGGACCGGCTCGACAAGCACGACGGACTCACCCTCCAGCACCGTCTCCCCGCGCTGGTTCACGCAGGACGTCTGCAGGGTCAGGCGTCGGCGGTTGGCGTCGTAGGCCGTGACCTCCGCGATGGCCGTGATCGTATCGCCGATGCGCACGGGCCGCTGGAACCTGAGCGTCTGGCTCATGAAGATCCCACCCGGCCCGGGCAGGTGCATCCCCAGCACGGTCGAGATCAGACCGGCCGTCAGCAGGCCGTGGGCGATCCGCTCGCCGAAGCGGCTCTTCTTGGCGTACTCGGCATCCACATGAATCGGGTTGAAGTCGCCGGTGAGCCCGGCAAAGACGCCAATGTCCGCCTCGGTGATCGTCTTGGCGAAGGTCGCCCGCTGCCCGGGGGTGAACGATGGTCCGCTCATGGTCTGTGACTCCTGGTCGTCTTCACTGTCCGCATCGACTCTACGCGAAACACCTGAGTCTCGTTCCCCCGGTGTGCACGGCTAATGCGCCGTCCATCCCCCGTCGATCGGCAGCGCGGTACCGGTGATCCCGCCCGCGGCGTCGCTGCAGAGGAAGGCCACGAGCGCCGCGACCTCGTCGGGCTCCAGCATCCGCTTGAGGGCATGCGGCTGCAGCATGATCCGCTCGACCACTTCGGATTCGGAGATCCGGTGCACGCGGGCTTGATCGGCGATCTGCTTCTCAACCAACGGCGTGCGGACGTAGCCGGGGCAGACGGCGTTCACCGTGATGCCCTGCTCCGCCACTTCCCACGCGGCCGTCTTCGTGAACCCCACGATACCATGCTTCGCGGAGACGTACGCGGACTTGAAGGGAGACGCGATCAGCCCGTGGGCCGAAGCGATATTGATGACGCGTCCCCACTTCTGCCGAATCATGTGCGGCAGCGCGTACTTCGTGCAGAGAAACGTGCCGGTCAGCATGATGCCGATCAGGCGGTCCCACTGCACCTCGGGATACTCGACGATCGGCGAGATGAATTGCAGGCCCGCGTTGTTGACCAGGATATCGAGCCGGCCGAAGGCCTCCAGGGCCTGCTGGACCATCGCCCGGACCGAGTCCACCCGGGAGACGTCGGCGCGCGCGAACACCGCGCGCCCCCCGGCCGCGGTGATCGCATCTACGGCCCAGCGGCCACCGACCTCGTCCACCTCCGCGACACAGACGGCAGCGCCCCGGCGCGCCAGCGCCCCGGCAATCGCCAGCCCGATCCCAGATCCGGCGCCGGTCACGATGGCCGCTTTCCCCTCAAGCGTATCCTGGTCCATGCAGGCCCCCCTGAGTCCGCACCTTCCGAGTGTAGCCGCTACAGTCCGAGGTAGGCGGCTCGCACATGCTGGTTCGTGAGCAACTCCGGTCCCGGTCCTTCCAGCACGATGCGGCCGTTCTCCACCACGTATCCCCGATGAGCCACGGCCAGTGTCTGGCGCACGTTCTGTTCGACCAGCAGGATCGTCACACCCTGCCGGTTGACCTCGCGCAGCGCCGCGAAGACCGCCTGCACGAGCACCGGCGCCAGGCCGAGGGACGGCTCGTCCACCAGCAGCATCTGCGGCCGCGCCATCAGCGCCCGGGCGATCGCCAGCATCTGCTGCTCGCCGCCGCTCATCGTGCCCGCGATCTGGCGCTGCCGCTCCCGCAAACGGGGGAAAAGGTCGAACACCTGGGCCAGGGTATCGCCGAGCCGCTCCCACGCGCCCGGCACAAACGCCGCCCCCAGCTCGAGGTGCTCGCGGACGGTCATCGCCGGGAACAGGTGACGGCCTTCCGGCACATGAGCGATCCCCATGCGTGCGATCGTCGCGGGCGGACGCCCGGAGATCAGGCGGCTGCCATACACGATCTGGCCGTCCGTTCTCACCAGCCCCGAGATGGCACGGAGCAGCGTGGTCTTGCCGGCCCCATTCGCCCCAACCAGGCAGACGATCTCGCCCACGCCGACGTCGAGGCTGACGTCCCACAGCACCTGGACACGGTCGTACCCGGCGTTCAGATGCTCGATCCGCAGGAGCGGCCGGTCAGGCACGATCGCCGACCGTCGCATCACCGCTGATCCCACCGCCGGTTGTCGCGTCGGCGCCTACGCCTTCCTCACCGAGGTACGCTTCGACGACGCCGGGGTCCCGCGCGACATCCTCAAAGCGCCCCTCCGCGATCTTCCTGCCGAAGTTCAAGACCCCAACGCGGTCGGCCAGGTCGCGCACGCCGCTCATGACGTGGTCAATCAGCAGCACGGCGATGCCGCCGTCGCGGATGCGCCGGATCAGACCGACCGCCTGCCGCGCTTCTATGGGGGTGAGTCCGGCCATGACCTCATCGAGCAGTAGCAGCCGGGGATGGGTGGCGAGCGCCCTCGCCACCTCCAGCCGCTTCAGGTCGGCGACCCCGAGGCCGGTGACGTCGCGCGCCGCCAGCAGGCTCAGGCCGGCAAGATCGCAGATCGCTTCCGCGTCGCGCCGGGCCTCATCCATTGATTTGGAGAGCGCGTGGCCGAAGAGCTCGCCGACCATGATGTTCTCCAGCACGGTCATGTTGTGAAACGGCTGCATGAGCTGAAAGGTGCGGCCCACCCCCAGATGTGCGCGGTCGTGCGGCTTCGCCGCTGTGATGTCGGCGCCGTCGAAAAATATGCGCCCGCGGTCCGGCGCTGCAAGGCCGGAGATCAGGTTGAACGTGGTGGATTTCCCCGCGCCGTTCGGTCCGATGAGCGCGAAGATCTCTCCCGGTTGAACGTTAAAGGAAAGGTCGCTGACGGCCACGAGCCCGCCGAACGCTTTCGTGAGCGCGTCGAGGGTGAGCAAACTCACCGGGGGCCTCCCCAGGCACCTTCTCGCGCAGGGCGCGGCGCCCGCCGTGCCACCAGGCCGGCCCACACGCCGAGGAGCCCTCGAGGCAGATAAAGGATCACCACCGACAGGATCAGGCCGTAGATGATCAGGTAGCCGCTGCGGATCGTCGAGCGCAGCACTTCCTCTCCTGCGCGCAGCGCGACGGCACCGAGCAGCGGGCCGATCGTACTGTAGAGTCCGCCGAGGATCGGCGCCACCAGCGCACCCACGGAGACGGCCAGGCTGTAGGCCTCGAAGGGATTGATAAACAGGAAGACGTGGGCGTAGAACGCGCCGGTGATCCCGGCGAAGAACGCGCTGATAGCAAACGCGAGCACCTTGAACCGGATCACGTCGATGCCCATGACCGCGGCCACCTCTTCATTCGTCCGGATCGCGGTGAAGGCGAAGTGCCAGCGTGACCGGTTGATCTGCCAGGAGACGAGCAGCACGAGTCCCAGAATACTCAGGATCACGAGATACTGGGATGGCAGCGCGCCGCCGAGCAGCGGGGGCGCGACCAGGCCCGACGATCCGCCGGTGAACTGGAGCTGTTTGGTGATCACGCGCAGCGTCTCGCTGAACGCCAGCGTCCCGATCGCAAAATAGATCCCCCGCAGCCGAAGCGTCAGGACACCGAGGGCGGCGGCCGCGATCACCGCGACCACCCCGCCGGCGAGCATCCCAATCAGCACGGGCACGCCGGCGCGCGTCACCAGGAGCACCGAGGTGTACCCGCCGAGGCCGTAGAACGCGGCGTGCGCCAGCGAGAGTTGTCCGGTGCGCGCCAGGATATCCCAAGAGACCGCGAGGACGGCGAAGATCAAGATGTTCAGGGACAGCTGCAGGAAGTAGGGCTGCGTCCGGCCGACCCAGAGCGGCAATACCGCGGCGATGAGCAGCACCACCAGGATTGCCGCCCGCGCCCCGCCGCGCCCCCGAACGGAACGCTCCGCGCGACCAGCGCTCATCGAAACAATCCCCGGGGTCGCACCAACAGCACGGCCAGGATGAGCACGAAGAAGACCCCCTCCGACCAGCCGCCGCCCTGGGGCACGTAGAACTCGACAAAGGCTTCGGACAACCCTAGCACGAGGCTGGCAGAAATGACGCCGTTGATGTTCCCCAGCCCGGCGATCACGATGATCGAAAACGCCTTCAGCGTATAGAGCAGGCCAATGAAGGGCGAGGCCGACAGTTGCAGGGCGATCATCATGCCGGCGGTGCCGGCCAGTGCCGCCGATAGGCCGAAAGCCAGCAGGTAGATCCGGTCCACGTCAATCCCCAGCAGGCTGGCGCCCAGCCGGTTCTGCGCCACGGCGCGCATTGCCTTGCCGATCCGCGAGCGGCCCAGCACCGCGTAGAGGCTCAGCGTCAGCGCCATCGCCAGCGCGAAGACGAGCAATTGCGGGAAGCCCACCGTGAAGGCGCCCAGCGTCACGGCCCGGGCCTTGTACGAGATGGCCGCGGTGCGCGGATCGCCGGTCCACAAGATGATGGCGAGGTTTTGCAGAAAGATCGAGATGCCGAAGGTCAGCAACATCTGGTTGAGCTCCGGGGCGCGCAGCACGCGCTGGATGCCGAGACGGTAGAGCGCGCCGCCGAGGGCAAACAGCGCGATCGCCGCGATGGGGATCGCCGCCAGCGGGTCGATGCCGTAGGAGACGAATAGCCAGTAGCCCAGGTAGGCGCCCAGCATGAGAAACTCTCCGTGGGCGAAGTTGATGATCCCGATCACGCCCACGGAGAGCGCCAGGCCGACCGAGGTCAGGGAGTACAGCCCTGAGCGCAGGATGCCGAAGATCAGCATCTGGACGAACGTCTCGATGGCTGCCTCCCTGTCCCGCGTTGCGTCCGAAACGGTCAGCCGTACGGCGTCTAGCGACTGTACGGTGCGGGATACGCGAGCTTCCCTCCCGAGATCTCGGCCGGCCACACCACAACCTGCTTCCCGTTCTGCCACTGGAAGGCGATGAGTTTCGTGAATCCCTGGTTCTTACCGTAGATTGATCGCTTGAAGGTCAGCGGCCGGCCGATCGGTCCCTCGTACTCGGTCGCCTTCATCTCTTTGATCAGGGCGTTCGTGTCGGTCGTGCCGGCCCGACGGATCGCGTCGGCGACGGTGATCAGATTCGTATAGGCCAACGGCCCCCAGTAGGATAACGGCTCTTCGTTGAACTGCTCCCGGTAGCGCTGCTCAAACCGACGGGAGGCCGGATGGCTGTTCTCGGCGGTCCAGAGGGTCATCCCGCCCAGGTAGTTGCCGGCGGGCAGCTTGTCGAACCCGACCGGCCACGACGGCGGCGCCGCCAGGATCAGCTTCGGGTTGAACGCCACCTGGCGCGACTGCGTCGCCATCGGCACGACATCCTGATCGAAACTCACGAACACGAACACATCGGCGGCGGCGGCCTTGGCCTTTGTGAGCAGCGGGGTCAGGTCCGGTGAGCCGCTCTTGAACGAGTCGCGGAAGACGATGGTCAGGCCATGGCTCCTCGCGAAGGCCGCCGCCTCGTCGTTGGCCGAGGTGCCAAAGGGACCGTCCTCAGAGGCGAGCGCGATTGTCTTGGCGCCGGTGCTCTGGATGAACCCGTACGTGGAGTCGGCGTTGTGGTATTGCCAGGGGTGATAGTGGAAGAACCAGTCGGCGTCCGCCAGCAACTGCTCGACGACCGTCGCCGCGGCCCCGGTCCAGGCCATCAGGATCGGCCGCTGCCGGACCTGGCTGGCCACCGCAATGGACACGTTGGACTGCAGCCCGCCGATCAGTACGTCGATGTGGTCGCGGGTAACGAGTTTCAGGAACGCTGCGGCGCCGGTCGGCGGGTCGCCGCGGTCGTCCTCGACGATCAGCTCAACCTTCCGGCCGAGCAGCCCCTGCCCTTTATTGATCTCCTCAAGCGCCAGTTGATAGCCTTTCTGCATCGCCTGCCCGCTCGTGCCCGACGGGCCGGTGAGCGGGATGATCGCACCAATCTTGATGGGCTCCCGTTGAGCCTGCGCCGGCTGACCGCCGCCAGCAAAGAGCAGGGCAACGATCACCAGGAATGCGCCGGTCAAGACTATCCATCTCCTCATCTCAGTCCCTCCTCGTGATGCATCGTCGGCTGTGCGCTATTGCCTGATGGACCGGAAAGAAAGTCCGCGATCACGCGGTTCGCCTCGTCGACACACTCCCACAGAAAGAGATGACCACCGTCCGCAAAGATGTGCACCCTTGCGCCGGGAATCCTGGCCGCCAGCAGATCCGCGTTGCCCGTCGGGATCACGTTGTCGCGGCCCCCGTGGAGAATCAGGACCGGCAGCCGCAGGCTTCCCAGCCGGTCCTCGGTGTCATGCGCGGCGAGCGCCGCAGCCTGGCGTTGGTACCCGTGCAGGGACTGGGGGTGCTCGATGCGCCAGGCGATGTAGTCGTCGAGTTCGCGCGCGCGCGCCTGGAGGTACTCGGGGGTGAGCTGAACCTCAAACAACGCGCGCAGGTCGCGCCGGGGATCACCCGTGCGGGCCGGCAGCGCCGCATCCGAAACGGGAATGCTGTGGGGCCCCCCGAAGGATGTGCAGCACAGGACCAGTTGCCTCACCCGCGCTGGATACGCGAGCGCGAACTCCTGCGCGATCATGCCGCCCATCGAGGCGCCGACCACGTGGACCGGCGGCATCTGCAGCTCATCGAGCAGCCCGGCCAGATCGTCGGCCATCATCCGGATCGTGCAGGGTTCGTCCGGCGCATCGGTGCGCCCCGCCCCCCGGTTGTCGGGCAGCAGCATCTGAAACTGCCGGGCGAGCGCCGGGGTCTGCTGGTGCCAGAAGTGCCCGTCGGCTCCGAGGCCGCCGACAAGCGCGACCGCCGGCCCGCGGCTCTCAACCTCGTAGTAGATGGCGATCCCATTCGCGCGTGCGTACGGCATCAGGTCATCTGCTCCCGCACCAGCCTTTTCAACACTTTCCCCGCAGCGTTGCGTGGCAGCGTGTCCACAAACTCCACGGTTTGTGGGATCTTGTACCGGGCGAGCTTGTCCTGACAGAACTGAATTAGGTCATCCGCGGAGAGGACCGCACCGGGCTTCGTGACCACGATGGCCTTCGGCGCCTCGCCCCACCGCTCGTGCGGGACGCCGATCACCGTCGCGTCGGCCACGGCCGGATGCCGGTAGAGGACGTCCTCGACCTCGGCCGGATAGATGTTCTCGCCGCCCGAGATGATCATGTCCTTCTTGCGGTCCACGATGTACACGAACCCCTCGGCGTCGATGCGGGCGAGATCGCCCGTCTTGAACCAGTCGCCGGAGAAGGCCTCGGCGGTCGCGTCCGGCCGCTGCCAGTAGCCTGAGAAGAGATTGGGGCCCCGCGTCCACACTTCGCCGATTGCCTCGGGCGGCACGTCACGGCCTTCATCGTCGACGACCCGAACCTCGGCGTGCACCGCCGCTTTGCCCGCGGAGCCCGCCTTGCGAAACGCATCGGCCGCGGGGATGATCAGGCAGGTCGGCGCGGTTTCGGTCAAACCGTAGCCCTGCTGGAACAGCAGGCCGCGGTTGCGAAAGGACTCGATGATCGGCAGCGGGCAGGGCGCGCCGCCGGAGGAAAACCGAGTGCCCCTGAGGTCGACGCGCTGAAACGCGTCAGACTGCAAGAGCATGAGGTAGACTGCAGGAACCCCGAACATCGCCGTCACCCCGTGCTTGGCGATCAGTCGCACCGCGCCTTCGGGATCGAACTTCCGCTGGAGCACGGCGGTCGCGCCCAGGTGCAGAGTGGGCAGGGTGAAGAGGCCAATGCCGCCGACGTGGAACATCGGCAGGACGTTCAGGGTCACGTCCGCTGCGACGAGGCTGACGGCCGTCCCGATGTTGATGCAGTTCCACAACTGCGTGCCCTGGGTGAGGATCGCCCCTTTGGGCCGGCCGGTCGTCCCGGAGGTGTACATGATCAGCAGTGGATCGTCATAGCAGCCGGCGGCCGGCGCCTCCGCATGGTCGGCCAACGCGCGGTAGGCCTGGGCCCAGGGGATGGCCGGGTCGTCGCCGTCGAACGCGACATACGATTCCAGAGTCCTCGCTTCGGGCTCGCGGCGGAGGCCTTCGGCCAGCGGTCGCAGCTCCGGATCCACGAACAGCATCTTCGGCTGGCTGTCGCCCACCTGGAACGCGAGCTCAGGCGGAGTCAACCGCCAGTTCAGGGGGACGACGATCGCCCCAAGCCTGGCTGAGGCAAAGAGCACCTCGATGTACTCGGCCCGGTTGATCGAGAGCACTCCCACCCGATCGCCGCGCCGAACCCCGCGCGCCTGCATCCCGCCGGCGACCGCCGCCACGCGGTCGCGGAGTACCCGGTAGCTGACTACGCGCTCGCCATCGATGAGCGCCGGCTTCCCCGGGTTGATGTCGGCGCGCCGCTCCAGCCAGTGCCAGATGCCCCAGGTCATGACGTCTCCCGCCTTCACCACCGTATCGCCGTCGCCGCCCACGTGTATCCCGTTCCGGCGCTCAAAGCCACGACCAGATCTCCAGACTCGAGCCGTCCCAAGCGCTCCGCTTCGGACAGGACGACGAAGGGGTCGATCGCCGACATGTGTCCGAACGCCTCAAGGTAAAACGACTGGTGCTCCTGCAAACCCAGCGCTCCCAAGAGCGCCTCAAACAGTGAGCGTTTGGTGTGCAGTGGCGCCAGGAAGTCGATGTCGGCGACAGTGAAGCCGCTGCGCTCCACAGCCCGGCGTACAACCTCGACGAACCGGTCGAGGGAGATCGGGTCCAGGCGCGCCTTCATTCGCTGGGGATCGGTGACGTCGAGAACATGCATCCCACGCGCGAGCGTCTCTGCCGATGGCGGATGCACGGAGCCGCCGGCCGGGATGAGCACATCGTCTGCGAACGACCCGTCGGTGATCACCGCCGACGAGAGGATGCGGTGCCCGCCTTCGCCGCGCCGCAGCAGCGCGGCGGCCGCGCCGTCGGCGAAGCTAAACGCGAACCGCGAGCGCTCGTTCCGGTAGTCGATGACGGACGATTCCCTGGTGGCCCCGACCAGCAGGACAGCCTGAAGCGACTCGTCGGCGGCGAGCATGTCCCGGCTCACCTTGAGCGCGATGGGCGCGCACCCGCTGGTGGCCATGATCTCCATGGCGAAGGCGTTGGCCAGGCCGAGGCGATGCTGGATTTTCGGGGCGCACGGCCACAGATAGTAGTCCTTATGCGCGCTCCCGAAGTAGACGACGGCTCCGATCGAGGCCGGGTCGATGTCCTGCAAAAGCGGTCGGGCCGCGTGCACCGCCATCTCCGAGACGTGCTCATTAGGGGCGGCTATATGCTTGCCGCGCAGGCCGAAGCGCCGCTCGATGACGTCCTGGGGGATGCCGGTGGCGTCGGCGATCTCACGGCTGGTCTGGTATCCCGCCGGGAAGTAGGTGCTGATGCCCACCAGGCCGACGGTCGCGGTCATCGCGCCCGATCCCCCGCAGCGGGGGTCCGGCCAGCCGCCTTGCGCCCGACCGCGGGGTCCATCCCCCGCAGCATGAACTCCATCATCGTGTCCAACACCTCGGGCCGCAGCCCGTTCTTCTCCCAGAGCACCCAGCGCATCCCGAGGAAATCGCCGATGCCCATCAGGCAGTACGTCAGGACCTCCGGGTCGAGCGGTCGGATCTGCCGGCGGCGGATCGCCTCTCGCAGCCCCCGCATGTACCCGTCCGCGAAGCGGCGGTAGTACCAGCGGAAGAGGGCCGGATCGACAAACTCGGCCTGCCGCACGATCCGGTAGATTGCCGGGTGGTGGCGGATGAATTTGAAGAACGCCTCGAACCCCGCACGTTCCACGTCGCGACGGTCGGAGATGCCGGACACCGCCTCCTGAACGGTTCGGCGCAGATCATGGCTGCGCTCGCGGACGAGTTCGGTGAAGATGGCGCGCTTGCTCGGGAAGTAAACGTAGAACGTGCCCTGCGCGACACGCGCCCGGCGCGTGATGTCGACAATCGAGGTCTCAAAGTACCCGTGGCCGCCGAACGCCGCCTCGGCGGCGTCGAGTAGGCGCTGGCGGGTGCGCTTGCCCCGGTCGCCCTTGGGGTGCGTGATCGGCCGGGCGGATGATGCCATACGGGTCACCTGGCCTCTTCAACCTGGAGCGCTGGCGCAATGGTTAGTGCGGGCGGAACAGGGCGGTCTCCAGTGGATAGTTGAGAGGTGATTCACCTCTCCGAGTCCGAGAGATTTCAGGACGGGTTCAATCTGCGGGCGGCGAATTCCTTCCTTACGCTCGGGGAAATGCCAGGCCCCGGTGCGAGGTACCCGCCGGGGCCTGGCATGGATGTCGGAGACTCTCGCTATCCCGCCGCCAGCACCGCCCGCTGGCCGAACACCCGGACCAGTTGCGCCCGGTACTCCTTGTCCGCGGCGAGGTCTTCCAGCAGCTCGACGCCGTCGGCCGCCTGCCGCATCGCCTCTCGGACCGCGGCCTCGTCAAGCGCCTTGCCCCGAAGCGCCGCCTCGACGCTCTTCGCGCGATAGGCATGGGCGGCGGCGCCGGTAAACGCCAGCCGCACCTCGCGCGCGCTACCGGAACCGCGCACCACCGCCGCGGCGCCGACGATCGCGAATCCGCTCGCCGGATGCTTCATCTTCACATACGCCGACCCGGCGATGGCGGGCTTGAGCGGGATCTGAACTTCAGTGATGATCTCCGCCGACTTGAGCCCGGTGGCGAACAGGCCGGTGAAGAAATCCCCGGCGGAAATCGTCCGGGGCTTGCGCCCCTGAACGACGACCGACCCCTCAAGCGCGAGAAACGCCGCGGGGTAATCGGCCGCCGGGTCGGCGTGCGCCAGGCTGCCGCCGATGGTCCCGCGGTTGCGCACCTGGAGATCCCCAATGGCCTCGGCCGCCTGGGCAAGGGCGCGGGCCTCTTTCTGGACCACCGCTGAGGACGCAATCTCCGTGTGGGTGGTCATCGCGCCGATCGCCAGCGTGTTCCCCTTCTTCTTGACATAGGACAGGCCTCGGATGCGCCCCAGATCCACCACCATCGGAGGCGTCGCGGCCCGCAGCTTCATCAGCGAAAGCAGGCTCTGACCACCCGCCATCACCTTCGCGTTTCGATGCTTGCTCAGCAGCTTCAGCGCCTCTTCGACCGACTTCGGCGCTGCGTAATCAAACACCGCCGGAATCATGGCCGCCCCCCCTTTCTCACCTGAATCTCGTGCCAGAGACGCCGCGGGGTGAAGGGCATATCGAGATGGGTGATCCCCAGCGGGGACAGCGCGTCGATGATGGCATTGGCGACCGTTGCGGTCGACGCGATGGTCCCCGTCTCCCCGACCCCCTTGACCCCCAGTGGATGGTGCGGCGACGGCGTGACGGTGTGCGCGGTCTCGAACCTCGGCATGTGAAAGGCCTTGGGGACAGCATAGTCGAGCATCGACGCGGTGAGCATCTGCCCGTTCTCATCGTACACGGCCTCCTCGAGCAGCGCCTGGGCGAGCCCCTGCGTGATGCCGCCGTGCACCTGTCCATCGACGATCAGCGGGTTGATCACTTTTCCACAGTCGTCGACCGCGACGTAGCGTAGCAGCGCGGTCTCCCCGGTGTTGGGGTCGACCTCCACGGTACAGACGTGCGCCCCGAAAGGATAGACGAAGTTGGGCGGGTCGTAAAACGCGATTGCCTCCATGCCCGGCTCGACGCCGGCCGGCAGGTTCCACGCCAGTGTGGCCTGCAGCGTCACGTCCTGGATCGTCCTCATCCTGTCGGGGCTGCCCTTGATGGAGAACCGGCCGTCGTTGAACACGATGTCCGCCTCGGCCGCCTCCAACAGGTGCGCGGCGATCTTCTTGCCCTTCTCGATGAGCCGTCCGCACGCGGTAAAAATCGCGCCGCCGCCGACCGTGGTCGTGCGGCTGCCGTAGGTTCCCCATCCCATGGGGGTGTTGGCGGTATCCCCCGCGATGATCTCCACGTCGTCATACGGCACGCCGAGTTGATCGGCGGTGACCTGCGCAAACGTCGTCTTCTCGCCCTGCCCGTGGGGGGATTCACCGATGAAGACCTGCACCTTGCCCGTGGGAGCGATTCGGATCATCGCGCTGCCGTACAATCCGCCCTGGAAGCCTACAGCGCCGGCGACGGGCGACGGCCCAAGGCCGCAGATCTCCACATACGTGCATAGGCCGATCCCCAGATACCGACCCTGTTTGCGCGCGACGGTCTGTTCCTTGCGGAAGGCGTCGTAGCCGATCATCTGGAGGGCCTTGTTGAGGGACGCGTCGTAGTCGCCGCTGTCGTAACTGACGCCGGTGACGACGGTGTAGGGGAACTTGTCCTTGGGAATGAAGTTGCGGCGGCGCACCTCAGCCGGGTCCAGCCCGGTCTTGAACGCCACCAGATCCACCATCCGCTCAACCAGGTAGGTTGCCTCGGGCCGGCCGGCGCCCCGGTAGGCGTCCACCGGGGTCGTGTTGGTAAGGACGCCGTGGACCGTGTAGTCCACCGCACTGATCGTATAACATCCGGCGAGCATCAGACCGTGCAGGATTGTCGGCACACCGGGCGCCGCGAGCGATGCGTAGGCGCCCAGGTTGGCATAGGTCTTGCCGCGGAACGCCAGGAGGGTCCCGTCCTTCTTCGCGGCCACCTCGAGATCGGTGATGTGGTCGCGGCCGTGGGTCGTGGCCACGTAGTTCTCCCGCCGGTCCTCGGCCCACTTGACCGGCCGGCCCAGTTCACGGGCGAGATGTGGGATCAGGGCGTCCTCCGGGTAGACGGGGATTTTGGATCCGAACCCTCCGCCCACTTCCGGCGCGATGACGCGGATCTTGGTCTCCGACATCTTGAGGATGATCGAGAGGACGAACCGGTGGATATGCGGGTTCTGCGTCGTCACCCAGATGGTCATGTCGCCGGTGCCGGAGTTGTATTGCGCGGTCACCGCGCGGGCTTCCATGGCGTTGGGGATCAGCCGTGTGTTGCGGAAGCGCTGTTTGATGACGACGTCGGCGGACTTGAACGCCGCCTCGGTGTCCCCGCCCTGCAGCTTCCAGGAGAAGCACACGTTGGGGACATCCGCGTGGATCTGCATCGCACCCGGCTGCGCGGCCTGCTCCTGGTTCACGAGCACGGGGAGAGGCTCATAGGACACCTGGATGAGCTCGGCGGCGTCGCGGGCCAGGTATCGGTTCTGCGCGACAACGACCGCGACGGCCTCGCCGACGTAGCGAACCCGGTCCACCGCCAGCACCGGCCGGGGTGGAATCTTGAGATCGCAGCCGGGAACCAACCAGGCGCAGGGCACGGGGGCCAGCGCGTCCGCGACATCCTTCCCGGTGTACACGGCCAGCACGCCGGGGTGCTTGCGGGCCTTGCTCACATCCACACTCTTGAGCCTGGCATGGGCGTGGGTACTGCGCACGACGGCGGCGTACACCAGGCCCGGCAGTTTCACGTCATCGGTATACGTGGCCTTCCCGGTGATGAGCTGCGGGTCGTCGCGGCGCTTGATGCGCGCGCCGAAGAGCTTGGACACGGCCATGGCCCCTCACCTCCCCTTCGAGGGCTGCTCAGCCATCTTCCGCCCCGCGTATTGTATGGCGTTGACGATGTGCTGGTATCCGGTGCAGCGGCAGAGGTTCCCCTCCAGCCCATGCCGGATCTGCTCCTCGGTCGGCTTGGGATTCCGCTCCAGGATCTGCAGCGCCGTCAGCATCATCCCGGGCGTGCAGAAGCCACACTGCAGGCCGTGCTCCTCCCAGAATCCCTCCTGGATGGGATGGAGCTTGCCGTTCGTGGCCAGCCCCTCCACGGTCAGGATATTCCCGCCGTCCGCCTGGACGGTCAGCACGGTGCACGACTTCACCGCCAGGCCGTTGAGATGCACCGTACAGGCACCGCAGCTCGTGGTGTCGCAGCCGATGTGCGTGCCGGTCAGCCCCAGGACTTCGCGGATGTAGTGGACCAGCAGGAGCCGTGGTTCGACGTCGTGCGTGGCCTTCACACCGTTCACCGTGAGCGTAGCCTTCACGATCCTCGCACCTCCTCAGGCGGCAATCGTGCGGTGATGGTCGGGGAATGTGTAGGGCGGGTTCTGCGCGGGGCCGGAATTTCCTGCGGCCGGCCTGCCGCCGCGGCAAACTCCCTTGCTTGCATGGGCCGGGAATCGGTCGCTACAATACCGGTACAACCGCCAGGCGAGGAGAAATCTACGAGCACCCAGCCTTCCTCCAACCGCATCGCCTGGACCCCGGATCCGGCGCAGGCCAGCTCGAGTCGGATGCAGCTCTTCATCGACCGCCACGGCCTCGGCAATTACGATACCCTGTACCGGCGCTCGATCGAGGACCCCGCCTGGTTCTGGGCCAAGATCGTGGCCGACCTTGGCCTGGACTGGATCCGGCCGTACGACCAGGTGCTCGACCTCTCCCGGGGCAAGCCCTGGGCCCGCTGGTTTGCCGGCGGCCAGACGAATCTGACGATCAACTGCCTCGACCGCCACATCGACGCAGGCCGCGGAGCGCATCCAGCCATCATCTGGGAAGGCGAAGATGGCGCCGTCCGCACATTGACCTACGCTCAGTTGGGCGATGCGGTCGGCGGGTTCGCCGCCGCGCTGCGCGTCCTGGGCTTCGGCAAGGGGGACGTCGCCGGCGTCTTCATGCCGATGACGCCCGAGACGGTCATCGCGACGCTGGCGCTCTCGAGGATCGGTGCGATCTACGTCCCGATCTTTTCGGGATTCGCGGCCCCCGCGGTGACCGCCCGCCTGTCGGACTGCGGAGCGCGCCTCTTGATCACGTCCGACGGCTTCCAGCGGCACGGCCGCCTGGTCGAGATGAAAAAAACGGCGGATGAGGCCGTCCTGCAGGTCTCGACGATTGAACGCGTCATCGTGGCGCGGCGCGCGGGCAGCCCGGTCCCCTGGACTGCGGGCCGCGACCTCTGGTGGGATGATGTGACACGCGGCGACACCGCGCACCCCGCCGCGGGGGCCACCGGCGCAGCATCCAGGGCGCCGGCCGCTGGGGGCGCCGCCGAAGTCATGGATCCCGAAGATCCATTCATGATCATTTACACCTCGGGGACTACCGGGAAGCCAAAGGGCACCGTCCACGTCCACATGGGATTTCCGCTCAAGGGCGCCATGGACATGGGCTACTGCTTCGACGTCCGGACCGCCGACCGCGTCTTCTGGTATACCGACATTGGCTGGATGATGGGCCCCTGGCTATTCATGGGGACGCTGCTACTGGGCGCGACGATGGTCCTCTATGACGGGACGCCCGACCATCCCACGGCGGATCGGATCTGGGAGATCATCGAGCGTCACCGCGTCACGGTGCTCGGCATCTCGCCCACGCTGATCCGGGGGCTGATGCGCCACGGCATCGAGCCGCCGCACCGCCACGATCTCGACAGCCTGCGGATCCTGGGCAGCACCGGCGAGCCCTGGAACCCGGAGCCCTGGCGGTGGTTCTTCGAGCACGTCGGCGGCGGCCGGCGCCCGATCATGAACTATTCAGGCGGGACCGAGATCTCTGGCGGGATTCTCGGCTGCGATCTGCTCCACCCGCAGGCGCCGACGGCCTTCAGCGGTGCCATCCCGGGGATTGCCGCCGATGTCTACGATGAGCACGGCCGGCCGGTGCGCGGGGCGGTGGGCGAGCTGGTGATCACGCAGCCGTGGCCCGGGATGACGCGCGGGTTCTGGCGCGATCGACAGCGCTATCTCGACACTTACTGGTCGCGGTGGCCTGACGTGTGGGTCCACGGCGACTGGGTGCGCGTGGACGAGGACGGGTTCTGGTACATCCTGGGCCGCAGCGACGACACCCTGAACATCGCCGGCAAGCGGATCGGGCCCGCCGAGGTCGAGTCGGCACTGACCGCGCATCCGGCCGTCTCAGAGGCTGCGGCGATCGGCGTGCCGCACGAGATCAAGGGCGAGGTGATCGTCTGCTTTGCGGTGCTGCGGCCGGGCCACGAGCCGGGGAACGCGCTTGAGGGGGAATTAAAAAAGACGGCCGCCACGCACCTGGGCAAAGCCCTGGCACCGGAGGCGGTCTACTTTGTCCGGGATCTCCCCAAGACGCGGAACGCCAAGGTCATGCGCCGCGTGATCCGGGCCCGAGCGCTTGGCCAGGATCCGGGCGATCTCTCTTCACTAGAGAATCCGCAGGCAGTCGCGGAGATCCCCGTCCTGGCCTAGCGCTCTTGAAACGACACCTCGTGCGGACGGCCGTTACGCTTAGGCACGAGAACGACAATCCGATTCCCCCGCAGGCCTGCCTGCACCTGAAGGAACTGGATCGATTCCACCGGGATCGGTGCAACGTAGCCCGCCATCGGAATCAGGTAGAAGAGCTTTCCTTTCAGCTTGTGGCCGGCTGGGGTCCCCAGGCGCACAACCTCCCCGGGGGGGACCAGGAGTTGCCCCTGCGGTCCAAACCCCAGGAAGACGCCTCCTGCCGTGTGAACCAGGTAGAAGTTGTAGCATCGCCCTCCCGTGATGATGATGCCCCCGAAGAAGAGGCTACGCTGGAAGCAGTAGCCCCACCCGTAGGGCCTGACCCTGTCCGAGTGCTCGATGCCCTTGTCATCCCCCACCTGGGCCCGCACCGCCACAAGGGGCATGACGAGCAGCAGGCAGACCGCCGCCACCGTGATCCGTCCCCAAAACCCTCGCATTTTGCTCGCCCCTCTCACGTGCTATCGTCCCTCGCATCATACTACGCGTCTTGCGCACACGCGGTTCCGGCAGCACCTATCTGGCGCCGGTCGAGAGCAGCCGCTGCAGGTCACGCGGGTTGACCGTCACCACCGCGACCACCGCCACGGCGATCGCGATGGCGATCAAGAATGTCGAGAGCGCGGCAATCACGGGATCCTGCTGGTTCTGCAGGTAGTAGAACATGGCCACCGGCAGCGTCATGTTGTCCGTCTTCACCAGGAAGAGGGACGTCTCGACCTGGTCCCACGAGATGATGAAGACGAAGAACCCGCTCACCGCCAAGCCGGTTCGGATCTGCGGCAGCGTGACCTTCCAGAAGGTCTGGAGCGGCGTCGCGCCCAGATCCATGGCCGCTTCCTCGAGCGACCGGTCGGCGGACACCAGGGTCGCAGACAAGATCGAGATCGCAAACGGCAGCGTGATCATCAGGTGCGCCATGATCAAGCTGTCGAGCCCTCCGAACCGGCGCACCACAACGACATAGATCAGCATCGCCACGCCGAAGGCGATCCGCGGGACGATGAGCGGGGCGAGGAACGCCGTCCGCAGCGCCTCGCGGCCGGCGAAGCGGTAGCGCACCAGAGCCAGCGAGGCCAGGGTGCCGGCGACGAGACTCACCACCGTCGCCGTGACCGCGACGATCAACGAATTGAGCGCCGCCCGAAAGAGCGGCTCCTGGTGGAAAAGCTTGACGAACCACCGCACCGAATAGCCGGGTGGGGGGAAGATGGCGTACGAGGCGCTGTTGAAGGCGAACACCACGACGAAGACGATCGGGGCCAGCATGAAGAGCATCACCAACCCCAGGAAGACGAGGAGGGTCGTGCGCACAGGATCGCGCCTGGTAGCATCACGCCCCGCCGCGCCGTGCACGGCCGCGCCGCCCGAGGCGCTCATGACCGCTCCACCTCGGCCCGGCGGTAGGTATGCCGGACCAGCCGGTTGCTCACCGCCAGAATGGTCGCGGCCAGCACGAGCAGCACCAGCGATACCACGGAGGCGAACCCGAGGTTGACCGCCTCCATGTCGCGGTAGATCAGGCCGCTGAGGATCTGCACCTTGCCCCCGCCCATCAGATACGGTGTGACGAAGGCGCTGACCATGAGCGTGAAGACGATCTGCGCGCCCGAGACGACGCCGGGCAGCGTGAGCGGGAGTGTGACCCGCCGGAAGGTCACCCACCGATTGGCGCCCAGGTCCATCGCCGCTTCCTTCAGATCCGGCATCAACTGCCCGACGACACTGAGGATGGGAAAGACCATGAACGGCAACAGGATGTGCACCATCGCGATCACGATGCCGGTGGCGTTGAAGATCAGCGGGACCGGCTCGCGGACGAGTCCCAGCGCGCGCAGGACGAAGTTCACGCCGCCGTTGTTCGAGAGCAGCAGCAACCATCCGTAGGTCCGGACGACCACGCTGACGAGGATGGGCGCGAACAGCACCAGGTAGGTCGCAAGCGCCCACCCCGGGCGGCGGATCTTGCTGATCGCATACGCCGTGGGGAAGCCGATCAGCAGGCTCAGAACCGTCACGATCACGGCCAGCCGGAGCGTCGTGCCTACGACCCCCCAGTAGTAGGGATCGGCCAGGAATCGGTGCCAGGCCGACCAGGTGATCCGCGGTGTCCCGGCGGCCAGGAAAGGGTAGACGCTCATGATGACCAGGATCGCCATGCAGACCCAGAACACCGCGACCGACAGCACGACCCCCGGCGCGAGCAGCGGGACGTGGGCATACCGTCGCGCGACCACGCGCCAGCCGGAACGGCGAGGCAGGAGGATGGGAACGGCCTCGGCGCGCGCCACGTCTGCTATCGCGCCAGCACGACGGTGTGCTGCGGGGCCCAGCCGGTCGTGATCGCAGCGCCCGGGGACAATCCGACCGCCACGTCGTTGTGCACCTCGGCCGTCAACGCGATTCCATCGGCGACCATCACGCGGGCGCGCACGATGGATCCCATGAACGTGACCTCCTGGATCCGGCCCTCCCAGCGATTGGCCGCGGCGCCGGCCGCCGCGCCCAGCTTCACGTGCTCGGGCCGTACGGAGATCGTGACCGGGGAGCCCACCGCCGGCGTACCATCACCCGCGGCCAACACCCGCAGGCCCCCGACCTCAATCAGCACGCGGCCCGGTCCCGCCTCGGCGACGCGGCCTTCGAGGAAGTTGGCTTCGCCGATGAACCCGGCGACAAAACGGGTCTGCGGCCGCGCGTAGATCTCCACACTCGTCCCGATCTGTTCAACCCGGCCGGCGCTCATGACGGCGATGCGGTCGGACATCGTCAGCGCCTCGCCCTGGTCGTGGGTGACGTAGATGAAGGTGGTCCCGACGCGATGCTGGAGGGCCTTGAGTTCCGTCTGCATCTGCAAGCGAAGCTTGAGATCAAGCGAGCCCAACGGCTCATCGAGCAAGAGGACTGCCGGTTCGTTCACGAGCGCGCGGGCGATGGCGACGCGCTGCTTCTGGCCGCCGGAGAGCTGATTGATCTCCCGCGCGCCGTACCCTGGAAGGTCGACGAGCTGCAGCGCCGCGTCGACCTTCCGCGAGATCGCAGCAGGAGCTTCCCCCCGCAGGCGCAGCCCGAAGGCAATGTTCTCGAACACGGTCAGGTGCGGGAAGAGCGCCAGGTGCTGGAAGACCATGTTCGTGGATCGCCGGTAGGCAGGCAGGTCGGTGACCACAGCGCCGCGCAGGAGCACGTCCCCACCGGTGGGAAACTCCAGGCCGCCAATCATCCGCAGGGTGGTCGTCTTCCCACACCCCGAGGGGCCCAGCAGGGAGAAGAACTCCCCGCGGCGGATCTGGAGCGAGACCCGATCAACTGCGACAACGGTCCCAAAGTGCTTCGAGACCTCGCGCAGTTCGACGTCGTGCTCCGTCAGGCTCGCCAGCGTCATCAGCCGTGAGGGTTCGCGGTAGACTATCGGCCGATCTTCGCCACCACTTCCTTGTCCCACCGTTCCCGCCAGACCGTCTCGTTCTGCGCCATCGTCGCCCAATCAAACTGGATCGCGCGCTCCGTTTCTCTGGGGCTGTACATGGGCAGGTCGCGCAGGCTCGGCGGCACGACCACTTTCTTGGACGTTGGGACGAAAAAGGTGAGCGCGGCCCACCGCGCCAGCCAGCGATCGGAGAGGATCAGGTTGATGATCCCTTCGGCAATCTTCTTCTGCTGCGGCGTCACGCCCTTGACGACCTGCAGGAAGAGCGGGAACGCAATCGTGCCTTCCTTCGGCATCACAAACTCGACCGGCGCGCCCTGCTGCTTCCAGGTCAGCACGTTCCCGCCGAACATGGCCCCAATCCAGGCATCACCCCGCACGATCAGTTCACGGACATCCACGTTGCTATTGGCAAACGCCACGTACTGGTTGGCCCGCTCGCTCCAGAGCTTGAATCCCGGCTCGATATTCTTCTCGCTGCCGCCGTTGAGCCGCGCCGCGATGACCAGTCCGTTCGTGTACCAGGCATACTTGATCGAGGTGACCTTCCCCCGAAACCGAGGGTTCCACAAGTCGGTCCATGACGTCGGAGGCTCTTTGACGAAGTTGGGATTGTACATCAGGCCGACCGGCGCGATCGAGAAACCGATCCCCTTGTTGCCGGGCCGCTTGTAGGCATCGGTGATGTTGGCCGCGTTAGGGATGTTGCTGAGGTCGAGCGAGTCCCACAGGTCGTCCACATCGCCCTGGTAGGTAAACTGAGTGTTGCTGTAGCCGAGGTGCACCAGCGGGCGGTCGGGGCTCAACTTGCGGGCGCTGACCATCTTGGGATAGACCTCGAAGTTCTGCCCCTCGAGGACTTCGATGGAGACGCCCGGGTGATTGGCGGCGTAGAACTTGGCGACTTCATAGGCGACCGTCGGCAGGTTGAGGCCGGACCAGACGAAGAGCGTCATGCGTTCCGTCCCGCCGGCCGAGGCCTGCTGCGCCAGGCCAAGCGTCGCACCGCCGACCTGGGCCAGCGCAAAGAGACCAAGCCCGGCCTTCGCACTGTCGGCGAGGAACTCTCTCCGCTTGATGCGTCGTGCCATAGCACACCCCCCTTTAGCGATTCGTCACCACGCGAGCGCCTTCCAGATTGCCGACCATGAAGCCGTAATCCCCGGGATTCACCGCGGTGATCCCCTGCCGCAGCAGCACGACCACGTTGCGCGCGTACGGCGCGCGGAACTCCTCGAGCGTCTCGAAGGTGTATGGCGAGACCACCCGCCCCAGCAGCGTGTCCCTCGGGATCTCGGTTGACATCGCCCCGGCGGTAATCTGTGAATAAAGCAGCCCGCCGTGCCCGGGGCGCAGCGTCGTCATCTCTCTGAGGACGGTCTGCTGCGGAGGAAGTTCCACACGGCCGTCGATCATCTTGAGATGGCGCATCACGTTCAAGGTGCCGCGCACGCCCATCTCGATGTAGTCAGTGTCGAGCGCATAGCCCCCGCCGATCTCGGGGACCAGCGATGACTTCTGCTGTGCCGCGGCCAACGCGCCCATCGTGCCGGCGTAGCCTTCCACCTGCCGGACGACCCGCTGGCCGAACGCCAGCGCCATATCGAGGTCGCGCAGGCTGATGCTGTAATCGACGATCGGGAAAGTGCCGCCGGCGTGGAGATCCACCAGGTGGGTGATCTCGTCCAGGAACTGGGTTTGGAGCGCCTGCGCCAGACGGGCCGGCAGGTCCAGCGTCGGGTCTGCCGGGAAGACCCTGTTAAGGTTGCCGGCCTCGACCGCGAGCGGCGTGCCCCGGGTCAGTGTCTGGAACGCGAGCGGGTTCGCCACCGGCACGAGCCGCAGGCGACCGCGCAGGCGCGCGGGGTCAACGGCATCAATCACACGGCGGACGACCTCCGGCCCGGTGATTTCATCCCCATGGATGAGTGCCGATACACCGAGGGTCGGCCCTCCGGGCGCGCCGTTGATCTCGTGCACCGCAATCCGCAAGGGCGCCCCGCTGGCCAGGGTGCAGACCTCGATCCACCGGACAGACGCCTTCGGCATGCTCCCCCCACGCGAATGGCGGAATGTTCTCCTGTTCGGTACCGCGTTCACCCGCTCCTGCCCTGCGGATCGAGCACGGAGGCGAGAAAAGTGGTAAACTATAGCGGTGAAACCTTCTGCGCGGGTTCGTCCCAGACACGATCCACGGAAGATTTACGACATCCACGTCGACCGGGCGGCTGGCCTGTCGCCGGCAGAGATTGCGGAGAAGCACGATCTGCCGGCGACGACCATCCAGGGGTTCTTGCGGCCAACGGTGGGAATCTGTGCACTGCTGAGTCCCTATGGATTCCAGCGAGGCCCTGTGCCGGCCAACGCCGCACTGCAGATCTACTGGCTGGGCTTCATCGCCCCGACCGGACGTGTCTTCGGCCAGAACAACCTCAGCACGCTCGTCCTGGCGATTCATCCGGACGATGCGGTGCACATCCAGACCCTCCTACAAGACTTGATCGTGGGGCATGCGACGTGTGAGTTCGCCGACAGCAACCTCGACGGCCGTCAGGCCTATGTGCGCGACCGCCAGCTCGCGGAGACGCTCCTCCAGTGGGGAATTTCCGCGGCCCCGGCCGACGGCTCGATCCCTCTCGAGTACATCCCCCGAGCGCTTGTGCCCGACTTCGTTCGGGGCTATCTCGAGGGAAGCCGGCACACCCCGCCCTTCGGCGGCGTGCGCACCCGGGTACCGTCCGCCGAATCGGTGCGCTCCCTCGTGCTGGTGGGCCACGCGCCGATGATCGAAGGACTGAACCGCCTGCTGCAAGCGGCCTGCGGGATCTCCGGCGGGATCGTAACGCCGTTTGGGCGCCTGGGACTCACGAAGGTGACTTTTTCATCGGGAGACAGCCGGCGGATCCTTGAGCAGGCTTATCGCAGTCCGGCGCGCACGATGCCCCGCGCGGCGAAATTCCTCGAGCGGTTTGGACAGCACCCCGGACATCGAGCGAGGAGCACTTCCCGGCGTCGCCTGCGCTGAGGGGGTTGCGCTGAATTGAGAGAGGCCGGGGGGCCGGCCTCTTCGTCTTACACCTTGCGGACGTTGATAGCCTGCGGCCCCTTCTGGCCTTGCGTAACCTCGTACTCGACTGCCTCGCCCTCGTTGAGGGTCCGGAACCCATCGGCGACAATCGCGGTATGATGGACGAAGAGATCTTTGGTCCCGTCGTCAGGCTTGATGAAACCATAGCCCTTCTCCGCGCTGAACCACTTGACTGATCCTCGTGCCATCTGCTCATCGCCCTCTCTCACATTGCTCCTCGTGACCGCCGGGCGGCCATGAGTGCTTCCTCATACTCTCGCGTCCAGGTGGGCTTGTCAATCCAACGCCGCGCCCGTCGAAGAGCGCCTGGGTTACGACGCCGCGCTCTTCGCCCGGGCCCGGCGGGCCACGCGCATGAGCACCGTGTCCGCGAGCGATGGGAAGATCCCGTTGAGGAAGATCACGGCACCGTAGAATCCGGGGATCACGAGGCGCGCCCGGGGATGGTCGGCGAGGCGGACGATGGCCGCAGCCACCCGTTCGGTGGTCGTCCTGCTCCACCGCGGCCTCGGGCCGCCCAGCGTCGAGCCTCCCGAGTGATCGCCGAGCTCCGTCCCGGCGACCGGACCCGGGTAGATGACACAGACGTGGATCCCCTGGGGGCCTACCTCGCGCCGCAGCGCCTCACTGAATCCGTCCACGCCAAACTTCGTGGTATTGTAGATCGTCGTCGTCGGCGTCGCGATCTTCCCGGCCACCGAGCAGACGTTGATGATCACCCCGCGTCGCTGAGCCTGCATCGCGGGGAGCACGGCCCGAGCCAGTAAGATGGGGGCTATCAGGTTCACCTGGATCTGGGCCAGGATGTCGTCCTCCGAGAGGCGCTCCAGCCAGTCGTAACGGGCCAGGCCGGCGTTATTCACCAGGACGTCGATCGTGCCGTAGCGCGCTCGAGCCGATCCCGCGACCCCGGCGACGTCCTCAGCGTTGGTGAGGTCCGCCCCGACCACCAGGCTCTCCGGCAAGCCGGCGGCGAGCTGGTTGAGGCGGTCCACGCGGCGGGCGGCCAGCACCACCCGATCCCCGGCGCGCCCGAACGCCCGTGCGGTGGCCTCACCAATGCCGCTCGATGCACCGGTGATGATCACGGTCCGCCCGCTCATTCCTCACCCCCGAACGACTCGATGCCAGGCTGCTCAGCCGTGCTTCGTCGGGCTCCAACAGATCCCTCGTGCAGGGGACGACGTCGCGATCAGAGAAGGGGAGCGCCATTCATCGAACGGAGTGTGCGATGGAGTTTCGCGATGTGCTACGCCACCGGCGCATGGTCCGCACCTTTGAGCCGCAGGCGGTGCCCGATGTCATGTTGCGACGGCTGCTGCGGACGGCCCGGCGTGCCCCGAGCGCCGGGCATACCCAGCCGCTGGAACTGATCGTCGCCCGTGATCCTGAGATCAGGCGCGGACTGGCCGCGACCTCCTGGAGTCGCGGCGCGCGGCCGGATGCCGGCGACGTCACGGTGGTCTTCTGCGGCGATCTGCTGCGCGAAGCAGAGCGCTACGGCGCGCGCGGCGCCGGGAAATACGTGTACATGGACGTCGCCTACGCGGCGCTGCTGTTCATGCTGGCCGCAATTGACGAGGGACTCTCGACCGGATTCATCGGCGACTTTCACGAGGAGCACGTCCAGGCGGTGCTCGGATTGCCACCGCACATCACGCCTGTTGGGATGGTGATCGTCGGATACGGCAATGAGCCGCCGCGCGAGCGGCCGTGGCGCCCGGTGCGGGAGATCATTCACTACGACCGCTACTCGCCGGCCTACGATTGGACGACCCGGCGGCTGCCACCAGAGCCGCGAAACCCGACGAGAACAGGAGGTGCCGCATGAGCGAGGTCATCCATCTCTCGAAGATCCGCGTCGTGCAGGAGAAGCGCCCCAGGCGGCGGGCGTACATCGCCGATTTTCCGGCGCCGGTCCTCTTCGGTGTGCACGCGGGAGTCGCGGCCTTTTACAAGATGACCCCTGAGGAGCCACGACCGTCGACGCTTGACTACCTGGTCGCGGCCGCTGCCGGCTGACTCACCGGCACCCCAGCGGGCGCGCTGGAGGCGCGCGGCATCCCGAGTCACCCCGACAAACTCTGGACCGAAGCCGAAGGTACCATCACGGCCCCGGAAGGCGTCATGAAAGTCTCGCACATCAAGGTCACCTACCACAGCACGATCCCGCGGGGGAAACGACCGGAGGCCGAGCGCGCGCTGGCCGTGGTCGAGCGCGGCTGCCCGGTGGCGCAGACGTTGAAGGGCTGCGTGACGTTTACGTACGACGCGCAGATTGAGGAAGCGTAGCCTCGGTCTCGGGTCCCCACTCGACTGTCTCGACCGGCGGCGTTGACTGTTCGTTGACCAACAGCCGGAACACGTCGGGGCGGGCGTAATGGCCGGCGACATCGAAGTCGAACTTCCCCTGCACGACCTGCGCGAGGTCGAGGTGCGCGACGAGGATCCCTTCTTGCCCAAAGAGCGGGCCCGCCAGATAGTCGCCCAGCGGCCCAACGATGGCGCTGCCGCCGCGTGAGAGGACCTCCGGCGCTCCCTCCAGTTCGGCGCTGGCCTCGAAATCCGCCGGGTACATCTCCTTCGTGACGAACTGGCAGGCGGACAGGACGAAGCAGCGCCCCTCGCACGCGATATGCCGGATCGTGGCCTGCCAGGAATCCCGCGAGTCCGCCGTCGGCGCGACGTACACCTCGACGCCCTTGGCGTACATGCTCATCCGTGCGAGCGGCATGTAGTTTTCCCAGCAGATCAGGCCGCCGAGCCGGCCGAAGGGCGTGCTGATCACGGGCAGCGTGCTGCCGTCGCCGGCGCCCCAGATGTACCGTTCCGCGGCGGTCGGCATGAGCTTGCGATGCTTCGCCAGCAGGCTGCCGTCGGGACCAAAGTAGAGCAACGTACAGTAAAGCGTCCCCCGGCTGAAGGTCTGATCCCGCTCAATCACACCGATGGCCACGTGCGCCTGAGCCCGCCGGGCCGCGCGGCCGATCGCTTCGGTGACCGGGCCCGGGACGTCCACGGAGTTGGCCCAGTACCGCGCCCAGGCCCTGCGCCCTTCAATGGTCCGGCCGCCGACGCGCGTCCCAAATCGAATGCCCCAGGGGTAAGCGGGAATGAAGGCTTCGGGGAAGAGCACGAGCCGGGCGCCCTGCGCCACAGCATCATCAATCAGGCGGCCGACCTTCTCGACCGTCGCCTCACGATCCATCACGGCCGGCGCCGCCTGGACCACCGCAACCCGCACTGCAGCAAACTGGTCTCCCATCTTAGAGCCTCCCTGATCCCGGCCTGACTACGCGTTCCTCAACCGTTTCTCCTTCGGACGGCCTGTCGCATGGGAGAACCGGCGCGTCCTGTCGAATGAATGTGCACATCATGAACCACAACAAAATGCCCGCAACAGCCCAACAGTTGATCACCGCCACCTCCGGCAGGAGCTCAGAGGCCGCTGCGCTGCTCGAAACGCTGGTCAACTTCGATACCAGTTCGCACGCGCACGCCGCCCTTGCGAACGCCGCCGACTGGATCGAGGGACAACTCCGTGTGCTTGGCCTCGAGGTGCAGCGCCACCAGCCAGCCGGCGCCGGCCCCGTGCTCATCGGCCGCCTCTCCGGACGCGGCCGCCACCGTGTGCTCTTCCTGGCGCACTACGATACGGTGTTCGACCCCGGCGAGCCCGGCCGGCGTCCCTTCAGGAGCAACAACGCCCGCGCGTACGGTCCCGGGGTTGCGGATATGAAAGGCGGCGTGATTACCCTCTGGGAGGCGCTGCGCGCCCTGCGCGCCCTTGGATGGGATGACTTCGGTTCGCTCACCGTGATTCACAATGCGGATGAGGAGATCGGCTCGCATACGTCCCGCGCACCGATCGAAGAGGCGGGCCGCTCGGCCGACGTCTGCCTGGTGCTCGAGCCCGGCCGGGCCGACGGATCGGTGGTCACCGCGCGGAAAGGCGTCGGACGGTTCACCCTCACGGTCCACGGGAAGGCCGCTCATGCCGGCGTAGCCCCGCAGGACGGCGCAAGCGCCGTCGTGGCCCTCGCGCACAAGATCGTGGCGGTGCACGCGTTGAACGACTACGCGCGCGGCCTGACGCTCAACACGATCGTCACGCACGGCGGGGCGCGCTCGAACATCGTGGCGGAAGAGGCATCGGCAGAGATCGACGTGCGCATTCCGACGCTGGCACTTGGCGATGAGGTCGTGGCCGGCCTCGAACGCATCGCGCGAACGGGACATCTACCGGGCACACGCGCCACCCTGATGGGGGAGATCAACCGCCCGCCGTTTGAACCAGGGCCAGGAGGCGCCGCGCTCTTCGCGCTCGCCCGCGAAGCCGCCGCAGCGCTCGGCCTTCCCCTGAAGGCTACCACGACCGGCGGCGGCTCCGACGGAAACTTCGTTGCGGCTCTCGGGGTGCCAGTGCTCGATGGCCTGGGGGCCGTCGGGGGCGCCTATCACAGCCCCGACGAGTATCTGGAACTGGAGACGCTGCCCCAGCGCGCGGCGCTCACCGCTCTGCTGACGTGGGAGGCCTGCCGCCAAGAGGCCTTTCTGCGCCGTTGAACAACCGCAGCCGCCGCAGCACGAAGAATCCCATGAGCATGGGGAGCCAGTAGGTCATTCCCCGAAAGGCCAGCGAAATGACCGTCGCACGCGTCCCAGGCACGCCGAGCGACGTGTACACTAGGATCATCACGCCCTCGACGACGCCGACGCCCTCTGGGACGAGGGACATTTTCCAGAACAGGATGCCCATGGCATAGCCGGCGACCACCACGCCGAACCGGGCCCGGTGCTGGAAGGCGAGGAAGAGGGCGAAGAGGCTCGCCAGGTCAATGGCATGGACGGCGAGCGCCACAATGAGCATCCGGACCAACTTCCTTGGGCTCGCGCCGATGGCGATGCCGGCCTGATTGAACTCCGCCGCGTGAGTCTCGGCCCAATCCTGCCCCAGCGGCGCGGGACGCCCCAGCCGGGTTGCCACGCGGTTTGCGACGCGCGCCACCCAATCAAGAAGCCCACGGAGGTGACTTGATCGGGAGGCTCCGAGCACCAGAAGCGCCGCGAGTCCGGCGGTAAACAGAAGTAGCAGGATGGCGCCCGTGACCTCGTACGTCTCGAGATTCCCCTGGAGGAACAGATAGATCAGTCCCGCCAGCAGCAGGATCGTGAACCCGACCGTGTCGGCCACGCGCGCCAGCAGGGCTCCGGCCGTGGCCCGGGCCGCCGACTGCCCGCGCCGGGCCGCATCATCAACGAAGAGCGCCGACCCGGCCAGTCCCCCCGAAGGCGCGATGGTGTTGACGAACAACGAGGCGATCAGGACGGCCAGCATCTCGCCCACGCGGCCCTGGACCCCGACGATCTCGAAGGCCAAAGCATAGAGCGCGGCGACGGTCGTGTAGAAGAGCCCCTGCAGGCATGCCGCGACCAGCACCCACTGCCACTGTCCGCGCACCAGCGTCCGAACGAGGTGATCGAGCTGCGTGAATCGGCTGACGATCGCCCAGAGGAAGACGATCACGAACAGCCAGAGAAGCCAGCGCCGGTTCATGCCGCCGAGATCGCCCTGGCGATGATGTAGGCCGCCGCTGCGGCCGCGGCCGAGCCGCAGGAGAGCATGTAGGGTCCCAGCGGGACGAACCCTCCGGCGACATAGGCACCCGCGATCATCAGGGCGCTGGGGTGCGCTCGCCTGGGGGCAGGCTTCTCGAGACCCAACTCGAACCGCATCATGAAGTCCACATACGCATCGGTGATAGCGGTCGAGCTCACGGCGCCAGACAGGCCCGCCGCGAGCGCAAAGGAGAAGAACGCCCCCAAGAATGACGCGTGTCTCCGGGCAACCGCCACTTCATCAACACATGGACGACCGGCCGATTATAGAATTTCAGCGAGTGCGCGGCAACCATGCTCTAGCGACACGCATCCTGCAACTGCAGCAGGCCGGCATCACGCTCATGGTAGAAGGCAGGCACGTCCCCGGCAACGGGGACGTACCCAATGAGAGGCGGAGCGGGCAGCCCTGCGTGCGAGGGAAGAGCGCGGCCGGCGCCGACCGGCTAGCCTTTGGCCATCGCCAGCACGACCTCGCGCCAGGCGGCGACGATTGCCGACGCGATCGCGTCGACCTCCTCTTCGGTGTGCGCGGCGGTAACGGTGATGCGCAGGCGGCTCGTCCGCGGCGGGACCGCGGGCGAGAGGACGGGCAAAGCGAAGATGCCGCGATCGTCGAGGTACCGGGCGATACGCATGGCCCCCTCGTCCTCGCCGGTGATGACCGGCACGATCGGGGTGGGATCGTCCCGCACCGGCACGCCACCCGCCCGCAGCGCGGTCCGGAGGCGCCGGACGTTCGCCTGCAGGCGCGTCACACGCTGGGGTTCCGCATCCATGATCTCAATGGCCGCGGCCACGGCCGCCGCGCTCGCTGGCGGCAGCGCTGCGGAGAAGACGAACGCGCGGGAAGCGTGCTTCAGGTAGGTGATCAAGTCCGAGGAGCCGGCGATGTACCCACCGGCCGAGGGGATGCTCTTGGACAGTGAGCTCATCTTGATGTCGATCGCGCCGGAGAGCCCGAAATAAGCCTCGATCCCCTGGCCGTGATCGCCCAGGACCCCCAGCGAGTGGGACTCGTCGACCATCAGCCAGGCCCGGTGCCGGCGGCACACGTCGACGAGCGCGGGCAGATCGATGACGTCGCCGTCCATGCTGAACACGGCGTCCACAACCACCAGCTTGCCGGCGTGCCCGGGCACCTTCGCCAGCGCCCGGTCGAACGCGTGAATGTCGTTGTGGGGCACGCGCACAAACTCCGCGCCCGACAGCAGGCAGCCGTCGACGATGCTGGCATGGTCGAGTTTGTCGCAGATCACCACGTCCTCGCGGCCCAGCAGCGCAGAGATGGCCGCGAAGTTCGCCAGGTAGCCGCTGGAATACACCGCGGAGGCCTCCACGCCGATGAATTGCGCGATCTGGTCCTCCAGGCGGTCATGGAGGTCGGTGTTCCCGGCCAGTAGCCTCACCCCATGGGTGCCGGTCCCGTAGTGGGACAGCGCCTCGCGGGCCGCGGCGTCGATGGCCGGGTGACCGAGCAATCCGAGGTACGAGTAGGATGATGCCAGCAGCATCCGGCGGCCGCCGATCATCACGTGTGAGCCGTCAACCGCTTCTACAGGCTGCAGGTAGAAGTACAGGCCTTCAGCCTTCATCACCCGGGCCCGATCCGCATATCCTTTGATCCGTCGCTTGATCGGATCCACTACGGTCCTCCATCGCGCCATCTCGCTCCGGGCCGGCGCACGTCCTCTCGGATTCTCCAGGCGGCTTGGGAAATCCCCCTGGTTAGTATGTGGACCGGCCGCCGGTGATGTCGAAGACGGCCCCGGTGCTGAACGAACACTCGTCCGAGCAGAGCCAGGCGACGAGCGCGGCCACTTCCTCCGGGCGGCCGGTGCGCTTCATCGGAATCTTGCTCACCATGTACTCAACGTCCTGAGGCCTCACCTGCTTCAGGATCGCGGTCTCGATCACGGCGGGCGTCACGCAGTTGACCAGGATCCCATCGGTGGCCACTTCTTTCGCCAGCGCCTTCGTAAAGGCGATGAGGCCGGCTTTGCTCACGGAATAGGGAATGGCGTTGGGGTTGCCCTCTTTGCCGGCGACCGACGCCACGTTGACGATGCGCCCATACTGCCGCATGCGCATGTGCCCGATCACCGCACGCGTCACGTAGAAGGCGCCCGTCAGGTTGACGGCGTTCACTCCATGCCAGACGTCGTCGGTGAGCTCCCACAGCGGCATCCACTGACCGGCGATGCCGGCGTTGTTGACCAGGATATCCAGGTGGCCAAACGCTTCCAGTGTTCGCGTCACGGCGCTCTCGACTTCCGCCCTGACGGTGACATCGGCGCGCAGCGCGAGCGCGACCCTTCCCCCCGCAGACAACGCGGTTAGGGCATTCTCGAGGTGCGCCACATCAACGTCGAGCATCGCGACGCTGGCCCCCTGTCGGCTCAGCCGCTCGGCGATGGCATACCCGATGCCCTGCGCGGCGCCTGTGACCAGTGCGACTCTGCCGGTGAGATCCATGCCGATCCCTCGCAATCAGATGCCGGTGCTGTGACGGTCGCGAATCGTGTTGCGCGCCGCCGGGGTGATCGTGGCGCCGACAACCGTACATCGCGGCTCGAAGAACTGCCGCACGACCTCGATATTCCCATCGGAATCCGGCACCCCTTCCGCCCCGTCGCTCAGGTGGAACGCGGTGAACCGGGCCGGTGCGCCGGCGTGGGCACGTCCCCATCCGTCGAGACGGAGCCAGTGCGCCGGAGCCACAGTCACCCGCTCCACGACGTCCTCCAGCGCCATGCCGATCGCGACCATTTTGGACATCGTGGTCGCGAGATCCCACACAGGCCCCCAGACGTTGCCTATGTGCAGATCGGTGCTGATCACAGCCGGCAGCAGGCCTCGCTCGACCGCCCGGCGCGCGGTCGGATAGTTGAAACTACCCTGGCCGTGCCCGATGTCCAGGATGAGACCGGCGGCGGCCATCGTCTCGAATCGCCGGAAGTACGACTCGTGCCTCCCGATGGACGTGGTGAGCCTTCCGGTGAAGCAGTGGGTGATGATGTCGCCGGGCTCCAGGATGTCGAGGATCTCGCCCAGGGTGGGCGGCGCCTCGCCGATGTGCACGACCAGCGGCAGGCGGACTGCTCTGGCGACCTGCTTCGCGACGCGCACCGGGGCCATCCCCCACTCTCGGACCACCTGGTTGCTCGCGCGGACCTTGACGCCTCGGATCACATCGCGGTGCGCCTCCACACAGGCCGCGAAGCGAACGGGGTTGAGCACCGCCTCGGCGATCAACTCGCTGACGCGGTTGGCGGCCACCAAACCGATGGAACTGATGTTCAGGAAGGCAAGAATCGGGAACGGTGCGGGATCGATGATGAACTCGCGCATCCCGGCGAAGTTGGCCTCGCCGGCGCTGCCGCAGTCCACGAGCAGACCCACGCCCGTTGCGGGCCCGATTTGCTCGGGTTTGAGCGAGAGCCACGTCCCGCCGGAGTAGAAGTGGACGTGCAGGTCGATCCACGCCGGTGAGAGCCAGGCCCCGCTGAGGTCAACCGTCCCATCAAATCGCTGGCGGCCGTCCCAGGCACCGGCAAAGATCACCGTCCCATCGTCACCGATGCCGATGTCCACCGGCTGGCCGTTGCGCCATCCCTCCAGGTGGAGGGCCTTGCCTCCACGCAGCAACACCGTCCCCACGCCTTCCCCCTTGTGTGGAATGCTAGCGGGAGTGCACCGCCAGTTCGCGATCCTGAAGCGGCAGCCCCACTCGCGCGCCGGCCTGAGCATGCGACTGATACACGGCCATCGCGAGTTCGAGCGCCGCCCGGCCGTCCTGCCCACTGGACCGGCTCTCGCGGCCCTCCTCGATGCAGGCGATCAGTTCTTCAATGGCGGCGACGAGCGTGCCCTTCGCCCCGCCGCCTCCCGCACCGGTCGCCACGTGGCGCACGGTGCGCTGCCTGCAGGGATTTCCCTGATACCACTGCCGGCCGCCCTGAGACCACGGCGGGTCCTGGTACTCCCAGATGGCGAACCCCTCTTCGGCGGGGTCGATGAAGAGCCTGCCCGCGGTCCCCTGGAGTTCGACGGCGAATCCAAGCGCGCTGTCTAGATCAACGAACCCCGAGACGCCGCTGGCAAACTGCAGCATCGCCCGGCCTGGGCGATCCTCGCCGGGGCCCGCCTTCACCTGTCCGGTCACCCAGGCGACGTCGCCTCCGAACATCCGCATCAGGTCGAACAGATGCGTCCCATTGTGGATCAGCGGTCCCGGGCAGATGCCGACGATGACGCGCAGCGTGCCGATCCCACCATCCCGCATCGCCTTCAAGGCGTGCTCGCAGGTTGGGTGCCAGCGGCGGGTGTGATTGATCAAGAGCGCGGTACCCGTGTCCCGGCAGGCTTCGATCATCGCGTCGGCCTCACGCAGGCTGGTGGCCATCGCCTTCTCGCATAACACGCCCCTGGCTCCGGCGCCGGCAGCGGCGATGGTCACCTCAGCGTGAAGCGGCGCGCGGGTGGTCACGCTGACCATGTCGGGGCGTTCCTTTTCAAGCATCTCGCGATAATCGGCGTAGACCGCGGGCACGCCCCATCGTTCCTGCATCAGCCGCCGCTTGGATTCATTGCGATCGGCGGCGGCGACGAGTTGTACCGTTGGGATCTGCCGGTAGGCCGCGGCGTGGGTATCGGGCTGGATGCTGTAGTTGATGCGGCAGCGTTCCTCATCGTCGAGGGTGGCCGCCTTGCGGCCGCATCCCACAATCGCTGCCCGATAGACGCGCACGCTCAGCGCACCTTGCCACGCGCCAGGATCGGCCAGGACACCTCGACCTCACGGTCCCTGACTCCGTGCAGGGTGTCAAAGAGGTTGACGGACGCGCAGACATGGTTGGGGATGATCTCGACCCGGTCGCCGATGGCCAGGTCGGGTTGGCCGTCTTTGAGGACCACCACACCGTGCTCTTCGCTCAGCCGCGCAACCAGCACCCCGCCGCTTCCCTTGAGATACCCGTAGCCGCTCATCCGATCGGTCAGCTGGTGAAAATCGCTCGAGAGACACTTGCTCCCGGCGTCCACGATCACCCGGTCGCGCGCCGGCCGGCTGACCACGGTGCTCAGGATGGTAAAGGCACAGTCATCCTCGGTGGCCACCCCGACGCACATCTCCATGTAGTCGTTGAAGATATACGTCCCGGGCCGGATCTCGGTGACGCCCTCAACCTGGCCGGAAACCCGGACCGTGGGTGTGGATCCAACGCTTACTTCTTGCAGTGGAATCCCCCTCGCCTCGACCCGCGCTTTTGTCTCGACGACGCACTCGCCTTCGTAGCGGCCGATCGCGTCGCGCTCCTCGGGCGACCCCGCCCGGAGCGCATGGCCCGCGTGCGTGACCACACCGGTGATCGTGATGCCTGTGAGCTTCGCCACTTGTACGGCCAGATCGGCGACCGGCTCGCCCGGCGGGAGACCGCATCGGTTCAAGCCCGAATCCACCTCG
>JBGPLF010000006.1:0-38836 GCA_041486265.1 bacterium
GACACGCCAGGACGCTGGGTGTTTCAACGAGGAAGCATGTTGAGCATGCTCTACGCGTTCAACGTCGCCAAATACCCCACCGAAGTGACGGTCGAGATGACAGGAGAGACCCCGGCAACACTTCGTCTACACATGAAGGTTACGGGACGGGGATCGTACACTCTCAAAACGGCAAGCGACCGCAAGTACCTCTCTGACCAGCTCGATCTGCTGCTGGCGCATCTCCAGGGAGCTCGATAGGGGAAACCGGCGGCCCAACTCCCGCGTTTCCCGATATGGATGGAAGGAACCTCCGTCCCCTGTCGCAGAATGCTGAATTGATCCATATTCTGCACGGAAGGGAGGTAATCAGAAATGAGATCTCGGGGTGTGGCTTTTAAAGTCGTCCTGGCATCGCTCCTCGTCACACTCCTCATGCTGCCGGCAATGCTGACCCCGCCGGCGAGCGCGCAGTCGAAAGAGATCGTCGTCGTCGTCAAGATCATCGGCATCCCCTGGTTCAACCGCATGGGTGCGGGCGTCGATGCCGCAGGCAAGAGCCTCAATGTGAAAGCCTCCCAGGTCGGACCCTCCACGGCGGATGCCGCCGCCCAGGTCTCGATGGTCGAGGACTTGGTGAACCGGGGCGTCGGAGCGATCGCCGTCGTGCCGACCGACGCCAAGGCACTGGCGCCCGTGTTCGGCAGGGCGCGGGAGCGGAAGATCCCCGTCCTGACGCACGAGTCCCCGTTTGAGACGTCGGCGGTGGACTACGACATCGAGTTGATCGACAGCGAAGTCTACGCGAAGGTGGCGGTGGACGAGGTCGCCAGCAACCTCAAGAAGATCGGCGCAAAGTGTAGCACGAGCACGCCCTGCGGCTTCGTGATGCTCGTCGGCGGCCTGACCGTCCCTCTGCACAACTTCTGGGCGGATACGGCGCTGAAGTACGCGAAGACAAAATACCCCTACCTCAAGGAACTGACCACGCGGCTGCCGACCGCCGAGAGCGTGGACGACTCGCGCAAGGCGGTCCTCGATCTCACCAAGACCTACGGTGCCAAGCTCAACGCGGTCATCGGCTGGGGAAGCCTGGGCCCGTTGGGCGCGGCCGCCGCCATCCGTGAGAAAGGCTTGAAGGATAAAGTCGTAGTCGGCGGCAGCGCCATCCCCTCCTCCGCGGTCACCTACCTGCAGGACGGCACGATGAAATGGGCCCAGCTCTGGGACCCGAAGGACGCGGGCTACGCGATGGTGCAGGTCGCGAACGAACTGCTCAAGGGCAAGAAGCCGGCCACCGGCATGCAAATCCCCGGACTCGGCGCCATGAAACTGAGCGGCAAGGTCATCAGCTTCAACAAGATCGTCCTGATGCGCAGCGCCGATGATGCCACGAAGGCTGGGTTCTAGAGACAGGGCCTGACGAGGTACAACCTCGAAGAGGTGATGCAGAAGGGGATGGGGGCAGACCGCCCATCCCCTTCATTATTATGGCCGACATCTTCCTGAGCGCCCGGCACCTCTCCAAGCGCTACGGCGGCGTTGTTGCGCTCCAAGATGTTGATCTCATCGTTAACCGTGGTGAGATCCACTGTCTGGTGGGAGAGAACGGCTCGGGGAAGAGCACCCTCGTCAAGATCATCACCGGGGTGGTGCAGCCTGAACCCGGCGCCGACCTGAACATTGACGGGCAGCACGTCCGGTCTCTGACGCCGCATGAGGCGCTCCGGAGGGGCATCCAGGTCGTGCACCAGGACCTCTCGCTCTTCCCGAACCTCACGGTGGCCGAAAACATCGGGATGCTTCGGAGCCTCGAGCATGCGCGAGCGCTGATTCAGTGGGGCGACGTCAGGCGCATCGCACAAGCGGCCATGCGGAAGATCGGCGTGGACCTGGGCCTCGACGCGCCAGTCGGCGCCCTGCCAATCGCGGATCAGCAGCTGGTGGCGATCTGCCGCGCCCTGGCGAGCGAGGCCCGCCTGCTCATCATGGATGAGCCGACGGCGTCGCTGACGCGGAGGGAGATCGACCGGCTGATCGGCATCATCCGGGAGCTGCAGGCCCACGGCATCGCGGCGCTGTTCGTGAGTCACAAGCTGGACGAAATCCTGGAGATCGCGCAGCGGGTCACCGTGCTCAGAGACGGAAGCAAGGTGGGCACTTTTGATCGCGGGGAGGTTGACCGGCAGCGCCTTGGCTACTTGATGACCGGGAAGGAAATCGTCCTTCACCGGCGCCAGACAGAACACCCGGTGCAGGAGGCGGTGTTGGAGGTCCGGGGCTTGTCTCGAAAGGGCAACTTTGCCGATATCAACTTTACACTGCACCGAGGGGAAGTCCTGGGGATCATTGGCCCGCTGGGGTCGGGCAAGACCGAACTGGCCCTCGCGCTGTTCGGAATGAGCCCGTCAGAATCCGGCGCCACTACCATCGAAGGCCGTCCGGCCAGGATCAGGTCGAACGCCGATGCGATCCGCGAGGGCATCGTCTACGTTCCCGAGGATCGCCTCACGCAGGGGATCATCGCCAGGCAGCCGGTCGGCCACAACCTGATCATTACGGCGCTCGACCGCCTGACCGGGCCGCTGCGGCTCATCAGTCCTCGCAAGCGCACCGTGTTCACCGAGACCGCGGTGCGAGACTTCGGCATCAGGGTCGCTTCGACGGACCTGCCAGCGATGTCGCTGTCGGGCGGCAACCAGCAGAAGGTCGTCATTGCAAAATGGCTCTCGATCCGGCCGAAGATCCTGATTCTCGACGGCCCCACCATCGGGATCGACGTCGGCGCTAAAGAGACGATCTACGAGATTATCGAAGCCCTGGCGCGCGAAGGCGTCGGCGTGCTGCTGATCTCTGAAGAAGTTCCCGAAGTCCTCTACAACTGTGATCGTATCCTGTTGATGAAAAACGGCAGGATCGCCGCGGAGTTTGCGGCGGGTACGCTGACCGAAGCGGAGCTCCACCGCGGGATGGCGGGGTAGCAGGCCACCGATGGCGCGCATGCGAGCTGGGCAGGTCTTCAGGCGCCCCGAGGTCTATCTGCTCGGCGTCCTGATCGTCCTGTCCGCCATCCTCTCCGCCTCTAAGGCGGAGTTTCTGACGCGGGAGAACGTGTTCGACATTCTGCGCAACTACGCGTTCCTGGGTATCCTGGCGCTGGGCGAACTGGTCGTCCTGATCTCCGGTGGGATCGACGTCTCGTTCACGGCGGTCGCGACGGTCGCGCAGTACATCATGGGGGTGATCATCAGTACACGCGCCATCAACAATGTCCTGATCGCGTTCCTTATCCCGCTCCCAATTGGTTTGGCGCTCGGCGCCCTGAACGCCGTGCTCGTCTATCACACGCGGGTGCACTCGATCATCATTACGATCGCGACCCTCAGCATCTACTACGGCCTGCTGATCTTCTTCACGGGCGGCACCTGGATCACGAACCTGCCGCTGGCGTTCGTGAACTTCGCGCAGCTCAAGGTTGTCCGGTTCCTCAACCAGGATGGGGTCGCCTACGGCCTCTCGATCCTTACCGTGTTGTGGATCGCGATCGCCGTGGTGACCTGGCTCATATTGAACTACACGCCCATGGGCCGGAAGGTCTATGCGCAGGGCGGCAACGCCGAAGCGGCGCGGCGCGCGGGCTTCAACGTCTTCCGGATCCAGTTGTTTGTCTACGCGTACATGGGCCTGCTCGCGGGGCTGGCGTCCTTCGTCCAGGCCGGGCTGGCGCAAATCGTCCAGCCCAACGCGATGGTCGGCCGCGAACTGGATGTCCTGGCAGCGGCGGTGTTGGGCGGGGCCAGCGTGTTCGGCGGGACCGGGACAGTCGCAGGAACGATCCTCGGCGTGCTCCTGATCGCGGTCATCCGGAACGGACTCATCCTCATGCAGATCTCTTCGTACTGGCACGATGCGGTGATCGGCATCATCATTGCGCTGGCGGCCGGCGTCACCGCAATTCAGGAGCGGCGCAGGGGCCGGAGGCTGGTGAGGATCAATGTTGAGTAGTCGGGCCGCCCACTGGCCTTTGCGATACGGTGAGTTGCTGATCTTGATCGTAGTGTTCGCCGTCGTCTCCATCCTGCTGGCGACCGTCACGGGCGGGAGGCTGATCGAGCCTCGTAGCATCGAGGCGATGGCATTCCAGATGCCGCTGCTGGGGATGCTCACCCTGGCGCAGATGCTGCCCATGCTCACGGGCGGGATCGATCTGGCCATCATCTCCACGGCCAATTTCGCCGGGATCGCCGCCGCGCTGATCATGACACGGGTGGCGGCGTGGTACGCTGTGCCGGCCGCCGTCGCCGCCGCCCTGACCGCTGCGCTGGCCGTCGGCACATTCAACGGGTTCGTCATCGCAGTGGTCGGCGTCTCGCCCATCATCGCCACTCTGGCGACGGGGATCATGGTGAAGGGCATCGCCCTTGCCGTCACCAGAGGATACGTGACGGCCGGGTTCCCGGCCGCGTTCCTCTTCCTGGGCGGCGGATCGCTCGCGGGCATTCCGATGCCGTTCGTCGTCTTCGCGGCCGGCGCGGCGCTGGTCGCAATCGTCTTGACCAGGACGCCGTTCGGCGTCAGCGAGTATATGCTGGGATCCAACCCCACCGCCACGCGGTTCTCCGGGATCAACACGCGGGCGATGGTTTTCTGGACCTATGTCATCTCCGGGCTCCTGTCCGGCGTCGCCGGCCTGATCCTGATCGCGCGGTTCAACGCGGCGCAGGCCGACTACGGATCGTCCTTTCTCCTCCTGACCGTGTTGATCAGCGTGCTGGGCGGGATCGATCCGGCGGGAGGCGCGGGCACGGTGCTGGGGCTGGTGATCGCCGTAGCGATCCTGCAGGTCGTGGCCACGGGATTCAATCTGGTAGGGCTCAGCCAGCATCTGGCCAATGCCCTATGGGGCATCATCCTCATCCTGGTTATCGTGTTCCGCCGGATGCTGCCGGGGACAGGGGGCATGCGATCGTGACCGCGAGGACGAGTCTCGAGGACCTGATCGCCCTCTCCCATGAGTTAGGACGGGAGGAGCGCGACCTGGCGATCCTCGGAGAAGGCAATACCAGCGCGGACTGCGGTGACGGCACGTTTTGGATCAAGGCCTCGGGATACCAGCTGCGGGACATCGATGCGTCGGGGTTCAGCCGGGTGGACTTGAGGGTGGTCCTCACCGTATTGGAGGAACACCCGCCGGCGGATCGTCCCGACGACGTCCGGGTGCGCGACGGGCTGCGAGGCGCGCTGACGGACGCCCGGCACGCCCTGCCCTCCGTGGAGACGTTCCTGCACGCCGTCTGCCTGACGGAGGGCGGGGCTCGCTGGGTCGCCCACACCCATCCCGTCTCGGTCAACAGCATCTTGTGCAGCCGCGCGGGCGCGGAGCCCTTCCTGCAGCATCTTTTCCCCGACGGCATCGTCGTTTGCGGCCGGCGGCCGGCGGTGATCCCGTACACCGACCCCGGCATTCCCCTGGCGCTCGCGGCCCGCACCGAGTTGCGGCGCTTTCGCGAACAACACGGCGAGACGCCGAAGACCCTCCTGATCGAGAACCACGGTCTGGTCGCGCTGGGCCAGACGGTGCGCGAGGCGCTGAACATCACGTTCATGGCGGACAAGTGGGCCAGGATTCTTCAGGGCACGTATCGCTTCGGCGGGCCGCGCCCGCTCTCGGAAGACGACGTCGAGCGCATCGACAGCCGGCCGGACGAGCACTACCGCCGCCGGCGCCTGACCGGGGACCAGAGCGCGTCGGACCGCGGCGGCCGGCAGGGCGAGGCTAAGTAATCGATGGCGATGCTGCGGTTCGCAGCGTGCGATCTCGGCGCAGAGAGCGGCCGCTGCATGCTGGGTACCTTCGACGGCGCCCGGGTGGCTCTGAACGAGGCGCGGCGCTTCCCCAATGAGCCGGTGCAGGTCACCAGCGGCCTCCACTGGGATGTTCTGCGACTGTTTGGAGAGATCGTGCATGGGCTGCGCGCGGCGGCGCGCGAGCACGGCGGTCTGGACGGTATTGGCGTGGACACCTGGGGCGTGGACTTTGCCCTGCTGGACCGCACCGATGCCTTGATCGGAAATCCGTATCACTACCGTGATCGCCGGACAGAACGCGTGCTGCCCGAGGCCCTGCGGCTGGTCAGGCGCGAGGAGATCTACGCGCAGACCGGCATCCAGTTGATGCCGATCAATACGCTTTACCAGCTCTTCGTCATGGTCCGGCAGCGCGATCCTGCACTCGACATGTCACAGACGCTGCTGATGATGCCCGATCTGTTCAACTGCTGGCTCTCGGGCGAGAAAGCGTGTGAATTGACAGAAGCCACGACGTCGCAGTGCTACAATCCGCAGACGGGCACATGGGCCTGGGGTCTCCTTGATCGGCTCGGCATTCCCGCCCGTATTTTCCCTAGCGTGGTCGGACCGGCGGCAGTCCTCGGTCCCCTCCGCTCAGACCTGGCGGAAGACATCGGCGCCGGGGCAGTACCGGTGATCGCGGGCGCCTGCCACGACACGGCAGCGGCTGTGGCAGCCGTTCCGGCCGGGGAGCCGGGATTCGCGTACATCAGTTCAGGGACCTGGTCCCTGGTCGGCACAGAAGTCGCCGCCCCGATCCTCAGCCCGGCAGCGCTGCAGGCCAACCTCACCAACGAGGGGGGCGTGTCCGCGACCTTGCTCCACCGAAATGTGATGGGATTGTGGCTGCTGCAGCAGTGCCGGCAGCGGTGGGAACGAGATGGGGTGGTGACCTACGAGGAGCTGCTCGAAGGGGCCCGGCTCGCGCGGCCGTTCGGGCCGATCGTTGACCCCGATGACGAGCGGTTCCTGCGTCCCACCGACGTGCCGGGAGAAATCCGCCAGGTGTGCACTCAGTCGGGACAACCGGCGCCCGAAGACCGCGGAGCCATCGTGCGATGCATCCTCGAGAGTCTGGCGGTGAAGTATCGCTGGGTGATCGACCGGCTGGAGGACGTCACCGGACGTCGCGTCCCGGTCGTGCACATCATCGGCGGCGGATCACGGAACGCGCTGCTCTGCCAGCTCACCGCAGATGCGACAGGACGCGTGGTGCGCGCAGGACCCGCCGAAGCTACCGCCACGGGGAACGTGCTCGTGCAGGCGATGGCCCTGGGACATCTTGCGACCCTCGAGGATCTGCGCAGGGTCGTGCGGGCCTCGACACCGGTCGTCACGTATGATCCTCACCCCGATCCTCATTGGGACGCGGCGCTCGAACGCGTAAAGGAGTTGATGGCAGATGCGCCCGGCATGGGATGACCGTGCGGCAGGAACGACCGACCTCGAGCAGCTCATCTACGGCTCGCGGCTGCTCGGGTCCGATCCCACCATCGTGAACTGGAAGGGCGGGAACACGTCGGCGAAGAGCGCTGAGGTCGATCATACGGGAAAGACGATCCGCGTCCTGTGGGTGAAGGGCAGCGGTTCTGACCTGGCCACGATCACGCGCAAGGATTTCGTCGGGCTGCGCTTTGACGAAGTGCTCACTCTACAGGCGCGCGAGGCCATGAGCGACGATGAGATGGTGGACTACCTGCTGCGGTGCATGATCCACCCGCAGCAGCCGCGCGCGTCGATCGAGACGCTGCTGCACGCGTTTCTCCCATTTGCGCACGTCGACCACACCCATCCCGACGCCATTATCGCTTTCTGCACCACGAAGCGCGGCGAGGCGCTGGTGGCCGAAGCCTTCGGCCGGCGTGCCGTCTGGGTGCCCTATCAACGGCCGGGCTTCGCGCTCTCGAAGGCGGTGGCCGCGGCCGTTCGCTCACACCCACAGGCTGAGGCCGTGTTCCTGGCCAAGCACGGCCTCGTCACGTGGGGAGCAACGGCACGGGAGTCCTATGAGCGAACGCTGCGGCTCGTCGCGGAGGGAGAACGGTTCATCGAATCCCGAGCATCGGCGCGCACCTCAGGGGGTGCCGTCTTCGGAGGCGTGACCGTGCCGCCCTTGTCGGCCGAGGGGCGGCAGGCCCTGCTGACCAGCGTCCTTCCCACCGTGCGCGGAGCGGTGAGCCGCGCGGGCCGCAAGGTCATTTACGTCGACGATGCTGATGAGGTCCTGAACTTCGCGGGCAGCGCGGCGGCGCCACAGTTGAGCCAGGTGGGCTCCGCCTGTCCCGATCACCTGGTCTCGACCAAACACGTCCCTTTGTTCATTCCATTCGACCCGGCCCGGGACGACGGCGATCGCCTGCAGACGCTGCTGGTCGAAGGCTGCGAGCGGTACGCGGAGGCCTATCGGGCGTACCTGAAGGCCTGCGCGCGCCCCGGCGATCCCGGGGGCGATCCAGCCCCGCGCATCATCCTTATCCCCGGGATCGGACTGCTCGCTACCGGCAAAGACAAATTCATGGCCATGCAGGCCGCGGGATTGTACCACCGTGCCATCGCGGTCATGCGTGGGGCGTCGGCGCTCGATCAGTTTGTCTCGCTCTCGGAACAGGAAGCCTACGATGTCGAGTACTGGCCCCTGGAATTGTACAAACTCACGCTGGCGCCGCCGGAGCGCGAACTCTCCCGCCGCGTGGCACTCATCACCGGAGGCGCCGGTGGCATCGGGCGTGCGGTCGCCGCCCGTCTGGCCGAGGAAGGCGCGCATGTCGTCCTGGCAGATATTGACCAGGCCGGCGCGGAGGAAGTTGCGGCGGACCTCTCGTCTCGCGTTGGAGAAGGACGAGCCCTGGCCGTGAGGTGCGACGTCACGGATGACGCCTCAGTCGCCGAGGCCTTTCGGACGACGATACTGACCTATGGCGGCCTCGACATCGTGGTCAACAACGCCGGCATCGCCCTGGCGGCGCCACTCGAAGCCACCACACTTGCCCAGTGGCGGCGCGTGCACGATGTGCTGACGACCGGCTACTTCCTGGTGGCGCGAGAAGCGGTCAGGATGATGAAAGCCCAGGGCCTGGGCGGGTCCATCATTTTCGTCGCATCGAAGAACGCGCTGGTTCCAAGCAAAGAAGCCTCCGCCTACAATGCGGCCAAGGCCGCGGAGATCCACCTGGCCCGCACGATCGCCGAGGAGACCGGATCGGCCGGCATCAGAGTGAACACGATCTGCCCCGATGCGGTCCTGGAAGGCTCAAAGATCTGGACCAGCGCGTGGCGCGAGGAGCGGGCGCGCAGCTACGGGATCCCCGTTGACCAGCTCGATGAGTTTTACCGGCGCCGCACGACGCTGCGCGTGAACGTGTTCCCACGGGACGTGGCGGAGGCAGCCCTCTTCTTCGCTTCGGACCGGTCGGCGAAGACCACCGGCGGGATTCTGACCGTCGACGGCGGCGTCGCGGGAGCGTACGTGCGGTAGCAGGCCAGCAGATGCACCGGCGCCGCTTTCTCACGCGGCTTCCCCGTCGCCGCGCACAGCCCGGATCGCGCGGCCCTCCAGCGCGCGTGTGATTGCGTTCGCCACCAGGGCCAGCGCGGTCACGCCGATCGCACCGGCGACGATCTTATCGCGATGGTTCTGGGACACGCCGATGAAGAGCAGCGTCCCGAGCCCGCCGGCATTGATGAACGCGGCGAGGGTGCCGATGCTGATGGTCGTCAGCACGGCCACCCGAGCCCCCGCGAGGATGACCGGCATCGCCAGCGGCAGTTCCACGCGCCAGAAGCGCTGCCACACGGTCATACCCATGCCCCGTGCGGCTTCACGCGCGGCGGGGTCCACGCCCAACAGTCCCACGGTGATGTTGCGCACCAGGACGATCTGCGCGTAGGCGACCAGCGCGGTCAGCGCCGGCGCGAACCCCAGCCCCATGAAGGGAATGAGTAGCACGAACAGGGCCAAGCTGGGGATTGTGTAGATGACGCCCAGGATCCCGAGTAGCGGCCCCCGTATCCGGGCGTTGCGCGCGGCGAGCACCCCCAGCGGCAGGGCGAAGAGCGACGCCAGCGCCAGGGCGGCGAAGGTCAGCCACAACTGCTGGCCGAGCAGCCGGAGCACGACGCCGGGGTTCTCGATCAGGTAGCGCATCAGCCTTCGACGCCCGCCCGGCTGGCCATCACGGCGCGGTGGATGTCCTCAAAGGTAATGCGTCCTACAGGCCCACCGCCGTTGCCGACCACGGTGAGCGCTGGGCTGCCGCTCTGGAGCAGCAGTGAGAGCGCCGTCCGGAGGCTGTCGCTGGTGTGCACGGCCGGGCTATCGCCTGGCGGCGAACCTGTCGGCGCCCCCACCGCGGCACCTGCTGCCGCCTCCCCACGGCCTTCCGTGGGGAGGTACGCGGTTGCGCCGGCGATCGCCGCTACAGGCACCAGACTGAGTTGCCGCAGCACGTCGTCGCTGGTCAGCAACTGGCGGACGAAGTCGTCGTGCGGATGGGTAATCATCGCGAGCGGCCGATCGTGCTGGACGATCCGGCCGTTGCGCATGACCGCAATGCGGTCGGCCAACCGCAGCGCCTCATCGACGTCGTGCGTGACGAACACGATCGTCTTGTGGAGTTTCTGCTGGATCATCCGAAACTCGTCTTGCAGGCGCGTGCGCGTGATCGCGTCCAGCGCCCCGAACGGCTCATCCATGAGCATGATCTTCGGGTCGGCGGCCAGCGCCCTCGCCAATCCTACGCGCTGCTGCTCGCCGCCGGAGAGATGACGCGGGTAGCGTCGACGGTAGGAACGCGGCAGCCCGACAAGATCCAGCAGTTCGTCGATGCGGACCTCGATACGCACCCGCGGCCAGCCCAGCAGTTGCGGCACCGTCGCAATGTTCTGCTCGACGCGGAGGTGTGGAAAGAGCCCGACCTGCTGGATGACATAGCCGATGCGCCGGCGCAGGAGGGCGGCCGGGATTGTCTGAACGTCGGTGCCATCCACCAGGATCCGCCCGGCGTCAGGCTCGTAGAGCCGGTTGACCAGCTTGAGCAGCGTCGTCTTCCCTGAACCGGAGGGCCCCAGCAGCACCGTGAGTTCGCCCGCTTCAACCGAAAGGACGCAGTCCTCGACCGCGGGGCGGACGAAGCCGGGGAAGCGTTTCTGGACGTGCTCGATGTCGATGGCGCCCATGCGGCGCTATTTCTTGAGCAGACCCTTCTCCTGCAAGAACGCCTTGGCGACCGCGGCGAACTCCTTCTTGTCCGGTCCGTCCACCTGCCAGTTGAGCCCGGCCATAATGTCATCCGTCAGCAGCGGCACCAGTTTATTGAGAACCTCAGCGATCTTGGGGTTCTTGTCTAACACATCCGCCCGCACAACGGGCGCGGCCTGATAGATCGGGTAGAAATGCTTATCGTCCTGGAGCAGCACCAGACCCATACCGTTGATCTGGCCGTCGGTGCCGAAGGCCACGGTCACGTCCACCTGGCCGTTCTTCAGCGCCTCGTAGCGGAGGCTGCCGGTCCCGAGTTGCTTGAACTCCTTGAACTGGAATCCGCCGTAGGCCTGCTGCAACCCCTTGATGCCGTCCTCGCGCTCGGCAAACTCAGGCGGCCCGCCCAGACGCAGATCTCGAGCCTTGGCCGACAGGTCCGAATACGTCTTGATGCCGTACTTCTCCGAAACCTCTTTCGTGGTCGCGAGCGCCTGCGTATCGTTGAAGGGCGCGGGATCAAGCCAGGCGAGTTTGAACTGCTCCTTGTAGCCCTTGCGCACAGCGTCCATGATCTCCTTGGGGTCGGCCAGCGGCTTTCCCTTGAGCACCGTCAGCAGCCCGGTGCTCGTGTACTCCGGATAGAGGTCGATATCGCCCTTGACCAGGGCCGCCTGCGCAACGGGCGTACCGCCGAGGTTGAACTTCCGCTCCACCTTGAACCCGGCGTCTTCAAGTAGCAGCGCGTACATCTCCGCCAGGATGAACTCTTCGGTGAAGTCCTTCGAGCCAACTTTGAGCGTCACCTGAGCGGCCCGTGAGCCGCACCCGGCGAACACCACCGCGACGAGCACCAACGATACGGAAAACAGCAACAGGCGCTTCAACTCCAATCCCCCCCTTCTTCCGAATGCGTTTCCACTTGCAAATGCGTTTCTAGTTGCGAGTGCGTCCCTACGATGCGCGGGACAGGTTCTCCAGCACGCGCTGGATGCCGGCGAGGATCCCTTCGGCCCCCAGGGTCAGGATCGCCACGGGGATGGCGCCGACAAGCATCACCGGTAGTTCGAATAACGCAAATCCCCTGTAGATAAAATCCCCAAGCCCGCCCCCGCCGATGAAGGCCGCCAGCGTGGCGCTGGCAAACACGTCCACCGCCGCGGTGCGCACGCCCGCCACGAGGACGGGTACGGCAAGCGGGACCTCGACGCGCCACAGCACCTGGCGACCGTCCATGCCCATCCCGCGCGCCGCCTCGACCACGGCGGGGTCAACGCCGCGGAAGCCCGCTTCGGTATTGATCAGGATGGGCGGGCAGGCCAGTATCGTCAACGCCACCAGCGCCGGGAGAAATCCCAGCCCCAGGTAGGGGACCGCCAGAAACAGGATCGCCAGGCTCGGCACCACGCGCAGCCCGCTGAACACGGCCAGCAATTGGGGCGAAAGCGCCCGCCGGCGGGCGATGTAGACGCCCAGCGGAATGCACAATACCCCACCGATAGCCAGAGCCAGGACCGAGAGGCGGATGTGCGTGGACAGCGCCTCCATGAAGAAGGCACGGTTCGCCAGAGCATACTGGTAGGCGGCCTCTAACATGCCAATCATGGTATGGTCATTCTACTTCCCTGGCCGTTACGTTGTCGAAACCTGTCCGCACCCGCTGATGTCTCCTCTTTGACCTCTTCCGAGATTCTGGCTATAATCATGGCCAGGATTGATGGAGGGGGCGTCATGCGATTCGCCAGCGTTGCCGAGGTGAAAAACCAACTGTCCACGTATCTTGCCCGCGCCAGAAAGACGCAAGAACCGATCCTCGTAACCCACTACGGCAAACCCTACGCCCTCATCCAGCCGATCTCAGAGCGCGACCTGGAAGGATTGGCATGGGACCAGATGGCCGCGGACCGGCTCCGGAAGGCTTGGGAGGGGGAGGACGATGCCCTCTACGACTACCTATAAACGAGGGCAGGTGGTCGTCGTCGACGTGCCCTTCTCCGACCACTCAGGCATGAAGCCGCGGCCCGCACTGATTGTCAGCGACGATGAGTCCCATCATAACCTTCCTGACGTGATCGTCTGCCCTATCAGCAGTCAACCTCGGCATTATCGCCGCCCAGGGCATGGCGATTGCCCCCTCCGGGACTGGCGGCTCGTTGGGCTCAGGCACCCAAGCACGGTGCGAGTGTCGAAGGTGCTGTCGGTGGATAAACAGATCATGCGACGGATCTTGGGAGATCTCTCGCCGGGGGATCTCTCTCGAGTCGAAGCTGGACTGCGGCGTGCGCTCAGTCTGCAGTAATCGCCCATGAGCAAGTTACTCTCAATGCGCGAAGCCATCGCCCGGTATGTGCGCGACGGGAACAGTCTCTATGCCGCCGGCTTCACGCACCTGATCCCATTCGCGGCCGCCCATGAGATGATCCGTCAACGCAGGCGAGATCTGGTTCTGTGCCGGGCGACGCCCGACCTCATCTACGACCAGATGATCGCCGCAGGATGCGCGCGCAAGGTCATTTTCTCGTGGGCCGGTAACCCCGGCATCGGAATGCTGCGAGCGTTCCGCCGTGCGATGGACTCGGGGGTGCCCACCTCAATCGAACTCGAGGAGTACACTCACTTCGGCATGCTGGCAAGGCTCTATGCGGGCGCGGCGGGGCTGCCCTTCATGCCGGTGCGCACCAACACCGGATCAGACCTGCCGCGGCACAACCTGGCGATCAAGACGATCCCGAACCCCTATGGCCCCGGCGAGATCGGTGTCGTCCCGGCGCTGCGGGTGGACGTGGCCGTCGTTCACGCCCAGCGGGCCGATGAAGACGGCAACACGCAGACCTGGGGGATCATCGGAGAGCAGCGCGAAGCGGCGTACGCCGCCGAGCGTGTGATCGTCGTGGTCGAAGAGATCGTGGATCCCGAGGTGATCCGCCGCGATCCGAACCGCACGCTGCTGCCCGACTTCAAGGTCGACGCGGTCGTCTGCGCACCGTGGGGCGCGCATCCGTCATATGTGCAGGGTCATTACGATCGCGACGGCACCGCCTACATGGAATGGGATGCCGCGACCGCGACCCCTGAGGGCACCGAGCAGTACCTCCACGACTGGATCTACGACGTGCCGGACCGGGCCGCGTACACCAGGAAGATCGGCCAGGCGAGGCTCTGGGCTCTGCGGCCTGAGCCCCTGATGAGCGCTCCAGTGAATTACGGGAGGTACCGGTGACGGGCGCGCCCGACGGCGAATCCTGGTCGCCGTCGGATCTGCTCATCATCGCAGCCGCTCGGATGCTGGCCGGCGCGTCCACGGTGCTCGTTGGCATCGGCCAGCCCAACCTAGCCGCGAACCTGGCCCGGCGCCTCCATGCGCCTGACGTCACGCTGATCTACGAATCCGGCGTGATCGGCGCGCAACCCGAGCGGCTGCCGCTGTCGATCGGCGATCCGACGCTGGTCAGCCGGGCCCAGGCCGTCATCCCGATGATGGACCTGTTCTCGTTCATCCTGCAGGGCGGGCGCATCGACGTCGGATTCCTCGAAGGCGTGCAGATCGACCGCTTCGGCAACATCAACACCACGGTTATTGGCCCCTATGCGAAGCCGGCAGTGCGCCTGGCGGGTAGCGGCGGTGCCTGCGAGATCGCGTCGCTCGCCCGGCGCACGATCATCCTGGCGAAGCACGAGCGGCGGCGGTTCCCCGAACGCGTGGACTTCATCACCAGCCCGGGATACCTCACCGGGAAACCCGAGCGGCGCCGGCTCGGCCTGCAAGGCGGGCCGGAGGCGGTCGTCACCGATCTGGCGATCATGCGGTTCGCCGACGCGACGGGAGAGATGGAACTGGCCTCGGTCCATCCGGGCGTCGAGGTCGATCGCGTGCTTGCGGAAACCGGCTGGCCGCTGCGGGTGCCCAACGCCGTGGGCGTCACTCCAGCGCCGACGGCAGAAGAACTGCGCATGCTCCGTGAATTGCGGACCGGCGCGCGTCCGGCACCGAATCCCAGGGGGTAAGCCATGATCCTCGTCGTTGGGGCCACAGGCCAGGTGAGGACCACGGTCATCCGCAAGCTGCGATAGATGCCCCGGTGAGTACCACTCGGCGCAACGGGCGCGAGCAGGGCCAGCGGCGCTCCGTGGGTAATACTCGGAAGAGCCACATCCCGTCAACTCACAGGAGAGACGCATGAACATTCCGGCGGGCACCTACGCCATCATGGCCACGCCGTTTCGAGAGGACGGCAGCCTCGACGCGCCAGGCATCGACCGGCTCGTGGACTTCGAACTGGGCGCGGGGGTACACGGGCTGACGATCCTCGGGATCCTCGGGGAAGCCCACAAGCTTACCGAGGAGGAGCGGGGTCGCGTGGTCGAGGCCTTCGTGAAACGCGTCAACGGCCGAATCCCGGTCGTCGTGGGGACGAGCGCGCCGGCCACGGACCTCGCCATCCGTTACAGCCGCCAGGCCGCAGACCTGGGCGCGACGGCCCTGATGGTGGCGCCGCCCACGAATCTGCGCAACCTCGACGCGGTCCGAGAGTACTACCGCCGCGTGCATGACGCGATCTCGCTGCCGATCGTCGTCCAGGACGAGCCGGTGTTCTCTGGAGTCATCATGCCGGCGGGCTTTCTCGCATCCATCACGGACGCGCTGCCGCGGGCGCGAACAATCAAGCTCGAAGAACTCCCGTCGCCGGTGAAGGTCGGTCAGGTGCTCACCGCGGCGAAGCAGCCGGTCGGCGTGTACGGCGGCATGGGCGGCGTGTACTTGTACGAGGAACTGCTGCGCGGCGCGATTGGCACAATGACCGGGTTTGCCTTCCCGGAGGTGCTCGTCGGCATCTACACGGCGTTCATCGCGGGCGACCGTGCGGGCGCGCGTGAGTTGTTCTACCGGTACCTGCCGATCATCCGGTACGAAGGCCAGCCGATCATCGGACTGGCGCTCAGGAAGGAGATCCTCAAACGACGCGGCGTGATTGCGTCGGCCATGATCCGCCATCCCGGTCCGGTCCTCGATCCGGGCAGCCGGGCCGAACTCGATGAACTGTTGAGCGCATTGGGATTACATCGCGCCGGCCCTGCGCCGGTTGCCGTCGGCGCCGCTCCAGCCAGGCCGTGAAAGCACGCGTCCTCATCTCGGCGCCCGACTTCGGCCGCACGGGCGGCGAAGCTCTGCGCATGCTCCGCGACGCGGGATGCGAGATTATCCCCAATCCTACCGAGACCAGACTCACCGAAGACGCGCTGCTCGCCCTGATCGGCGACGCCGACGCCGTCATCGCCGGAACGGAGCCGATCACCGCGCGAGTGCTGGATGCGGCCGGGCGCTTGAAGGTCATCGCCCGGCGCGGCGTCGGCACCGATTCGGTTGACGTCGCGGCGGCCACAAAGCATAAGATCCACGTGGCGATCACCGGCGGCATCCTCACCGACGCGGTTGCCGATCACGCGATGGCCCTGATCCTGGCTGCGGCCCGCAAGATCCCGCAACTTGATCGGCTGGTCAAATCAGGGGGATGGGACCGGACCCCCTCGATAAACGTGAATGGCAAGACGCTCGGGATCATCGGATTCGGCGCGATCGGCAAAGCCGTGGCCAGGCGCGCGGCAGGGTTCAGCATGCAGGTCCTGGCGTTCGACGTGCTCCCGTCTGCGACCGCCGCAGCCGCGCTCGGTGTGACACTCTGCGACCTGGACACGCTGCTGCAGACGAGCGACTTCATCACGATCCACGTGGCTCTGAACCCTTCCACTCGCGGGATGATCGGCGACGCGGCGCTGCGCCGCATGAAACCCACGGCCTTCCTGATCAACACAAGCCGGGGACCGGTGATCGACGAGGCAGCGCTGTTCCGGGCGCTGCAGGAAGGACGCCTGGCCGGCGCGGGTCTCGACGTCTTCCACGACGAGCCCGTCCACGATCTATCGCTGGTCAGCCTCGAGCAGGTAGTGGCCACTCCCCATGTGGCGTCCCACACGGTTGAGACGCTGATCCAGATGGAACGGTCGTGCGCAAAAGCGGTGCTGGCTGCGCTACGAGGGGATCGGCCTGCGTATATTGTCAATCCGGAGGTCTACAACAAGCCCGCAGTCTGACCTCGAGGGAGCTGCCGGATGCTACCTACGGCCGCCAGAGCAGCTTCGGATCAAAGAGATCGCGCAGCGCGTCCCCCAGGAGATTCAATCCAAAGATAAACAGAATGATCGCCGTCCCCGGCGCTGCGAGCAGCCAGGGTGCCGTCGCCAGATAGGTCCGGGTGGTCGCCAGCATGTTCCCCCATTCGGCGGCCGGCGGCTGGACCCCGAGCCCGAGGAATCCCAGCGCGGTCACGGTGAGCATCGCATAACTCCCCATCAGCGTCGTGTAGACGATCACGCGTCCGCCGATGTTGGGTAGGATGTGCCGGCTGATCAGACGCAGCGATCCACCGCCCAGGGCGCGGCCGGCTTCGACGTACTCTGCCCCCACGGTCGTCAGCACCAGGCTGCGGATCAGGCGGGCCAGCGCGGGCGCCGTGGTCAGTCCGACGGCGATGATGACGCTCTGCAGCCCCGCCCCAAACAGGCTGACGAGCACGACGGCGAGCACGAGCGAGGGGAAGGTCAGCGCGGCGTCGGAGACCCCCATGAGCAGCCGGTCGGTGCGGCCGCCCGCATATCCCGCGGTCACCCCGAGCGGTATCGCGAGCACAAGCGCCAGCGCGATGCCGAGAGCCACGATGGCCAGGTCCACGCGGGCGGCGGCGATCACCCGACTGGCGAGATCGCGGCCCAGGTCGTCGGTCCCAAACCAGTGCACGGACGAAGGGGGCTGCAGCGCCGTCAGCAGATCTTGCGCGTCCGGATCGTGTGGCGCAATCCAGGGCGCCATCAACCCCACCACGAGAAATCCTCCAACAAGCACCATGCCGGCGACCATGGCCGGTACGCGCCGAAGGCGACGGAGCCGCTTACGCATCTCTCATCCGCCCGCTTGCGCCGAGCCACTACGCATAGCGAATCCGCGGATCGAACGCCGCGTACGACAGGTCGACGATCAGATTGATCAGCAGGAATCCCGCCACGTAGATCAGCGTGATCCCCTGCAGCAGGAAGTAATCGCGCAGCGAGACCGCATTGATCATCGCCTGACCCAATCCCTGATAGGCGAAAAGGGTCTCGACGACGATCGAGCCTCCCAGCAGATAGCCGGCCTGCAGACCGATCATCGTGATGATGGGGACCAGGGCGGGCCGCAGCGCATGCCGTGACAGCACCGCGCGCGACGTCAAGCCCTTAGCGCGGGCGGTGCGCACATAGTCTTCACTCAAAATCTCCATGACGCTCGCCCGCGTGGTCCGGCTCACCAGCGCGACAAGCCGCGCGGCGATCGCCAGCGTCGGCATGATCAGAAAGAGTAGCCCGCCGGTACCCGCGGCCGGCAGCAGGCGGAACCGCACTGACAGGTACTCCATCAGGATCATCCCGAGCAGGAAGTTGGGAATCGACAGCGCGAAAATTGAGGCTGCCGTCACCACTTGTGCCGCGATGCCGTGGGGACGGACCGCGGCGATGATCCCACTGGGAACTGCGAGCACGACGGCCAGCGCCAGGCTGGTGGTCATCAGCGCAAGCGTCGGTCCGAGCCGCGCGCGTAGAATGCTCGTCACCGGCTGCCGGAGACTCAGCGACGTGCCGAGGTCGCCGCGTGTCAGATCGGCAAGGAAGCGTCCGTACTGCGTCCAGAGCGGTTGGTCGAGGCCGAGGTCGTGGCGAATCGCATCCACCTGCGCCTGCGTGGCGCTCGGCCCGGCGACGATCAGCGCGGGATCGCCCGGCACCCAGCGGAACACGACGAAGATCAAGGTCACGATGCCAAGCGTCTGCGGGACGAGGAGCAGCAGCCGGCGGAGGGCGAAGGGGGCCATGCCTGCAAGATGGTTCCGTGGGGGAGGAGGCGTCCTCCTCCCCCCACGGGCAGCGTTCGGCTACGGCCTCGCGTTGCGGAGGATCGTGAACACCACCGGCAGGACTTCGACGTTCTTGACTTCCTTACGCTTCGCGATAATCACGTTCTCGGCGTACAGCCACACGTAGGGCGCGTCGTTCCACACGATGCGCGCAGCCTGCGCCAGCAGATCGTTGCGCTTCGCCTGATCCACCGTGGTGTCGGCCAGGTTGAGCAGTTCATCCACCTTCGGGTTCACGTACCAGGTGAAGTTCCAGACCCTGGGCGGGCCGTTGCGGCTGGGGTTGCTCTCGAACAGCGACGACAAATGATAGGCGCCGTCGCCGTTGGACGGGTTAAACCCGAAGAGCACCATGTCCCAGGAGATCCGATCGGGCGGCACGCGGACCAGGTCGAAGAACGCAGCGGGCTCGACCCGGTTAATGGTCGCACGCACACCGATCACACGCAGGAAGTTCTGGAAGGTCTGCGTGACCTCGATGTCCTTGGGCAGCATACCAATCGGCGTCATGAGCGTGATCTCAAACGCCTGACCATCCTTGCGCAGCACGCCATCGGGTCCCGGCTTCCATCCGGCTTCGGCCAGGAGGGTCTTTGCTTTCTCGACGTCGTACGGCCAGGCGCTGACCGGCGAGTAGCCGGCGGTGAACGGTGAGAGCGGCGAGTCGATTGGTGTCGCGTAATCCCTGAAGATCGCCTTGATGACCGGCCCGCGGTTGACCGCGTAGTTGAACGCCTGGCGGACGCGCAGGTCCTGGAAGAACTTGCGGTTCAGGTTGAACGCGAAGCCGAAGGTCCGCAGTGCCGGCCGCGAGATGACGTCGATGTTTGGATTCCCCTAAAGCTGCGCGACGTTTTCCGGCGGGATCGCGTTGATGACGTCGGCCTGACCGGACTGCAGCAGCGCGATGCGCGTCGTGGGGTCAGGCACGTGCCGCAGGATGACGCGGCTGTACCCGGCCCGGCCGCCCCAGTAGTTGTCGTTGCGGCGCAGCACCAGTTCGGTCCCGGTGTCGAGCCGCTCAACCATATACGGGCCGGTGCCCACCGGTGTGCGCGCAAAGTTGTCGCCCAGCCGCCGCACCGCGGTGGGGCTCACCACGCCGCCCGAGCCATGCGCCAGGGTGTTTAGTAGCGCTCCGTACGGCCGCTGTGTCGAGATCACAATCGTGTAATCGTCGACCTTGCGCGCGCTCGTGAGCGGATCCCACAGCGGACGATTCGCCTTATTGATATTGGTATCGATCTGCCGCTGGATGTGGAACACCGCCGCGTCGGCGTCGAACGGCGTCCCGTCGTGGAACGTGACGTTGCGGCGCAGCTTGAACGTCCAGATCAGACCGTCCTTCGAGATCGACCACTCAGTGGCCAGTTGCGGGACGATCTGCATCTTGTCATTGAAGGCCACCAGGTTGTCGTAGACCAGAAACATCGCTTCGTACCCGGCGGGATAGACCGTACCGATGGTTGAGCCGGCGGTGTCCATGGCCGTCACGGCGACGTTCTGCGCGTAGACCAGCGGCCGGTCGGCCTGCGCACCCGCGGTGAGCGGCAGCAGAAAGATTGCAGCGATGACGAGCGCGAGCGCGGCGCGTGTACTCATCTCATTCCACCCCCCTGGACTATGAATCTCAGCCTATCAGGATGCCTGCATCTTGATGTGCTCAACGAGCGCCCGGCTCTGTGCAAACAGTGCCGGCTGGCCGCCTGTGTGAATAAAGACGACCGTCGCACCTTTCGGGACCAGGCCGCGCCGGATATGATCGATCATCCCGGCGGCCGCCTTGCCCGTGTACACCGGATCCATCAGGATTCCCTCGCGGCGGGCAAAGACCAGGATGGCGTCCATCCCTTCGGGCGTGGGGATGCCGTAGCCGGGGCCGATGTAGTCCCAGGTGGCTTCGACCTCGCCGGGCGAGATGGCGATCGGCAGGCCAAGCAGCGCCGCGGTGTCCATGGCAATCTGGGCTGTACTCTCCCAGGGATTCTCGTTACTGGTCGACGCCACACCGACAACCCGAACCGGTAAACCTAGCGCCTTCTTCGCCAGCATCAGCCCGGCGAGACCCTTCCCGCCGGACGAGAGGTAGATGTGCTCGGGACGACGGCCGTGTGGTCCGAGCAGTTCGATGATCTCGAGGAAGTTCTCGACGGTCGCCATCGCTGCGCCGCACTGAAACATCTTGCCGTGGTTGAGACTCCACGGCTTCCGGCCCTTCGCGTGCAATTCCGCGACGACATCCTCGACGGCCTGGCTGAGGTCATGGTAGGTGGGCAGATCAAGCAGGCGCACTTCAGCGCCAAGCACCACGTCACACAACAGGTTGCCCTGCGGTTCGGTTTCGGGCTTCCCGCGCAGCACGAGGACGAGAGGCAGCCCGAGCATGTTGGCTGCCGCGGTCGTCTGGCGTGCCGAGTTCGAGGTGGCTTCGACCCCGAACACCAGGATGTCCGCCCCCGACGCCATCGCCTCGGCCATGCGCCACTCGAGGTTGCGCATCTTGTTGCCGCCAAACGCGGGACCTGTCAGGTCATCGCGCTTGACCCAGAGATCAACACCGAAGTCTTTCGACAGATTAGGGCAATGCTGGATCGGCGTCGGGAGAAACGCAAGCTTGACCCGCGGGATGGCCGCGATGCGGCTCCGGAGGTCGGCCGCGGTCAGCACCGTCGTCGCCATGGTTACTACCTCCCTCAGTCTTGCCGCGGCCGGTCTTCACACGGCCAGCCAGGGGTAGCGCGGCTCTTTGTAGAGCCGGCCGAAGTCGATACCGCTCTGTACCATGAATCCCAGCAGTTCGACGAAGTCGCCGTGGATCTCGGCCGGGACCGCGTCGGTGCCGGGATCCAGAAGGCCCGGACCGTTATTGTTCGCCTCGGCCGCCGCGCACATCTCGTGCACACGCCGGTCCACGTCGCGCGCGTGCAGCACCTCACGCCGGTCCAACAGCAGCGCCAGCGCGGCCGCAACTCCGTACGCCCCCCAGTTCGAGATCGCCGTGATGATGAGATGATCGGGGACAAACGCTGGCACGATTGAGCCTTTGCACGGGCACTGGCACGTCGCCGCGTACGGCACCGTTGCGACGACGGCGTCGCGGATGGGGCTGCAGCCGAGTTCGTTGCCGCCGTCCCCGATCCCGACCGTGTACACTCCGGCCTGCTTTCCGCGCTCGAACAGCACGTCCACTTTTGCGCAGTGGTCGGTCAGGCGGAAGCCCTTGGCGCCGTGATAGTGCCCGTGCTCATTGGCGCCCGGCCGCTCGATTGCGATGAGGGCTTTGGGCTGGACGCGCTGCAGCAGGCGTTCGGCGTGGCGTTCGGCCTCGGCGGAGTCGGTTGGGAACGCGACCACCGCGGCGGTGGTCGGCAGGCGCAGCGCCTCATCGAGGCCGCGGGCGTAGAGTCCCGCACCCCGCACCGCCGCACGGCACATCTCGACGTGGATCGCTTCCGTCAGAATCACCGGCCGGGCGGCCAGGCCGAGCACCAGCGCGCGGGCCAGGATCGCGGCGCCCACCGGACCATCCTGCTCGCCGGAGAACCACGGATAGGTCGGCAGGCCGGTCGCGATCATGACAACGTCACCCGGTTGGACACGCCGGACCAGCTCCTGGGCGGCAGCCAGGCACAGCGGTCCATCCTGCCTGGCACGCGCCGCGGTGTAGAGATCGCGCACGACGCCGCGTCCAGTGATCTCGATGGTGCAGAGGCTATCAATCGCCTCGCCGACCTTCAGCAGCTTCGCGTTACTGTCTGTCACGCAACCCCTCCCCCACCTCAGGTTTCTTGCGCAGCGGCGTGTCGGGCTCGACGGTGAACGCGAAGGCGTACCGGTCGGGCCGGAACCGCGCGCGTACGAACTGCGCCGGCCGCCCGTCGGCCTGCACGGCGAACTCCGCGACCAGCACAGGCCCGCCCGGTCGCAGCCCAAGCAGCCGCGCCTCTTCGCGAGTCGCGCCGCGCGCCGCGATCCGCACGCGCGCGCGATCCACCGTCAGTCCGTGCTCCCGGGCCAGCGTGGAAAGCAGGCTGGGCACGGTGAAATCTCGCGCCCGAAGCCGCGAGGCCAGCGTCCGCAGCATGTATCGGTCCTCGATCCACAAGGGACGGCCTCCAATGGTCCCGCGACGATACAGCCGGAGCACCTCGGTGCCCTCGGCAATCCCCAGCGCTTCGGCCACGTCCGCTGGAGGGCTGACCCACTCGCGCCGCAGCACGCGGGTCTCCGGCACGAACCCGGTGCGGCGGATATCCTCTTCAAATCCCATCAAATCGGCAGGGTTGCGCTCGATCCGGAACTCGCGCGGCGGCGCGGCGTTGACGAACGTCCCGCGGCCCGGGACGCGGTGGATCAGACCGTCCTGCACGAGTCGCTCCATTGCCCGCCGAACGGTGATCCGGCTCACGCCGAAGCGGCGCACTAGGACGTCCTCCGTCGGGAGCGGCCGGCCTTCGGGATAGCGTCCTACCGCCACCTCGTCGCGCAGGGCCGACTCGATCTGGTAGTAGAGGGGGACGGGCGCCCGCCGGTTGATCGATATTGTCATAACATTATGCTATTTCACAGCCGGCCATTCGTTCCTGCCATCAACCCTGGAACCTCTCGACACCTTGCCGCAGCCGCGCGGGAACCGCTTCCCCTGGAGGGAGGACTCCGGCGCCGACGAAGGGACTTCATCGCTATGCCAAGATCCGCGTCCAAGCCTACCTACGCGATGCTCAACGAGATCCGCGAGCAGCCGGCCGTCGTGGCACGGATGCTCACTGAACACGCCGCCGGCATTGGCGAGGTGGTCGCGGCGCTGCGGCGGCGGAAGCCTACCCTGGTCGTCTTCGTCGCCCGCGGCACCTCCTACAACGCGGCGATCTACGGGCAGTACCTGGTCGAGACGCTCTTGCGGATTCCCACCGGCACCGCGATGCCTTCGGTCACCACACTCTACGACCGCACCCCCGACTGGTCCGCGGCCGCCGTCATCGGCATCTCGCAGTCGGGCCGGTCCATCGACGTCACCGAGGTCGTGGCCGCGGCGCGCAAGCAGGGCGCGCTGACCGTCGCCATCACCAACGATCCTGACTCGCCGCTGGCGGCGAGCAGCGCCCACGTGCTCCCGCTCTCAGCCGGCCCGGAAGTGAGCGTCGCCGCGACCAAGACCTTCACGGTCTCTCTTGCAATGCTGGCGACGCTGGTCGTGGGATGGGGCCAGCACAAGGACCTGGCGCGGGCCCTCCCTCGCCTGCCTGATGCCGTGGCGACCGCTCTTACACACGATGCCACCATCGCCGCGCTGGCCAAGCGCCACGCGAAGCGTGAATCCTGGGTCGTCACGACGCGCGGGTATATGCTCGGCGTGGGCGACGAGGCGGCGCTGAAACTGAAGGAAACGTCGTACGCCGCCGCCGAGTCGATGTCCGCCGCCGAACTGCTGCACGGCCCCATCGCCGCCCTGGACAAAAGGAGTACCGTGGTGCTGCTGCTCCCACCGGGACGCAGCCGCTCGGGGCTGATCGACGTGCGGGTGCAACTGCGTGATCGCTCGGTGCCGACGATGACGTTCGCCTTCGGCGACGACCCGGGCGATGTGGTGATCAACGCCGGTCTGCCCGAGGCGCTGGCGCCGATCGTTGCGGCCCCTGCCGTTCACCTGTTCGCCTATCACCTGTCGGTGGCGCGCGGGCTCAATCCCGATAAACCGCGGGGGCTCCATAAGGTCACGCTGACACGATAACATACTCCCCAGGCATGCAATTTTCGCCTTAGGCAGGCTTCGTTGATGGATCTTTCTCGACGCGTTGTCAATGCGCACGGCCTGGTGAAACGCTACGGCACGCTGGTCGCCGTGGACGGCATCTCCTTTGCGGTCAGGCCCGGCGAGTGCTTCGGCTTCCTCGGGCCCAACGGCGCCGGCAAGACCACCACCATGAAGATGATCTACTGCGTACTCCCGCCGACGGACGGCCAGTTATCGGTCCTGGGGATGGACGTGCGGGCTCAGGGGCGCGCGATCAAGGCGCGGCTCGGCGTGGTCACGCAGGACAACACGCTTGATACCGCGCTATCGGTCCGCGAGAACCTGGTGATCTTCGCGCGCTACTTTGATCTCCCCTGGCAGGTGGCCCGCCGCCGGGCCGACGCGCTGCTCGAGTTTGTGGCGCTCGCCGACCGCGCAAAGGACAAAGTGGAACAACTGAGCGGCGGGATGCGGCGGCGGTTGATGGTGGCGCGGGCGCTCCTGCCCGAGCCGGATCTGCTGCTGCTCGATGAGCCAACCACAGGTCTCGATCCGCAGGCGCGCCAGCTCACGTGGGAGAAACTGCGGCAGCTCAAACGCACCGGGGTGACGCAGATCCTCACCACACAATACATGGAAGAGGCCGCGGCGCTGTGCGACCGGATCGTCATCATGGATCAGGGCCGCATCGTCGCCGAAGGCGCTCCGGCGGATCTGGTGCGCCAGCACGTAGGACGCGACGTGGTCGAGCTGCGCGGGTTTGAGAGTCTCGATGAAGCCCCGGCGCGGGTGCTCGGCGCGGTCGGAGATCTGGCCGACAGCCATGAGGTGCTCAGTGACCAGATCATCCTCTACACCCAGGATGGGGAAGGTCTGCTGCGCCGCATCAGCGAGCGGGGCCTGGTCGCCGAGGCCGCGACGCTGCGCCGCGCGACCCTCGAGGACGTCTTCCTCAAACTCACCGGGAGGTCGCTGCGCGACTGATGCTCCTCTTCTCGCCGAAGGGCGCCTACCGATTCTGGCAGCGCAACGCCTTCATCTTCCGGCGGATCTTCCCGGAGTCGATCGCCGTGAACTTTCTCGAGCCGGTGATCTACCTGCTCGCCATGGGGTTCGGCCTCGGTGCCTATCTCACGACCGTTGGAGGCCTGCCCTATCTCACCTTCGTGGCCACCGGCCTGGTGGCCACGGCGGCGATGTTTGGGGCGACCTTTGAGTGCACCTACAACGCGTACGTGCAAATGTACTACGAAAAAGTTTACGACGGCGCCATCACCACGCCGCTGGGGATCGAGGACGTCGTCGTCGGGGAGATCCTGTGGGGCGCGACCCGATCCGTGCTCTACGGTACAGTCTTCCTGATCGTCATCGCGCTGTTCGGCACGGTGCGGTCGCCGCTCGCTCTGCTGATCCCGCCTCTGTTCTTCCTGTCGGGGCTGATGTTCTCGGTCATCGCCATGACGTTCACGGCCGTGAATCCGAACATTGATTTCTTCCCCTTCTACTTCGCGCTCTTCGTCACGCCGATGTTCATGTTCAGCGGGATCTTCTTCCCCCTCGACGCGCTGCCGGCCTGGGTGACCACCGCCACGTGGTTCACGCCACTGTCACACGTCGTGCGCCTTAGCCGCGCCTTGACGCTGGGGGCGCTGGAGATGCGGCATGTCTCGGACCTCGTGTGGATGCTGGTCGTGACGGTCGCGATGTTTCCGCTGCCGATCCTGCTGATGCGGCGGAGGCTGGTCAGATAGGTCCCACGCTGCCGGGCTAGTGGAAGATCCTCGAAAGCCGGTACAGCTCGACATTCAGCTTGTTGCTGCCTGAGAGAGCCTCCTCCAGGCTGACGGTGACGATGTTCGTCCCCCTGAGGGCCATCATCACGCCTGAATGACCGGCCTCAAGCGCCTCCACCGCCTGGACCCCGTACCGGGTAGCCAGGACTCGATCGAAGACCGTCGGCGAACCGCCGCGCTGCAGATGGCCCAGGACCGTGACGCGCGTCTCGTAGCCGGTCCGCGCCTCGACCTCGCGGGCCAACAGGGAGCCGACGCCGCCCAAACGCGCGTGCCCGAACTCGTCAACGCGGGCGTCCGACGTGATCTGCTGGCCGTAGTCGGTCGGCTTGGCGCCCTCGGCCACCACGACGATGCTGAAGGTCCGGCCGTGTTCGTGGCGCCGCAGAACAACGCCGCAGACCTCTTCAATCGTGAAGGGGACCTCCGGGACAAGGATGACGTCGGCCCCGCCCGCCAGCCCTCCGACGCACGCCACCCATCCGGCGTCGCGGCCCATCACCTCGATGATCATCACGCGGTGATGCGCCTCCGCCGTTGAGTGCAACCGGTCGCAGGCCTCCATGACGATGTTGACGGCCGTGTCGAAACCGATCGTGTAGTCGGTCCCGGGGACGTCGTTGTCCATCGTCTTTGGGATGCCGACCACCCGAATCCCCATCTGCGTCAGCCTGCGCGCCACGCTCAGGGTATCATCGCCACCGATGGCGACGATGGCATCGATCCCCAGACGATGAATCGTCTCGAGCAGGCGCTTGCCGCCCTCTTCGGTCTTGAAGGGATTCGTCCGCGATGTCCCCAGCATCGTGCCACCGCGCGGCAAGATACCCGACACGCTGTCTCGGGTGAGCGGCATGAACTCCCCTTCGAGCAGGCCGAGCCACCCGTTGCGCAGACCGATGACCTCATGTCCCCCATCAAGAGCCCGACGCACAACGGCACGGATTGCCGCGTTCAACCCCGGCGCGTCACCGCCACCCGTCAGGACCGCAATCCGCATGTCACACCTCCCAGATCGCTTACACGCATCCCGCGCATCCGAGGCTAGTGGATCGTGTACGGAGCATAGCGCGGCGCACGATTCGTCAACCTTGGTCGCCCAACGAGATCCCGAGTCCACGCGCGGCCAGCGCCAACTCCCCATCCGGCGGCACGCGCTTTGGCTCGGCGATAGCCTCGGTGATGGGGACAGCCACCACCGATGGCCCGTGGAGGGCCACCATCAGGCCCATCTTTCCCTCCACCACGCATGCCACCGCGCGGACCCCAAACCGGGTCGCCAGCAGCCGATCAAACGGAGTGGGGCTCCCCCCTCGCTGCAAATGCCCGAGCACCGTACATCGGGCCTCACGCTTGGTCATGTCGGCGAGGGCATCCGAGACCTGCTGCCCGATCCCGCCGAGACGGGGCAACCTGCCGGGGCCGCCGGATTCCTGGTACACCTGGCCCCCACCCACAGGGTGGGCGCCCTCGCTGACCACAACGATCGAGAACCGTCGCCCACGCGCCGCGCGCTCCTCGATAACCCGGACGACCGCGTCGAGATGGAACGGGATCTCGGGGAGCAGAATGGCGTCGGCGCCCCCGGCGATCCCAGACTCCAGCGCGATCCACCCCGCGTTGCGGCCCATGGTCTCCACCACCATGATGCGATGATGGCTCTCGGCCGTGGTGTGGAGCTTGTCGATCGCTTCGGTCGCGGTCACGCGAGCGGTGTCGAATCCGAACGTCACATCAGTCCCCGCAATATCGTTGTCGATGGTCTTGGGGATCCCCACGATGGGCGCTCCCATCTTGTGGAGCGCGTCGGCAATGTGCAGCGTGCCGTCGCCGCCGATCACCAACATCGCGTCGAGCTGCAACACCTCCAGACGCTCGAGCACGTTCCGGGAGGCATCGATCACCTCGTCCCGCCCATCACGCCTGATGGGCCACGCGAAGGGGTTGCCGCGATTCGTGGTGCCGAGAATCGTGCCGCCGTGGGTCAAGATGCCGCGAACATCACCGAGATCCAGCGGGCGGATCCGATCGTTCAGGAGTCCATCGAACCCATCCTCAACGCCCAGGACCTCCCAGCCGTACCCGTCGACGGCGGACAGCACCACCGCCCGGATGACCGCATTGAGCCCCGGGCAGTCCCCCCCGCCGGTCAGGATGCCGATGCGCTTGCGCCTGCTCATCAGACAGCGATCAGTCGACCCGGGGCGCAGCGGCGCGCACCGCCGCCGGTACGTGGGGTTCGAACTCCGCAAAGCCGGCCGCGAACATCCGCGCCAGTTTCCGGGCACTGACGTCACAGGCGTCCGGGTCACGCCAGGTGGCGCGAGGCTGCAGGATGTCCGACGGCACGCCGGGCACCGTCGTTGGGACGTGCACGCCGAAGATGGGATCGGGCGTCATCGGCACCGAGTCGAGAAAGCCTCGCAGCGCGGCGCGCACCATCGTACGTGTGTGGGCCAGCTTGATCCGATGGCCATCGCCGTAAGGCCCGCCGCTCCAGCCGGTGTTGACCAGCCAGACCGCGGTGCCGTGCTCAGCGATCAGCCTGCCCAGCATCTCGGCGTAGACGGTGGGCTGCAGGACCATGAATGGGGCCCCGAAGCACGTACTGAACGTGGCCTTCGGTTCGGTGATGCCCTTCTCGGTCCCGGCCACGATCGCCGTGTAGCCCGCCAGAAAATGATACATCGCCTGCTCAGGTGTCAGGCGCGCGATCGGCGGCATGACCCCAAAGGCGTCGGCGGTGAGAAAAACAATCGACCGCGGGTGCCCCGCCATTCCAGAGGTCGCGGCGTTGGGGATGAAGGAGATAGGATAGGCCGCGCGGGTGTTCTCGGTGAGCGATTCGTCATCCAGGTCGAGCCGCCGCGTCGTCGGATCAATCGCGACGTTTTCGAGGAGCGTGCCGAACATCCGCGTGGTCCGATATATCTCCGGCTCGCCTTCAGCTGAGAGCCGGATCGTCTTAGCGTAGCATCCTCCTTCGAAGTTGAAAATGCCTCTGTCGGACCAGCCGTGCTCGTCGTCGCCGATGAGCGTCCGCTCGGGCTCCGAGGACAGCGTCGTCTTGCCGGTTCCCGACAGACCGAAGAAGAGGGCCACATCGCCGGCCGGCCCTACGTTTGCCGAGCAGTGCATGGACAGCACATCCTGCAGTGGAAGCAGGTAATTCATCAGCGTGAAGACCGACTTCTTGATCTCCCCCGCGTAGGACGTCCCGCCGATCAGCACGAGTTTCTTCGCGAGGTTCATGAGGATGAACACCTCGGTGCGGGTCCCTTCCTCCTCGGGGACCGCGTGAAACCGCGGCGCGTCGATGATCGTGAACTCAGGGGTGTGCGCCGCCAGCGCCTCGTCGTCTGGGACGATGAACATGATCCGCGAGAACAGGCTGTGCCACGCGTATTCGGTGATCACGCGGACGTGCTTGCGATATCGCGGGTCGGCGCCGACAAACACGTCCTGAACGAAGAGATCCTTGCCCTGCAGGTAGGCCTGCATCCGGCGGTGCAGGTGATCGAAGTTGGTGGACTCGATCGGTTTGTTGTACCTGGCCCACCAGATGCGCCCCTCGCTCGACGGCTCGCGGACGATAAACTTGTCCTGGGGGGATCGGCCGGTGTGGTGGCCCGTGTGCACGAGCAGCGGCCCGCCTTCGGCGATCAGGCCTTCCCGCCGGCGCACGGCGTGCTCGTAGAGGGCCGGAGCATTGAGGTTCCACCCCACCATGGAAGGCTGCAGGCCGTGGGCTTCAAGCCCATGCCGGCTCCGGATCCCTTCCTCTATCGCCACTGTGCTCCACCTCCCACACCCACGCCTGGTTCGACCGGCTGGCTGAAGTTCGTCCGGGCCCCGGCCAAGGGGGGTGGTAGTTGTTGTTCGTTCCTGGAAGGCGACTTCCCCCCAGGCGTGTGAGGGGCAGACCGGCCGCTTTGAGCGACCAGAGAAAGCGGAGGCTATCGGACCAGGGCGGCGCCGAGATACTGGAGGATCGCGCTGCCGGCCGCGACCGCGACCGGGAGGAGCACCCCCATGCAGGCGATGCCCCAGAGGGCCAGGGCCCGGGCCGGTGCGGGGGCGGGGAGCGAGACCTCACCAGCAGCCAGCCGCCCGGTGTCGCAGGCCCAGTGCACGCAAGCCATCGAGGGTCGGCTTGGTGCCTTGCCGAAGGTACTGCCATGCTTCCAACAGCCCAGACGCTGCCGGCTTCCTCATGGATCTCGTCTGACGGCCGGCTGATCCTGGGTGCGCGCGCGGTCCGCACGTTCGCCTACGGATTCCAGTCGGTCCTGCTGGGCGTGTACCTCGGGCAGGCGGGATTCGCCGCCTGGCAGATCGGGGCGGTGCTGACGGCCACACTGCTTGGCTCGGCGGCGCTGACCGCCCTGTTCACCGGGATCGCGGACCGCTACGGCCGGCGCAGGATGCTGCAACTGAGCGCGCTGCTCATGGCCGCCAGCGGAGCCGCCTTCGCGTTCAGCACCTCGTACCCCCTGCTCATCCTGGCATCGCTGACCGGGACCGTGGGGGCCACGTCCGGCGAGGTCGGGCCGTTCCTCTCGCTAGAGCAGGCGATACTGCCCCAAACCGCGCCGACCGAGCGCCGGACCCGGCTGTTCTCGCTGTACAACACGGTCGGCGCAGTGGCCGGTTCGATCGGGGCGCTGGCCGCGGGCACGCCAGCGGTGCTGCAGCGCTGGCTGGGGATGGACGCCGCCAGCGCGTTCCGGACGATGTTCCTGGCCTACGCCGGCTGCGCACTGGTCACCCTCCTGATCTTCCGGCTCCTGAGCAATCGCGTTGAAGTGGCGCCGGATGCGGCCCCGCGCGCTGGCCTGCAGCGCTCGCGCGGCGTGGTCTTCACACTGGCCGGCCTTTTTAGCCTGGACGCGCTGGCCGGCGGCTTTGTGGTGCAGAGTCTGCTGGCGCTCTACTTCAATCTCCGGTGGGGAGCCGGCCCGGAACTGCTCGGGCCGATCTTCCTGGGAGTCGGACTGCTGCAGGCCGCATCGTTCCTGGCGGCCGCGCGCGTCGCCGAACGGATCGGCCTGATCAAGACGATGGTCTTCACGCACCTGCCTTCGAATATTCTCCTGATGGCGATCCCATTTGCTCCCTCGCTCCCCTGGGCCGTCGTCCTGCTGCTCGCGCGTCACGCCTTGTCGCAGATGGACGTTCCGACGCGCCAATCGTACATCGTCGCCGTGGTGGATCCAGAGGAACGGGTGGCGGCGGCCGGCGTGACGAACATCGCGCGCAACGTGGCGCAGGCGGTCACACCTGTCGTCGCCGGCACGGCGATGCAGCTCGTGGGCCTGGGTGTGCCCTTCCTGCTGGGGGGCGGATTGAAGATCGTGTACGATCTGCTGCTCTTTGCCATGTTCCGAAACCTGCGTGCGCCTGAGGAACGACGAGCATGATCCGAACCAACTATCACACGCACAACCGCTTCTGCGACGGCAAAGGCGAAATCGTGGAGTACGTCGACGCCGCGCTGTCCGCGGGATTCGAGGCGCTGGGCATCTCCAGCCATGCGCCGCTGGTCTTCCCCGATGAAAACGCTATGCGCGCCGAGCTCCTGCCGGCGTACTGCGCCGAGGTGGAGCGCCTGCGCGCCGCATACCAGGGACGATTGCGTGTCCACCTCAGCCTGGAGTTCGACTATATCCCCGAGCGCCTGGACGAGTTATGGGCAGTCGTCTCCCCCCATCAATTCGACTATCTGATCGGGTCGGTGCACTTCGTAGGGGTCGACGCAACCGGCGTGCCGTGGCCTTACGACCTGACGCGGCGCGGCTTCGAGCGGGGCCTGCGGATGCTCTACGGCGGCGACATCCGCCGCCTGGTGGTCGCGTATTACGAGCGGGTCCGCACCCTGGCGGCCTGGGGACGCGCAGCCATTGTCGGCCACATCGATCGCATCAAGATGTGGAACCGCGACAGCCTGTACTTCAACGAGGATGACGTCTGGTACCGGCGTGAGGTCACGGCGACCCTCAAGGCGTGCGCGCAGGCCCATGTCATCGTTGAGTTGAACACGACGGGCTGGCGGCACGCGGCGCGCACCCCGTATCCCAGCCCATGGGTCCTGCGGCAGTGCCTCGACATGGGCATCCCGGTCATCGTCACGACAGACGCGCACACGCCATCGCGCGTGACAGAGTTCCACGGCCGGGCTGAGGCGCTGCTGCGCGAGTTGGGCTGCACGGAGCTCGCCGTTTTGCGGGACGGCGGCTGGCGTGTGGAGCCTTTTTGACGCGCGCATGGAAGCCGCTCACGGCCTGACTAGCGCGGCGGCTTCGTCGCCCTCAACGAGAAACTGAGCGGGAGCTCGCCGGACCAGCCCGCCGGCAGCCACCAGGCTCCATCCCGCTGCTCGAGAAACGGCAGCGATTGAAAGAATAGGAACGGAAACTCATGCAGAAAGTCGATGCGGAGCCCGGCCTCCGCGAGCGGCGTGATGATCTCCCCCATGCTGTGGGGCCACGCATATTCCACGGGCTGCGTCACCTGGGCATCACGGTCAGCATAGGACCCTCGAACCGGGAACGCCAGCGGCTCCGGCCGCTCGAAGTATGGAAAGCGAAGCCGAAGCTCCGTCACGCCATCGGCATCGTCCCAGGCGTACAGCATGGGATGCTGCTCGGTGATGTAGAAGATCCCGCCGGGCCGAAGGAAGTGCACGATCACCTGCGCCCAGCGCGTGAGGTCGGGCAGCCATCCCAGTACGCCGCGCGACGTGTAGACGACATCGAACTCGCCATCAAGCGCGGCTGGCAGAAGCAGGATGTCGGAACAGACAAACCGGGCATCGATGCCCAGTTCGGCCGCGAGTGATCGCGCCAGCGCCACGGCCTTCTCCGAGAAGTCGGCGCCCGTCACCCGCGCGCCCAACCTCGCCCACGACAGGGTGTCGATCCCAAAATGGCACTGCAGGTGCAGGAGCGACTTGCCGGCGACGCTGCCCACCTCCTCCACCTCGTAGGGCCGGAGCCGGACGCTCCCCCGTTTGAACCCTTCCAGGTCATAGAACTCCGACCGGGCGTTGATGGCCGCCCACTCGTCCCACAGCGCCCGGTTGGCCGCGCGGTACCTGTCCATGAGGAATGCCTCGCCACCGCGTCAGCAGATCGCTAGAAGTAGTTGGATGTGATCCCTCCGTCCGCCACGAGCACGGCGCCGTTCGTCCAGGTCGACTCATCCGACGCCAGGTACATCGCCAGATGGACGATGTCCTCGGGGCGGCCAAAGCGTCCCATCGGAATGCGGGCGAGCCGTATCCGTTTGGCCTCGGGGTCGGTCAGTAGCCACTCGGTGAGGAGCGGCGTCTCGATCGGGCCGGGGCAGATCGCGTTGCTGCGGATGCCCTTGGGGCCGAACTGCACGGCAAGCGATTTGGTCAGTGCGATCACGCCGCCCTTGCTTGCGGTGTAGGCGTCTTGTGGAACGCTGCACCCCACGAGCGCCACGAATGATGCGATGTTAACGATCGAACCGCCGCCGGCACGCAGCAGCGCCGGGATACCGTGCTTGCAGACCAGGAAGATACCTTTGAGGTTGACGTTCATGACCAGGTCCCACACGGATTCCTCGAGATCGGTCACGGCTCCATCCTTCGCAGGGAAAATCCCCGCGTTGTTGTACAGGACGTCGATTCGCCCGAACGCTTTTTCCCCCGTGCGAACCGCGGCGGCGACATCCGCCTCCTTAGACACGTCGGCGCGGGCAAAGACGGCCTCGCCGCCGGCCGCGCGCACCTGCGTGACCGTCCCTTGACCCGCTGCTTCGGCCAGTTCGGCCGCCACAATCCGCGCGCCTTCTCGCGCAAACGCGAGCGACGCCACCTTTCCCATACCGCTGCCGGCTCCGGTGATCAGCACGACCTTGCCGTCAAGACGTCCCATTGAGTTCCCTCCAGGATCATGTGAATAGCAACAGATTTCCACCCCGAGCCTCGCGAATCCCGTCTGCCGAGCAGGAGCGTTTGAGGGACTGAAGAAGCGCCCCGTACGACGATTCGTGAGTGTGCGAAATGGAATTCACTCCCGACATTCTTTCCCGGCTCGCGCAGGCGGACAAGATTGCCTACAATCCGCGCCCGCGGGACTTCCTGCGTCGGGCCCCGACGCGCGGCCTGCTGGTCATCACTGATGGCATCACGCCGCAGGCGATGGAACGCGCGCATACGCCGACATTCGATGCCCTGGCGGCGCGCGGTGTCAAGGCAGAACGGGCGCGAACGATCTTCCCAACGATCACCGGCCCGGCCCACACCTCACTGCTCACGGGCGCGCGCGTGAGGACGCACGGCTTCCTGTATCCGAAGATCCTGGACGCGTACGGCAACCGGCTGGTGGATTTCGCCGAGGGCCGCGTCCGCGCGGAGACGATCGCCGAGGCCTGGCGGGAGAACGGCATCACGTCGGTCGGCATCGGCTCACGGTATCTGCGGGGCGCGGATGCAATGATCAGCGAAGGAGTGCTCGGCGAAGATTTTGCCGCCATCACCGAGCGGGCCCTCGACGCGCTGCGCACATGGGCGCCACACCTTCTCATGATTGTCTTTTACGTTGGGGACACCTTCGCCCATCTGTTTGGGCCCGAGGCCGACGAAACCCTGGCCACGATCGAACAAATGGACGCCATGACGCAACGCATCCTCGACGCCTATCAGGATCAGAACCTCCTCGACGAGACGCTGGTGGCGGTGCTGGCGGATCACGGCCACGCGCGTGTAGACGGAGTCGTGCCTTCGGATTTCGCCGAACGGGCCGGCGCCCTCCCCCATGGCCGTCTCGCTCTGGCACCGCGCGAATTCGGGCACGATACGCTGAGAGCGCTCCTCAATGATCCGCGGGTGGAGGATGTGTACGCGCGGGACGAGCTGGCATTGCTCGGGGCGTGGGACGATCGGTGGGGCGAACGCGTGGTGATGTTGAAAGAGGGCCTGATGTTTCCGGATGCGCGTGGACGGACCATGCGCGGGTACCACGGCGGGTTCGCGGACGCCGAGTGGCACATTCCATTAATCCTGAACGGCCCGGGGATTGCCGCGGGCGCCCGCCTGGAGGAATGCGAGATCGTCGACCTGGCGCCGACATTCTCGACGCTGTTAGGAGGAACACTCCCGGCTCAGAATGAGGGGCGCGTCTTGTGGGAGATTCTGGACACGACCCGAACACACTCTGTCGAGGGCTATGTGAGGCTCTGGCGGGAGACTTACACGCTGCTCGTCAGGTGGCGTGACGCGAAGCGCGCGTGGGCGCGCGGCGAGATGGACGACGCAGCGTTCGAACGGGGCCGCCTGGAGTTTCGTGAACGCGTGAGCGCGCATGCCGCGGCGCTGAAGCGCGCGCGGGATGAATTAAGCGGGGAGGGTTCCTAGGTAGGGCCTGCGACCAATCACGGCTTCGTATCATCCAGATTGATGCGATAGCCTTTGACGGTCACGTCCGGAGCAGGATGGAAGTCGAGCTCGGGAGCGCGGACAAAACCCATTCTCTCGTACATGCCCATGGCCACACGCATCACGTCGGTCGTGTGCAGCGTCATAACCGCAGCCCCGGACTGACGTGCACGTCGTATGCATTCGCGGACGAGTGCAGCGCCAATGCCTCGTCCCCGCGCCGCCGGCGCCACAGCCAGCAGGCGCACTTCCGGCCACGCCAGCGTGACTGAGGCACCATTAGGAGCAGTGAACACTGTTCCCGCCGGAAACAGCAGAACGGTACCCACAATGGCGCCATCCTGCTCAGCGACGATCTGTTCGGCAGGCTTCACGTCGGCGAGCGTCGCCAGTATTCCCTGCCGATAGCCCTCCCAATGTGCGGACATGGGTACCGCGTACTCCTGGTAGGCTGACACCGTCACGCCCCGGATAGCATCACGATCACTGTCGCGCGCATCGCGAATGTGCAGATTCGTCATCTTCCTATCCTTTCGGATTGCATTTGCGTCTCCAAATGCACGGAACTGCATGACACCCCTAACGCGCTGCCCCGTCCCGCGGGTTTGGCGGCTCCGGGGCAGCCTATCGCCCCGCGTCCGCCAGCCAAACGGGTAGGCGCGCGTCGGTCAACTGCGCGGTGCAGCGATCGAAATGCTTCCTCCCGTACCCTACAAAGTCATAGTCTAGCGTCGAGATTGTCACCTGCACCATTGCCCACATCGCTTCTCTCAAATCCGAAACGATCTTCATGAGCTTAAGGCGGGCCACGGCCGGCCCCGGGACGTCAACAATCGGCGGGATGCCGAGATAGGCCCGCAGCAGCGTCTGCTCCTCCGGGTCGGTGAGTCGCTGGTGGACCGAAAAGTTTCCGAGATCGAAGAAGAGATCGCCCATTGCCGCGTACTCCCAGTCGATGATCCACAGCCGCTCGCCGTTGTCAATCCAGTTGGCCAGCAGCAGGTCATTGTGACAGGGTCGAGGGGCAGAAGGCGCTCCCAGCACGGATTCCAGGCGGTCTGCCTGCGCCAGCATCCAATCGAACCGAGCTGGCAGCGGTGCCTCTCGTGGACCGGAGAACCCCAGGTAGTCGCGGACCGTCTGAAACGGCGAGAAGGTTTCCGGGAAGTCAGGGCCATCGTGGTACCGGCGCAGCGCAGCCGCGACGCGCGCTAATGTCCGCGGGTGGTGCATCTCCTCTTCGGTGAGGCCGCGGCCTGGGACGAAGTGCGTTACCAGCACGCCGGTATCTTCAAAGAAGGCCTCAATGGCGGGCGCCACTCCCGCCTGATGCGCGGCCACACTGCAGGCGTGCTCGCGCCGCCGGTCAATCCCGAGGTGTTCGCTGTCCTCGCCTGGGATGCGGACGACGAAGGCGTGGCCGCCGACGTCCACTCGATAGTTCAGGTTGGTGATGCCCCCGGGAAGCGGCTCGACGGCGAGATCGGCCCGCCCCGCCCATCCCAGGCGGGCCAAGGCCTCCTCAAGGGTCATGACGCGTCAGGAGGACGCAGAAGACGGCGCTTCCAGCGCGAGCACGGCGTCGCTCGGGAAGCTCACCGTCAACACCTGCCCCAGCTGCGGCAGTAAGAGCCTGGGGTTATTGAACGTGTCAAGCGAGATCGCGTTGTCCTTGTAGCGTACACGGATCCGCACGATCGAGCCCAGGAAGTTCACGTCCTCGACCGTGCCCTGCATCCGGTTCCCGTCCTCCGCCACCTCACCGAGTGAGACGATTTCGGGGCGAAGCGCCACCGAGCACACATCGCCCACCCGCGCGTGCTCCAGCCCGCGCGACGCGATAATCTCCTGACCGTCGACCACGATCTTGCCACGCGCCGGGTCGGCCACCTGGCCTCGCAGGATGTTCAGTGTGCCCACGAACGAAGCGACGAACGATGTCCGCGGGAAATTGTAGATCTCGAATGGGGTGCCGATCTGCTCGACGCGCCCCTCGTTCATCACCACGATTCGGTCCGAGAGGGAGAGCGCCTCCTCCTGGTCGTGGGTAACGTAGATCGTCGTGATGCCCAGCTCCCGCTGGATCGAGCGGATCTCATTCCGCAGCGACACTCGAATTTGCGCGTCTAGCGCCGAGAGCGGCTCGTCGAGGAGGAGCACCTGCGGCTGAATCGCCAGGGCGCGGGCCAGGGCCACACGCTGCTGTTGTCCGCCGGACAGCTGGTAGGGGTAGCGGTTTCCGAGCGCAGGCAGCTTGATGAGGTTGAGCATCTCGTCCACGCGGCGTTTGATCTCCGCGGCAGGTTTCTTCGCCACCCTCAACCCGAACCCGACGTTCTCAGCGACCGTCATATTCGGGAACAGCGCGTAGGCCTGGAACACCATCCCGACGTTGCGCTGGTTCGGCGGCCTGCGCGTGATGTCCACCCCATCAAGGCGGATCGCGCCCGACGAGGGCGACTCGAACCCGGCAATGATGCGCAGCGTCGTCGTCTTGCCGCACCCGCTCGGGCCCAGCAACGACACAAACTCGCCGCGAGTCACCTCCAGCTGGAAGTGCTCGACCGCTGTGGTGTGCGCGAATTTCTTCTGGAGATTCTCGATCTCGAGAAAGGTCATTCCGGCTCCAGGCCGCCCAGCCCGCGCGGGTCTTCGCTAATGTGCCCCGGCCACCTGCCCGGGCGTGCCCCGTCCGACGAGCTGGAGGAGACCCATGCATGCCCACGTGATCGCGAAGCTGATGACCGCCAGCGCCGACGGCTCGTATGCGCGATTCGCGCCGATGAGCTGCAGATATGGACCAAAGGCCGGCCGATCCAACAGGCTCGCCATGGTAAACTCGCCGATGACGATGGCGAAAGTCAAAAACGCGCCGCTCAACACGGCGACCCGCACGTTGGGGAGAATCACGCGGAGGAGGATCATCGGCCACCC
>JBGPLF010000007.1:0-38232 GCA_041486265.1 bacterium
ATGGCCTCCACGATCTTTTCGCGCACAGATAAAGTATCGAGCGTGATGATCACCTATCCCTCCTGGCGCTCCTCGATGACGACCTGCGTGATGACAACATCCGTGGCGGGCCGGTCATGCGCTCCGGTCTTGACCAGCGCGATCGCCTTCACGACGTCCATGCCCTCAACGACCTCGCCGAAGATCGTGTGTTTGCCGTTTAGCCAGGGTGTTGGGACCACGGTCACAAAGAACTGCGATCCGTTGGTGTTGGGCCCCGCGTTGGCCATCGCCAGAAGACCGGGACGATCAAAAGCCGGGCCACCCGGCGGACACTCGTCCTCGAACCGGTAGCCCGGATCGCCGCGGCCGGTGCCGCTGGGATCTCCGCTCTGAATCATGAAGTCAAGGATCACCCGATGAAAGATCGTCCCATCATACAGCCGTGCCGTCTTGCGCTGGCCGTCGCGCGGATCTCGCCACTCTCGCGTGCCCGACGCGAGGCCGGCAAAGTTGGCGACGGTGATGGGTGCGTGCTCGGGCATCAGGCGCACTTTGAACGTGCCTTTGGATGTCAGGAACTCTGCGATCATCGGCATGGGAACCTCCTAAACTGGTGAATTGCAGTGGGCCGGCTACAGCGCCATCGTCCGGTCCCGGCGCACCCATCGGCCGCGGCCCCGCTGAGCGGTGACCCGCCCCTCCTCGAAGACGACCTCACCGCGACTGATCGTGTAGACGGGCCAGCCCACCACCTCATGTCCGTCGTAGGGGGAATACCCGGCCTTCGAGTACATCTGGGATCCGTCGATCGTGCGGCGCGCCTCGGGATCCCACACAACCAGATCGGCGTCTGACCCGACCGCGATCGTCCCTTTCCGAGGATACATCCCGAAAAGCTTTGCAACGTTGGTGGACGTCAGTTCCACGAACCGGCTGAGCGAAATCCGACCGGTTCGCACCCCTTCCGAGAAAAGCATCGGCATCAGCGTCTCCAGGTCGGCCACGCCCTGGCGGAGCGTGGCGACGGTGAGCGCGGGGTCGAGCTTCTGCGCCAGCGTCCAGGGCGCGTGGTCGGTGCAAACGCACTGGATGTCTCCGCTGCGTAGCCCGTGCCAGAGTGCCTGCACATCCGACGCCCCTCGCAGCGGAGGGGCCCCCGCATATTTCGCACCATCGGGTTCCTCGAAACGTTCACGCGTCAGGTACAGATAGAGCGGGCGCGTCTCGATGTAGACCGGCCGTCCCTCGGCACGCGCCCTGCGGCATGCGTCCAGGGCCGCCCTCGACGAGAGGTGCACCACGTAGATCGACGCGCCGGTGGCGCGCGAGAACGCCACGGCGCGCTCGACCGCGGCCGACTCGGAGTCAATGGGACGGGCGTCGGGGTAATGCCTGGCCGCCCCCAGGTTCCGCGCGAGGAGCTGGCGGCACGCGCAGCGGATCAACGCGCCATCCTCACAGTGCACCATCGTCAAGACATCGTGGCGCGCAGCAGTCTCCATCGCGCGGACGTAGGCATCCACGTGGGCGTCAAAATGGTCGAACACCATGAAGATCTTGAGGCTGGTGTGTCCTTCTCCAGCCAGGTCGGGGATCTGGGCGATCGCCTCATCGGTGGGATGCACGAGGACAGGGTGCAGCGCGTAGTCCACGGCGGCGTCGCGGGCGGCCGCCGCCAGGTCGCGCTCAAGCGCGTCACGCAGCGTCTCGCCTTGCCGCTGGAACGTCATGTTGCCGACCGTCGTGACGCCGCCGGCGAGCGCCGCGAGCGACCCGCTATAAAAGTCGTCGGGGCGGATCTCCACGCCGGTCCCCGGATCCACCGGCGACGTGAGGTGCACGTGAATGTCGACCCCGCCGGGGAACACGTACTTGCCGCGCGCGTCAATCTCGCGCGTTCCCCTCAGGTCTCCGCCGGCCTGCACGATCTTGCCGTCCCGGACGCCGACATCACAGAGAGCCATGCTACCCGCAGTGACGACAGTTCCGCCTTTGATGACCAGGTCAACCATCGGGTTCACCCCACAAGGTCTTCCCCCGGGAATCTTCGAATCCCCCCTCCATGTGGCTGCGGAACGCGACCTACCTGAATCAGGACATGCAATTCCAGACCGCCGACCTGCTCATCGACGAGGGCGGCCACATCGTGGAGATCGTGCCGCCCGGCTCTGACCACACTGCCCGCGAGGCCGGGGAGTTCGATTGTTCCGAGTGCCTGGTGCTCCCGGGTCTGGTCCACGCGCACTTTCACAGCCAGGCCTCTATGCTGCGCGGGCTCAACCGGAAGACGCCCTCAGAAGTCCAGGAGGCCCTCCGAACGCGAGCCTACGAATTCCTGGACGAGAAGGCGAGCAGCGAAGAGTTCAAGACGGCCTGCGTGAAGGACTACGTCGATCTGGTGCATCAGGGCGTCACCTTCTGCGCTGACCTGGGAACCGGCGATCGGGACCCGCAGCTCTATACCGACGCGATGAGCGAGGTGGGCCTCCGTGGCATCATCGACGCCTACGACAACTTTGAAACTGTCGGTGGCGTAGAAGGTCCGGAAAACGCTCTTCAGCAGTTCGCCGTCCGTTTGCCCGAGGGAGAGTTCTCCGACGAGACCCTCACCGCGGCCCAGAAAATCAAGAAGAGATTCGATCCGATCTTCCTCATACATTCGGTGGAAACGGCGCTGCAGGGAGAGGACGACGGGGGCGAATGGGAGCAGTCGAATCTTGAACTGTTCGCGGAACACGGCCTCCTGAGCAGCCGCGCGGTCGTGCTCCAGGCGACCAACCTGACGGATGTGGATATCAGGATTCTCCGCGAGCACGAGGCCTCGGTGGTGCACTGCCCCGTGTGCAGCCTTCCCGCCACTGCGCCCCTCCTGGAGCTGCTCGAGAACGAGATCAATGTCGCCGTCGGAACTGATGACGAACGGACCGACATCTGGGAGGCTATGCGGATCGCCTACTTTCTGCTCCGCGATCTTGATCCCGGCAGACGGATCAAGGCTGAAGCCATCCTCGACATGGCCACCATCAATGGGGCCAGGGCCTACGGGATGCACAATCTCATCGGCAAAATCGCGCCCGGGTACAGGGCTGATCTGATGTTTGTGGAAAAGGACCACCTGGATCTGCTGCCCGTGGTCGATCAGGATGCGTTCTCGACGCGCTGTCACAACCTGTTGATGGCAGGCCATTCCACGATCATCAAGCACGTCATGGTGGAAGGAAACTGGATCATGCAGGACCAGCGAATGGTGACGGTCAGCGAACCTCACGCGCACGCGCGATATCGTGAGATGATGGCTCAGATCTTCGAGCGCCGTCCTTGAGCTGAGCGCGCTACTCCGCTGCCTGTCGATACTCAACGCTGCGCGTATCAGCGTCCAGGCGCTGCAGCAGACCCCAGATAAACTGCTCCGTACGGTCGAGCACGTCGGGATCGACGTTGGCCACGGTGTCGGTCGGCCGGTGCCAGTTGGGTAGGACGCCCTCCGGGGTGAAGTTGATCAGGGCGAGCGAGCGGCAGCCGGCCGCCGCCAGCGGCGAGTGCTCGCTGGACAGTCCCCGATAGTAGTGTTCATAGACGCCCAGGTCCGGGCGGGCAGTGGCTGCGGCGCGCGCCACCGCCAGCAGGCCGGGGTCGGCGCGGAGCCGGAACAGGATGTGCTCGGCGGTGATCAGGCACGGGCCGGCGCCCCGGCCGGCGATCGTGTCCACCACCAGCCAGGCGGCATCTTTGAGTTCCGGGTGGCTCAGGAGCAGACGCACCGGACCTGTCGCGCCCACTTCCTCCGCGCCTGAGTTCAACAACCAGACCTGCGTGCGCTCAAGCGGCTCGGCCTTCAACTGGGCCGCCAGAGCCAGGACCGCCGCCGCGCCGGAGGCGTTGTCGTTCGCCCCTGGCACAAACGGGGTGAACTCGGGCTGGAGGGTGACGATGAAGACGGCCGCGACGATCAGCGCAGGCAGCACCAACACAAACGGCGAGATCGATTGCGGCCAAAAGACGCCCGCGACAAACATGGCGCTCAACGCAACATATGAGATGACCCCCAGTGTGGTCAACCCCCGAAACAGTCGAAACGCCAACGGTGACGCCATCGCAAGCGGCGTGCGGTGGGTGTCCACATGCCCGGAGACGACGATGGTTTGTGTAGGCTCACCGCGCGCCGGAGCCACAGCGTAGACGTTTTGCGAGGAACCGTGCGGCACCAACCAGCCCAATGGGCTGGGCCGGAACTCCAGTTGCATGAACGTCGAGATGGTCACGAACAGGACAAGCAGGGCTGCCAGCGGCCTTCCGGCGGCCGGTGGTAGAACCAGGAACGCCAGCAGGCTCAGGAGCATCAGCCCTGAGCCGATCGAGAACGGCGCCCACCCCGACCGGGCAACACGGAAGGTTTGCACACGCGCATCGTAGCCGAGATCAGCCAGCACCCGCCGGCAGTATGCCGATGCCTGGCGTTCCTGCGGCGTGCATGTACCCCGCGGGCCGATGACACCGGCCAGATGCTCGATGTGCGTGAGGGCGAGTCGGCTCACGGTGTGAGATGTGCGAGATCATCCTGCCGATTCCCTGCGCGCCCTGGACGCCCCCCCGGCAGGAGCAAGACCGCAGGCGGCGGAAAGGGGCGGTCAACGGTGAGGGGATGGCCATGCTGCAGACACTGTTCAACGCGATCCGCTTAATCGGGTTCCTCAACGTGCTGAGGGCAGTGCGCTACACGATCCGTAGGGACATCATCGAGTGGCGGTTCCGTGTGCGCGGCGCCTCGCCCACCCTTGAGACGCCCGGGCGCATGTCGAGCGTCGAGCGCCGTCCAGGTGGAGCGCAGTTCCTGTTCGAACGGGACCACCTCGAGGTCCGCTTCCTGGCCGCAGACTTAGTCCGGATCACCTGGGGCGCGGCGGACGGTGTCGCTGCGTACGCGCCTGCCAGGACGGACTGGCCGGAGGTCTCGATCACGACGGATGAGGGTCCTTCGGGATGGGAGTTGCAGAGCGAAGCGCTGCGTGTCGCGGTCGGAACGGACGGCGGCCTGCGGTTCAGCGATGCCGTGGGGCGCACCCTGCGTGAGGAGGCTCCTCCGCAGCGGCGTGGGAAAGAAGTCATCCATCGCTGCCAGTTGCGGCAGGAGGAGCACGTCTACGGTCTCGGCAACAGGGCCGCGCCCCTGAATCTCCGGAACGGCGCCTACCGGATGTGGAATCGCGATCCGGGAGGCGGCCACCGACCGGGTGACGATCCCCTGTATCTCTGCATTCCGGTGTACCTGGCCGTCCATAGCGAGGGTAGCTATCTGCTCTTCTATGAGAATTCATTTCCGGCAACTTTCGCCTTTGGCTCGGCCGCAGAGATGCGCTTCGAAGGGGGACCTCTGAGATATTACGTGATCCCGGGACCGCCGGCGCGGGCGCTCGAGCGCTACACCGAACTCACCAGGCGCCCCCCACTGCCGCCCCGTTGGGCCCTCGGCTACCACCAGTCGCGCTGGAGCTACGGTAGCGACGCCGAGGTACGCGAGGTCGCCGATGGCTTTCGCTCGCATGATCTCCCGCTGAGCGCGATCCATCTTGACATTCATTACATGGACGGGTACCGCGTCTTCACCGTGGACACGCAGCGGTTTCCCGACCTCGCCGGCCTGGCCCGCGATCTTGCGATGCGGCAGATCCGGCTTGTCGCGATCCTCGACTGCGGCGTGAAACAGGATCCCGCGGACACGCTCTTTCAGCAGGGGCACACTGAGGGCGTCTTCTGCACGCTGCCGGATGGGCACCTGGCCATCGCGCCGGTCTGGCCCGGCTGGTGCGCGTTTCCCGACTTCACCCTTCCCAAGACGCGCGCGTGGTGGGGCCGGCAGTACGCGCGCCTGCTGGAGGCCGGGATCGCCGGGTTCTGGCACGACATGAACGAGCCCGCCGCGTTCGTCACATGGGGAGATCCTACCCTGCCCCGGCCAACGCGTCTCGCTCTCGAAGGCAGGGGCGGGGATCATCGTGAGGGGCACAACCTCCTCGGCCTGATGATGGCCCGCGCCGGACACGACGCCCTGCGTACGCAGCGGCCTGAGCAGCGTCCGTTCATTTTCTCGCGGTCAGGATGGGCCGGACTGCCTCGCTACGCCTGGAACTGGACCGGGGACACGGAGAGCACGTGGACCACGCTGCGCCAGACCGTGGCGACCGTCCTGGGACTCGCGCTGTCGGGCATCCCCTTCACCGGGCCGGATGTCGGCGGGTACAGTGGGAGTCCATCGGCCGAATTGTACATCCGCTGGCTGCAACTTTCGACGTTTCTGCCATTCTTCCGCACGCACTCGGCCCGCACCACGCCGAGGCGCGAACCCTGGGCGTTTGGGGAACCGTACCTCGGCATCGCCCGAGAGTTCCTGCGCCTCCGGTACCAACTGCTTCCCTACCTCTACACGCTGGCGTGGGAGGCGAGCGAACGCGGCCATCCACTGGTGCGCCCGCTCTTCTGGCCCGACGCAGAGGTGCCGGACCTGTGGGATGTGCAGGATGCATTCCTCCTCGGCGACGCGCTGCTGGTCGCGCCAGTGATCGAGGAGGGAGCGGACAATCGAGAGATCACCCTTCCCGAGGGCAGTTGGTATGGGTTGTTCGACGACCGCGTGTACCAGGGACCGGGCCAGATCTCGGTGGCCGCGCCGATCGAGCGCATCCCTATCCTGGTCCGCGGCGGCCAGGTCCTGCCCATGGGCGGCACCGACGAAACGACCGGATCGTCATCACTCATCACGCTCCATCTGTACGCCCCTCCGGATGGCGACGGAGGTGGGATGCTCTATTCGGACGCGGGGGATGGCTATGGACCTGCGCGCGTCAACCGCTTTCGGCTCCGGCGCGAAGCGAACGACCTATTCCTTTCGTGGGAGCACGAAGGAGCGTACCCGTTCCCGTATGAAGCAGTCACACTCCAGTTGCATGGAATGATCGCGCGGCGCGCGTTCGTGGATGGCGTCAAAGTCCCCTGCGACGGAGGCCGCATCCGGACGCGTCCCTTCAGCCAGGCCCGGTTCGAATCTTAGTCTGGCTCGAATTCCAACCGGACGCCTGAGGGAACCCTCGCTGAAGGAATCTCAGCGCCCTGCCAGAAACCACGACAAGTCCGAGCCTGTGTCCTTCAGGAGGTCCCTCTTGAACGGACCGACGAGGACGTCGCCTTCCCCTTCATTCCACGCGCACCGCTGCACTGACGATCACCCCTGGTGATGTACCTTGACGACGGGTGATTGCCGCAAGGTCTCGAGGGGACAGCAGTTCACGTACGCCGACGCGCTAACCCAGGCGCGGTTTGTGATGCTGCCGTTCCTGCTCTACGCGATCATTGCGGGCCTGGCCGGCCTGGCCGTGGCGACGTTCCTGGCCATGATCGCCACCGACCTGGTGGACGGCCGGGTCGCGCGCATGACCGGCCAGTCGAGCGCCTTCGGCGGCTTCTTCGACAGCACGGTGGACTTCGCGGTTATCTACTCGATGTTCACCGTCTTCTTTGCGATCGGCCTGATCCCGTGGTGGAAGTGGATCGTCATCTTCGTCCCGGGGCTGCTGATCGCCGTGACGCAGATCCTCCACGCCGTGAAGGCGCACGCTGTCGTGTCCTCGGCGACGTGGGCCGCGAAGGTGGTCGGGCAGATCCAATACCTATACATCCCCTTTCTGATCGCCCGGACCTTCTGCCTGAAGGCCGGCTGGACCCAGACGGCAGATGATGTGCTCTTCGCGCTGCTGACCGCAGCCATCGTGGTCAATACGATCCATCAAACCCAGATCCTGATCCGCGTCCTGGCTGCGCCCGGCGGCAAGCCGGACGCCGGCCGATGACCGCGGCTGCCTCACGCCGCCGCCTCTCCCCCGGTGAGCTATTGTCCCTCAGCCTCTACTGGTTTGGCCTGAACTTCCACTGGGGCGCCCTGCTCCCGATCGTGATCCCGGCGGAGGTATTAAAGTTCGTCCCCGAGGCTGAGAAGGGCGCGGCGCTGGCCCGCGTCTTTGCCGGCGGCGCCTTCGTCGCGCTCATTGTGATGCCGCTGGCCGGCGCGCTCAGCGATCGGTCGCTGTCGCCCATGGGGCGCCGGCGCCCGTATATTCTCGTGGGTGAAATCCTCAACGCGGTGGCGCTGCTGGCCCTCGGGTACGCGCCCACCTTCGCGCTGTTCATCGTCGCATACTGGTTCGTGCAGTTCGCCAACAACTTCGGCGGGACGGCCTACAGCGCCCTCATCCCCGATCTGGTCCCGCCGGAGCAGCGCGGGGAGGCCTCCGGATTCATGGGGCTGATGACCATGCTGGGTACCGCCATCGCCGGTGTGGTCGCCGGCATCCTGATGCAGCGCAACCTGGTGATCCCCTCATATTTGTTGATCATCACCGTGCTCCTGGTCACAATGGCGGTCACGGTCTGGATCCTGAAAGAGCAACCGCTTCGATCGCGGCCCCCGTTCAACCTTCGAGACTTCCTCGCCGGGTTCTGGGTCGATCCCCGCCGGTATCCCGACTGCGCCTGGCTGTTCTTCGCGCGGTTTCTGGCGCTGTTGGGCTTTTACACCTTGCTCAACTTTCTCCAGTTCTTCCTCCACGACTACCTGCACATCGAGAACGCGAAAGAGGCCACCGGCTATGTCACGGCTGCCGTCATTCTCGGCGCGTTAGTGAGCGCCTATGCCGCCGGGCAGATCTCGGACCGGATCGGTCGCCGGGCCATCGTCTCGGCCTCGACCGTTGTGATGGGCGTGCTCTGCCTGGTCTTTCTCACGGCGCCGTCGTTCCGACTGATGCTGGCGCTGGGCGTCCTCTTCGGCGTCGGCTTCGGCGCGTTCACCAGCGTGGATTGGGCGCTGGCCACCGACGTGCTGCCGTCGGAGACTTCGGCCGCAAAGGATCTTGGAATCTGGGGGATCTCGGCCACGCTGCCGCAGGTGGTGGCTCCGTTGATCGGTGGGCCGCTGCTCGATGCCTTCAACCGGACCGGCCCCAACCGAGGTTATGTCGTGCTCTTCATCATGGGCGCCAGCTACCTCATCGTCGCGTCATTGGCCATCTGGAAAATCAAGAAGGCGAGGTAGCGGGTCCCGGGGCGGGGCTGCCCGGGGCGGGGCTGCCCGGCGCCGGTCCGCCGCTCGACGTATGTCCTCCGCCGGGCCTGACCGCCTGCAGCTTCACGACGGCGTCGCCGGCGTGGACCACATTCCGGATTGCCGCCTCAAACGGACACATCCCGGTCCCGCTGCGGTTCAAGATCAACGGCACGCGCTGGCCATAGGAGAAGGCGAGCCCTTGCCGCTGCACCTCTTGCAGTGCACCCTCACTGATCGTCTCGCCGTGACAGGCACGGATCCTCGCCCACACGGCGACGAGCACGGCTGATCGCCCCAGGATTCTGTCGGCCAGCACCGCTCCGGTCATGCCAGCCGCGCGCAGCCGTTCCGCGGCAGCGACCAAACTCAAAATGCCGTGGTCGTCCGATTGGGCGAGCACGTGCCCGCCTTTGACGATCACGAAACCCACGCCCGTCTCGCGCAGCCTTCGGATCGCCAGCGCCAGGTCGTCGTCCACCGGTCAGCTGCTCCCAGCGAGCACAGCAAGTCGGTCGGTGATGATCTTGTGTGCGTCGCGGACGATCTGCGACACGATCTCGCCGGCCGGCTCGATCGTGTCGATCAGGCCGGCGTCCTGGCCGATCAGCAGTATCCCCCGGTCCACGTCGCCGGACGCGCGCGCCGCTCTGACCTCGGACACCAGGAGCGGCTGCCGGTGCCGCAACTCCCACTCCCGCCCGGCCCATTGCCGGATGAACGCATTACGCCGCGCGCGGGCGAACGCGCCGGGCCACACCAGCCCAGTGACAATGTCAGGGATCTCGGTCAGGTCCGTGTCATGGCCGTCACTGTCGAGAATCGCCTGCTTGTAGTTCGGATGCAGCGGGGCTTCGGGCGTCGCCAGGAATCGCGTGCCGAGCAGTACGCCGCTGGCACCGAGCGCCAAGGCGGCGGCGAGCCCGCGTCCATCGGCGATGCCGCCCGCAGCGAGCGCCGGGCGGCCGGGAATGGCATTGACCACCTGCGGCACGAGGGCCATCGTACCCATCACACCAACGTGGCCCCCGCCTTCGGTCCCCTGGGCGACGATGATGTCGGCCCCGGCCTCAATCGCCCGCACGGCCTCGTCGACCCTGGAGACCATGTGCATGACCTTCGAACCGGCGTCGTGCGCCCGCGCGAAGATCGCCGCAAGCGGCTGATCGGCCGCGGGCCACGCGAACGACATGACCGCCGGCCGTTCCGCGAGCGCCGCGTCGAGGACGGCGTCGTCTTTGACAAAGAGGAGGACGTTCAACCCGAAGGGCGCGCCGGTAAGCTCACGGATGCGCGCGGTCTGCGCGTGAATGTCTGCCGGCGGGCGAAGACTCGCGCCGAGAATCCCAAGCCCTCCGGCGTTGGATACTGCGGCGACAAGTTCGGGAGAGGTCCCGCTCGCCATGCCGCCCAGCACGACGGGGTGCGGGATGCCCAGCAGATCGCAGAACGGCGTCCGAAGGCGCGGCGTCATCATTATCAACGGAATGCTTTGCCTCGCCCGCGTCGTCTCCTGCGGCGAGCGCCGCACGCGTCAGGCAGGGGTCAGCGCGCGCCAGACACGTAGGATCTCTGCGACGCTCCAGGCCTGAGCGATGCATCCGCGGGGCAGGTGCGGCGGGTCGCCCTCAAAGATCTCGGAGATGGTACCCATGCCCGCGTCGCGGAGATGATCCTCCATCGGGCTGAGCAGCCGCAGCGCCCCTGGGGCGTCTCCATAAACGCGGAAGTAGGCTTCGGCATACGGTCCCATCAGCCATGCCCAGACCGTGCCCCGATGGTAGGCGCCGTCGCGGCGTCGCTGATCTCCACCGTATATGCCCTGATAGGCGGGATGTTCGGGGCCCAGCGAGCGCAGACCATTCGTCGTGAGCAGCGCGCGGCCCGCGGCGTCCACAACTCTCGCAGCCTCGGCCCCTTCCAGCAGCGGATATGGAAGCGAGACGGCCAAGATCTGATTGGGCCGCAAGGCAAGTTCATCCCCGTCCGGGCCGTCCACGACATCCGCCAGGTATGCCAGGCCGGGCCGAGCGAATTTCACCCGAAAGGATGCGCGCACGCGGTCAGCGAGGGCCTCGCAGGACTGCGCACCCTCATCGCCTCGGGCTGCCAGAAATGCGGCAAGTGTGCGGAGTGCATTGTACCAGAGCGCGTTGATCTCGACCGGCTTGCCGATCCGTGGGGTCACGACCCAATCGCCGACCTTGGCATCCATCCAGGTGAGTTGCCAGCCGGGTTCGCCGGCGCGCAGCAGCCCGTCGCCGGGATCCATGCCGATACCGTGGCGCGTACCGCGGATATGCCAGTCAATAATGTCGCGCAGCACAGAGAGCAGCTCGTCGACCAGCCGCGCATCGCCGGTCGTCTCGTGATAGGCACGGACGCCGAGAATGTACCATAGCGCGGCATCGGCTGTGTTGTACCCAGGGCGTTCGCCCGCCCGGTCAGGAAAGTTGTTCGGGAGGAGGCCGTCGGCCACATACGGAGCGTAGGCCCGGAGGATCTCCGCGGCGTCCTCCGGCCGGCCTGTGGCAAGCGTCAGCCCGGGCAGCGCGATCATCGTGTCGCGGCCCCAGTCGTTGAACCAGTGGTAGCCCGCGATCACCGTTTTGCCAGCCGCACCCGTCTGCCGGCGGACGATGAACTGATCCGCCGCGAGCACGAGCTGCTGTACGACCGGATGCGCGCGCGCAACACCGGCGCGGTCGAGCAGGCGTTGCTGTCGCACCATGGCCGTGGCTAGGGCCGCGGCGCCGTCCGGATCCGCGTTCGCTTCAGTGGTGAGGGCGAGGGTGAGATTCCCATCGGGAGCCATCGAGACGGTGAAGACGCCGGGCGCGTAGAGGTCAGAATGATCGTCCAGCCCTCGGGCCGTCTCCTCTTGGTGAAGGAAGTTCCAGTACCAGTCGCCACCTTCTTTGAACCGGCCGCCGCCGCCGACCAGGAGCCAGAAGGGCCGCGCTCCATCGAACGCCCGGATCATCACCCCGCCCGGCTGCCGCTGTGTGCGCGGCCGCCAGCCGTGTCCAGACGTGAGCGTGTGGAAGTCGCGGTACGTGACCAGTGGGGTGACTTCCAGGTCCACCGGGCCAGAGCCGCGCAGCAAGCGGTACATCACGTACGTCGTGTTGGCACCGTACTCCATCCACACGCGTCGCTCGAGCAGCGCATCGCCGAGGGCGAACGTCCAGACCGGGAGCATCCCGTCCAGCCCGAACTCCTGGAGATGCCGGTAGCCGGGCGGATCGACCGTGCCGTCGCCGTATTGATGCGATGAGAGTGGATAGCGGCGGCCGTCGTATGCCGCCCATTCCACGAGGCCGCCCACGAGCACCGTGCGTTCCACCGGCGGGGCCAGGGCCGCCACCAGCAGCCCATGGTAGCGGCGGGTGTTGATCCCGATCAGCGTGCCAGACGCGTATCCACCGAGACCGTTGGCAACCAGCCATTCCCGCCGCAGCCCGGCGGCCAGGTCTCCGCACACCTCGCGCCCGAACCGGATCAGCGCCGCCTACCTGCCTTCCGTCTGCTCGAGCAGCTTGGCGACCAGCGCAGTCCATCCGGTCTGGTGACCGGCACCAAGCCCGGCACCCGTGTCGCCGTGGAAGTACTCGTGGAACAAGAGATGGTCCTGCCAGTGCGGGTCGGTCTGGAACACCGGATTCGCGCCGAAGACCGGCCGCCGGCCATCCGGGCTGCGCATGAATATCCGGCTCAGCCGCCGCGACAATTCGACGGCAATCTGCCACAACGTCATCTTGCGACCGGCCCCGGTCGGACACTCCACCAGGAAATCGTCGCCGTAGTAGTGATGGAACTTCTGGAGGGCCTCGATCAGCAGGAAGTTGATCGGGAACCAGATGGGCCCGCGCCAGTTGGAGTTACCGCCGAACAGCCCGCTGCGGGACTCCGCCGGCTCATAGGCCACGGCGTGCCGCATGCCGTCCGCGTCGAGCATATAGGGATGTGCGGCGTGATAGCGGCTGACCGAGCGGATGCCGTACTCGCTCAGGAACTCCTCTGGATCAAGCATCCGTCGCAGCACCCGCTTCATCCGGTGCCCGCGCGCGAGCGCGAGGAGGCGGCGTTCACCCATACCGGGCTCGTTCCAGCGCGACACCAGACTCGCCAGGTCGGGCCGGTACTTCAGGAACCATTCCATCCGCCGCTTGAAGTTCGGCAGGCCTTCGAGTAGCGCCGGTTCGATCGTCTCCACCGCCAGCAGCGGGATCAGCCCGACGAGCGAGCGCACCCGAAGCCGGACCCAGGCACCGTTGGGCATGTGGAGGACATCGTAGAAGAACTCGTCTTCATCATCCCACAGGGAGATCCCCTCCCCACCGATGTTGTTGAGCGCGCCGGCGATATACATGAAGTGCTCGAAGAACTTGGTCGCGACGTCCTCGTAGGCGATGTCCTCGCGGGCCAGCTCGAGGGCGATCGCCAGCATGTTGAGGCAAAACATGCCCATCCACGCCGTCCCGTCGGACTGGTCGAGGTGGCCGCCGGTGGGAAGCGGCGCACTGCGATCGAAGACGCCGATGTTATCCAAGCCGAGGAAGCCGCCCTGAAAGACGTTACGACCCTCGATGTCCTTGCGGTTGACCCACCAGGTGAAATTGAGCAGCAGCTTGTGGAAGACGCGCTCGAGGAAGGCGCGGTCTGCCTTCCCGGTGATGCGCTTCTCGATCTTGTAGACCCGCCAGGCTGCCCAGGCGTGCACCGGCGGATTCACGTCGCCGAAGGCCCATTCGTATGCGGGCAGTTGCCCGTTGGGATGCATGTACCACTCGCGCAGCAGCAGGATCAGTTGGCGCTTGGCGAAGTCGGGGTCGATCAACGTGAGTGGCACGCAGTGGAACGCCAAGTCCCACGCCGCGTACCACGGGTACTCCCAGGTATCGGGCATCGAGATGACGTCGGCGTTGCTGAGGTGCGTCCACTGGGCGTTCCGGCCGATCCTGCGCTCCGCCGGCGGGGGTGGGCCGGTCGGATCGCCGTCCAGCCACTGCGCGACGTCGTATCGGTAGAACTGCTTGCTCCACAGTAAGCCCGCGAATGCCTGACGCTGGACGCGCCGGGCGTCCGCAGACATCTGGCCCGCGGCAAGCGGCGCATAGAAGGCGTCCGCCTCCGCCCGCCGCGTCGTGAAGAGATCGGCGGCGTCTGCAAATGGCGCGACGTGCGTCTGAGCCGAAAGGCGGAGGCGAATGGTCCACGTCTCTCCCGGACCAACCATCTTGTGGTAGTGCGCGGCCGCCTTCGTGCCGATGCCCCCGGGATTCACCACTCAGTTGGCGTCGTGCACGATCGCGTCGTTGATGCCGTCCTTGACGAACCGCACCCGATTGGGGACGCCCCACAACCGCTGCGCGTTGCTCTCGTTCTCTGTGAAGAGGAGATCTGGAGCGCCCTCGCAGGCCAGCCAGTACTCGCTCAGATCATAATGGGGAGCGCGCACAAGACGGAAGGCGGCACTTCCCGGCCCGCCTCCCTGCGCACCCGGCGGCACCTCGCCCGCTGCATCGGAGACCGCGCGCAGCTCAGGCCGGCGATCGTCCCGCCCCCATGACCAAGTGTTCCGGAACCACAGTGTGGGCAGCAGGTGAAGCGGCGCCGGATCGGGACCGCGGTTTGTCGCGGAGATGCGAATCAAGACATCCGTGGGATCCACCTTCGCATACTCGACGGCGACGTCGAAGTAGCGGTTCTCGGCGAAGATGCCGGTGTCGATCAACTCATACTCGGGATCCTGCTTCCTGCGGCGGCGGCTCTCTTCGACGAGCTCGGCATAGGGAAACGCCCGCTGCGGATACTTGTACAGGGCCTTCATGTACGAATGCGTGGGCGTGTTGTCGAGGAAGAAGTAGTATTCTTTCACGTCCTCGCCGTGATTACCCTGAGGACCGGTCAAACCGAAGAACCGCTCTTTCAAGATAGGATCGGCCTCATTCCACAGCGCCAGCGCGAAGTTCAGCAGGCCGCGGTTGTCGCAGATTCCCAGAATGCCATCCTCGCCCCAACGGTACGCGCGCGAGCGCGCGTGATCGTGTGGAAAGTAGTCCCACGCGGTGCCGGAGGGAGAGTAGTCCTCGCGCACAGTCCCCCACTGGCGCGCGGACAGGTAGGGCCCCCACCGGTACCAGGGGACGCGGCTCTCGCGGACCTCGTTCAGCCTGCGGCGCTCGGCGTCGGGAGCCATGGTTTCGGGCATGCTCATCAGGACAGTCTCCATTCCACGCGATGGTTCTGGGGGACGGTCAGCACGCTGTTCAGTCCTCCGAAACCATCAGGCACCTTGCGGGGATTCGCCGGATCGTCCAGCCACCGGCTACCGTCTAACAGAATCTTATACAGTTAGCGGGCGCTCAACCACACCAGGCTGGAAGCGCCGCGGAAGGAGCGGGGCCGCCCGCCTCTAATTCAGTAGGTTGCAACCTACGCCAAGGGCATGAACCTCAGACGCGGGCCGTTCCCGGCCTTTCGCCACCGCAACTTCCGCCTCTTCTTGTTCGGACAGGGGATCTCTGTCATCGGCACCTGGATGCAGAGCACAGCCCAGGCCTGGCTAGTCCTCACCCTCACGAACTCGCCCTTCCTCTTAGGGGCCATCAACGCCCTGCAGTGGATCCCGGTGACACTCTTGAGCCTGGTGGGTGGAGTGTTCGCTGATCGCCTGCCCAAGCGCCGGCTGCTGCTGATCACGCAGTCGACCCTCATGATCCTGGCCTTCATCCTGGCGCTGCTCACCTGGACCGGGATCGTCCGCTTCTGGCACATTGCGGCACTGGCACTGCTGCTCGGCCTCACGAACAGTCTCGACATGCCGACGCGGCAGTCGTTCTTCGCGGAGATGGTAGAACGTGAAGACCTGGCGAACGCCATCGCGCTGAACTCGGCCATGATCAACGGCGGGCGGGTCATCGGGCCGGCGGTCGCGGGCGTGATCATCGCCGCGGCGGGCGTCGCCCCGGCATTCTTCATAAACGGTGTCAGCTTTCTCGCCGTGATCGCCGCTTTGGCGGCCATGCAGATTCGGCCCGCCCCGACCGTGCCCCGGCAGCCGCTGCTCGGCTACATCGGCGAAGGGCTGACGTATGTCCGACAGACCCCTGCGGTGCTGACGACTCTGGCGCTCCTCGGAGCAGTCAGCACCTTCGTCCTCAACTTCAACATCCTCATCCCGGTGCTGGCGCGCTCGGTCCTCAAGGGCAGCGCCGGGACGTACGGCACACTGCTTGCCGCCGTGGGCGCCGGATCCCTGATCGGTGCACTGCTACTCGCATCGGCGAGCCGCCAGGGACCGCGCAGAGAGTTGATTCCCATCGGCGCAGCCGTGGTGTCGCTGGCGGTGCTCCTCCTGGGATTCACGCACAGCTACCCGCCGGCCGCGGGGCTGGCCTTCGTCGGCGGGCTGGCCATGATCCTCTTCACATCGTCGGGCAACAGCTTCGTGCAGATGCTCGTGCCCGATCAACTCCGGGGCCGCGTCATGAGTGTGTATGCCGTCGTGTTCGCGGGCTCCAGCCCGTTTGGAGCGCTGCTGATCGGAGGAGCCATGGACTTGTGGGGACCGCCGGCGGGCTTCTTCGTCGGAGGCTCGCTGGGCGTGCTGGCGACCGTCGTCATCCTTCTCTGGGCGCGGCGCTTGAGGCTCGACCCCGAGGCAGAACGCGGCGAGGGTCACCGCATGTGATGCGGGTCGAGCGCGTCCCGCAGGCCATCTCCAATGTAATCATGCGGTCCCTCTGTCGGTCTCTCCGGCTTGGCCCGTTCGCTCGACAAACGCCTCGAACGTGACCGGTGGACGTCCGATCACCTGCGCCAGCACGCGGGGATTTCCGCACAGCCCATGTCGTGCGTAGTACCGGAACATCGCGACCAGCGTGCCGATTTGATAAGATCCCATCCCGGCATCCCGCGCTCGATTGATCCAGGTGTCGATGGCGATCTCCTCGGCACGCACCCTCCGGCCCAACCGCCGGCTGAGGATCTCGGCGACCTGCGTTTGCGTGAGCGCCTCCGGCCCGGCGAGTTCGTAGGTGGCGGCGGCGTGACCGGGTTCGGTCAGCACCACCCGCGCCGCCAGGGCCACATCGCCGAGGTCCACCATGCTTAGACGCGTCTCCACCGGACACGGAACAGCGTAGATGCCATCTTCAGCGATCGCCCGCCATCCCGCCAGCACGTTCTGCATGTACGAGGCGGGCTGGAGGATCGTGAAGGCGAGTCCCGACTCGAAGAGGGCTTCTTCAACGCGAAGTTTGTGCCAGTGATGCGGCATCGCCCGCGTCTGAGGGTGCAGGACGGAGTGGTAGACGACGTGCTCGGCCCCAGACGCGCGGGCCGTGGCAATCATGGATCGTCCGATCGCGATCTCGTCGGCGCTGATGTTGGGACAAATGTGATAGACTGCCCGCACCCCTCGCATGGCCCGTTCGAGGACCGCGCCGTCGCGCATGTCGCCTACGATCACATCGCCGGCCCCGATGTCTTTCACCACCCGCGTCTGTTCTCGACGGTGAACCAGCGCGCGGACCGGCGCGCTCACCGTGGCGAGCGCCCGGATAACCGCCCGACCTGTCTTCCCGGCCGCCCCGGTCACAAGGATCATGGCGACTGGGAGTGGATCCGCTTACGACGCTTCGCTGTCCTCGCCGCCGTGGCGGGCCAGGTACTGGTCCACCTGCAGGAGACCACCCTCACCCCCGCGCTGTACGAGGCTGAGCAGCTTCTCCATACTGGAGACTTCCTCCAGTTGCTCGGACACGTACCACTGCAGGAAGTTGAAGCTGGTGTGATCGGACTCCTTCATCGCCAGGTCAACCAAGGCGTGGATCTGCCTGGTGACCTCCTTCTCCCACTTGACCGAGAGTTTAACGGCATCCTCGGCGGAGGCGAACTCGGGCTTCGGCGCGGCGACCGCCGGAATGGCCACCTTTTCCCCGGCGTCCACCAGATACCGCACAAAGCGCATGGCATGATCGCGTTCCTCTTCGGCCTGGCGGTAGAAGTGCTTCGCCAGCGTGGACAAGTTCTCTGCGTCGAAGTGCGCCGCGATGGAAACGTATTGATGCGAGGCTCCAAACTCGCGACCGATCTGCTCGTTGATGGCCGTGCTCATCTTCTGACTGATCAGCATGGTGCCTCCTTGTGGGGATCCCGGACCGGGCCGATAGGATGCTGCGATCTTCCCCGGGTTCGTGTCCATTTCATTATAGGATGCCAGACAGGAGAGATGGACTCATGGGCCAAAAAATAGGAAGTATGGAGACCCCCATGTTTCCCGCTGGCAATCTGACCCTCGACCCCAACCCGTTGCCGCCGGCCCTGGGCAACTGCCTGGTCTGCGGCCAGGGCAATCCACACGGGCTCCGGCTCCGGTTCCACCGGCTGATTGCGCCCGACGGCACGGCGATCGGGGTCGGCGCAGACTCCACGGTGCCTGCGTATTTCCAGGGGTTCGACGACCTGCTGCACGGCGGCGTCATCTGCGCGATGCTGGACGATGCGATGTGGTGGGCGGTGTACGTAGCCCACAAAGCCATCACGGTGACCGCGGACATGCAGCTCCGCTACCGCGAGCCCGTCTCCACCGGCAGCGCCCTGCGCATCGAAGGCATCGTGGGGGCCGGGCGGCGGATCTATCCCGCCGCCGCCCGCATGCTCGACGCCTCGGGCCGCGTCGTCGCGGAGGCGACGGCACGGTTCGTCGCGCTGCCTGCCGCAAAAGCCGAACGCCTGAGGTTTTAGAGGCCCTGGCTGCTCCGCTCCTAAATACCACGCGCCAGGATGATGCCTGCGACCAGACCGAGGAGCGACATCACCACGACGATGACGCGCGATTGCCGGCTGTGCGTCCGCCGGTGCTGCCCGAGCCACCACATGAAGTCAGGATCCTGACTCAGATCCACGGAATGGATCCGCGGAAGGCGCGGGACCACGTCATGGGATGGCCAGTCCTTCGGCGCCTCGGGCTCCACCGGGATCGCGCGGTCCGGCGCTGCCACTTCCTCCGGCAATGCCTCTGCGGTCTCGTCCTCGGCAAACTCCGCAACGGCGGGCGGTTCGCACCCGGCGAGCGGTTCGTTGACGGCGAGAGGCTCGGCCGCGGGCGGTCCACTCAGCGCCGCCGTCTCGATCCACGTGAGCGGCTCACTCAGCACGGGCGGCTCAGCCGGGGCGGGCAATTCTACCGAGGCGGGCGATGCAACAAGCAGGGACGATTCGACCTCTCCGGCAGGGGCCGAATCGTCCCAGTCGCACAAGGCCTCCGGCAGCTCCAGCTGGGGGACACGACGGGCTTCCCGAAACATCCGCTCAACGAGATTGACGGTACGGATCTTCGACCACAGACTCGCAGGGAACCGGTGGAACACCAGGCACGCGGCCAGGTCTGCCTCGAGGCTAGCGACAATCCGGTGCCCCAGCTTTGTCCAGTTGGCGCGCCACGCTCGAAATCGGGCGACGGCCGAGTCCAGCTCCGGCGCCGAAAAGATCTGGCGGGCTTCGGCCAGACAGGCCGCCCGCGACTGAGGATCCACCTTGCGGGCGAGGGAGAGCAACCTGTGGGCGACGCTGATCTGCAGCGGGGTGTCAGGAAAGGCGGCCTGCGCGGCCTTCAGTAGCGCGGGCTGATCGTCGCAGCAGACCAGGAGCAGGCCGCAGCCGATGCCGCGCTTCTTGAGAGCATGGAGCAGGTCAGACCAGGCCTGCTCAGTTTCTTGAGCGACGATCCGCAGCGCCACGGGTTGAGGAGTCCCTTCGCTGTTGACCCCGAGCGCGCAGAGCGCGACGTCCTGTGACTTCGCGGTTTTCGGCCGCCGCAGGCCGTCGAGGAGGAGAAAGGCGACATCCGGGCGCCTGCTTGGCCGGCGGTCCATCTGGGGAAAGTCAGCCACCGTGATCGCCATCGAGCCTCTCCCGATCCGGCAACAAAACTGGGCTGCCGCATCTCCTCACCGGCAACCCAGCCAGCCCGAAGGGCTCTGTGGCTTTGCGTCCCCGGATCGCTCCGGGTTTGCTCTTTTCGGTTTGATCGCCGTAACGATCCAAGCGTGTATTACCCGGACATCGATGGCGCTAGACATGAGGCACATCCGGACGTTCGCCGCTACAATTCGCAGCATCACTGCGGAGATTTTTCGAGCAGATCAGAGGAGGATGGTCACACGAAACCTCCCGCAAAACGCGCGGGAACAGCAATGATTATGCGTGGGAACCGGCCCCGCCGTAGAGGCTCCGGGCCGTTTTGAGATGGGTGATCGCTTCGGTCCGTTTGCCCAACCCGTCGAAGATGAGCCCGAGGTTGTAATGGGCGTCGGCGAACTCGGGGTCTCGCGCGATCGCGCGCCGGTAGGCGGCAATCGCTTCGGTGCGGCGCCCCAGGTCTTCGAGCAGGACGCCTAGGTTGAAGTGCGGGATGGGATCGTCGGGCGCGTGCTCGGCCGCCGCCTTGTAGTACACCTGAGCTCTCGGGTAGTCCTTCACCTGATGGTAGAGCCGGCCCAGGTTGACATGGGCTTCGGCGTTGGTGGGATCCAGTTCAAGGACCTGGTGATACGCCTGGCGTGCCTCTTCGGGGGAGTCCGTCTCGAGTGCTGACGCGACATCGAGCCACTCCTCGGCGGTGAGCGCCGGGGTGGACGGCAGGGCCCTCCGGGCCGGCGATCTTCGAGCCGGCATCGACACCCGCTTCACGACGTCCTCAACGTCAAAGTTGAAAAGAAATTGTCCCGAATCTGGCTGCCAGCGCGCATTGCCGTCCCAGGCGACGATGCGGCGGCCGTCCGCATAGATCGTCAAGGTGGAAAGGCTCTGCTCATCCGGGAGTTGACGCCGCAGCGACGCCAGCATCCGCCGAATGCGCCTCACCGGGACGTGTGCGTCAAGCAGATCCTTGGTCGTCTTCAGCAGCAGGAGATCCTGAAACGTGAACTGCAACTGCCGTCCCAACCCGCGGTGGGGTGACACCAGCCCGGCGCGCACGCAGGATCGAACGCGTGCTTCCGGCAGCTCGAGGATTTTCGCCACTTCTTGGGTGGTGAAATCCGTCACTTCCTCGCGGCTTGGGCCTTCTTCAACGGTTTCTCGGGCGCGGCCGCCGCAGCGGGTTTGGCCTTCACCGCGGGCTTCCGCTCTCGCGGCACGCGCCGCGCCAGGCTCTCCTTGAGCGCGTCCATCAGGTCGATCACCTGTGCGCGTTGGATTTGCGGCCCAACCGCCGTGACCTCCTTACCCTCCACCTTCATATTGACCATGTCGAGGACCCGCAGGCGATACTCGTCCTGGTATTGCTCAGGCTTGAACTCCTCGTGGGACAGTTCGTCGATCAGCCGCAGCGCCAGGTCCAGTTCACCCGGCTTGATCTTCGCATTCTCCCCTTTGTCGACCTCAGCAAAGTTGCGGACTTCGTCGGCGAAGTACATCGTGTGCAACATCAGCCCACCCTGCGCCGGCCGGACGAGAACCAGGCTCTCCTTGCCTCGCATGACGAACTTGGCCAGCGCGACTCGTTCCGTCTTTGCCATCGCGTCGGCCAGCAGGCGGTAGGCTTTCTCGCCGCCCTTGTCGGGTCCCAGATAATAGGTGTTCTCAAAGTAGATGGGATCGACTTTGGGCAGCGGCACAAACTCCGCGATGTCGATGATCTGCGCGACATCGCCTTCAAGGGTCTTCAGTTCTTCATCGGTAACCCGCACATACTGGTCCTTGGCAAACTCATAGCCCTTGACAACATCGGAGCGTTCCACCACGGCGTTGTCCACCGGACAGAAGAGTTGCTGCTTGACGCGGTTGCCGCACTTGGCGTGCAACATGTTGAAGCGCACTCCCCCCGTCGAGGCGGCGGTATACATTCTGACCGGGATGGAGACGAGGCCGAAGGAGATGGTGCCGGAGCCGAGCGAGTGCGGAGGCATCAGCGGTCCCCCCAACGTAGATTCAAAGGCGAATTGAAACATACCACGAACCTCACGCGACCTCAAGGGATCTGCCAAGGGGTCTGCGCGCCCGTCCACGAATTGGGGCCGTGCGCCGGGAGGAGGTACCACAGGTAGTGCGCGGCGATCGGCTCCCTCAACTTGAAGCCTACCGGAGGAAGCGCGATCCGGAGCGGACGCCGGAGCCCTTCGGGGGGCGGCGCGGGGACGCCTCCACGGGCGCGCACCCGTTTGTTGTCCACAAGCATGACGCCCGACGACTCCACTACGACCTGCGCCTCGAAATGGATGGGGTGCTGAAGAGCTGGGCGGTCCCCAAGGGCCCATCGGTCCATCCGGAGGAGAAACGGCTGGCCGTGCGCGTCGAGGATCACCCTCTCGAATATGGAGACTTTGAAGGGGTGATCCCAGAAGGTAATTACGGCGCGGGCTCGGTCATTGTCTGGGACCGCGGCTGGTACCGATCGTTCAAGAACGACAGTCTGCTTGAGCAACTGGCGCGCGGGAAACTGGAGCTCGAGTTCTTCGGCTACAAGATCCGTGGCCGGTGGTCGCTGGTCCGGATGTCGAAGAGTGAGAAGGACTGGCTGCTCCTCAAGAAGGTCGGGGCCGGTGCCTCGCAGACCGAACTGATCGATCGCTACCCCCAGTCGGTCGTCTCGGGGCTCACCGTAGAAGAGATCCGTGACGTGCCGGCCAAGCTGGCGGCGATCCGAGACCGGCTGCGGGCACTGGGGGCTCCGAAGCGTGACGTCCCGGCGCGCGGCCAGCCCTTCATGCTCGCCGCGCTGGAGGAGCGACCGCTCTCAGGCAAGGAGTGGGTCTTCGAGATCAAGTATGACGGCGTGCGGGTGCTGGCCGAGCGCCGCGGCGACGCCGTGCGCCTCTTCGGACGCAGCCGTCGGGACATCACCGCGCGCTATCCCGAACTCGTGACAGCGCTTCACGCGCTGCCGGGGGACCGCTTCCTGATCGACGGCGAGATCGTTGCCATGGACGAAAGCGGCAAACCCAGCTTCCAGCGGCTGCAGGGGCGGATGTTGCTGACGAACCCGCGCGACATCGAGCACGCGATGGCCGCGGTGCCGGTGGTCGGGGTCTTCTTCGACTGCCTGGCGCTCGACGGCTACGACCTGCGCGGGCTCTCGCTGCTGCAGCGGAAGGAATGCCTGGGTCTGTTCATGCCTTCCCTCGGAGGGGCCTATATCAGTGATCATGTGGCAGAGCGCGGCGAGGCCTTCTACGACGCGGCCTCGGAACAGCGACTCGAAGGGATCGTCGCGAAGAAGGCCGCAGGTCTCTACGCCCCGGGTCGGTCGAAGGACTGGATCAAGATCAAGTGCCAGCGCCGCCAGGAGTTCGTCATCGGTGGCTACACCGACCCGCAGGGCGCACGCGGCAGCTTCGGCGCGCTCGACCTCGGGCTCTATGAAGGGCCCCGCCTTGTCTATGTCTCCAAGGTCGGCACCGGATTCGATGAGGCAGGGCTGAAGAGAATCTGGGAGGCGCTACAGCCGCTTGCGCGGGAGACCTCGCCCTTTGACGCCGGCACGCCTGGGGGCCGTGGTCACCACTGGGTGCAACCGAGGCTTGTATGCGATGTGCGGTTCACGGACTGGACCGAAGAGGGCGGCCTGCGCCATCCGGCGTTCCTGGGGCTGCGGACGGACAAGCGGCCGGAGGAGTGCCGCCGCGAACCGCCCCTGGCCCCGAGCGCGCCAATCACTTCGGCGGGGGCGGCGGGACGCGGAGCGACGCGGGCAGCGTCACCGGTGGCAGGCGAGCGTACAGACACCCGGGCCGCATCGCGCGGAGCGGTCCCGCGTCCAGAGGCTCCCGCGCAGGTCAGGTTCACGAACCTGAACAAAGTCTTCTGGCCCGACGAAGGCTACACCAAGGGCGACCTCATCGCGTACTACGAGATGGTAGCCCGACATCTGCTGCCCTACCTGAAAGATCGGCCCCTGGTCTTGACCCGTTATCCTGACGGCATCAAAGGCAAGTCGTTCTTCCAGAAAGATGCGCCGGATTTTGTCCCGGCGTGGGTGCGCACCGAGCGCATCTATTCAAAAGATGCGGACCGCGAGATCAACTACTTTATCGTCAATAACGTCGAGGAACTGCGCTATGTCGCGAACATGGCCACGATCCCGCTGCACATCTGGGCGTCACGGCTGGGCTCGCCGGAGCGTCCCGATTGGCTCGTCCTCGATCTCGATCCGAAGGGGGCGCCGTTCACCGATGTGGTGAAGGTGGCGCGGGAACTGCATGCGCTGCTCGAGGAGATTCGCGTGCCGAACTACGTCAAGACGTCGGGAGCCAGCGGGCTGCACGTGCTGGTCCCGCTCGACGCGCAGTACACGCACGGGCAGGCGCGGACTTTTGCCCACCTGCTCGCCCGCCTCGCTCTGGAGGCCATGTCGGAGATCTCGACCCTCGCACGCCCGGTGAGGGCTCGCGGCGGAAAGGTCTACATCGACTACGTCCAAAACGGGCACGGCCGGACGATCGTGGCGCCGTTCTCCGTCCGGCCGCTCCCCGGTGCGCCGGTCTCGTGTCCGCTCCACTGGGATGAGGTCACCGCGGGCCTGGACCCTGTGCGTTTCACGATCAAGAGCCTGCCGAAGCGTTTCGAGAAGATGCGCGATCCCCTGAGATCGGTCCTGAGCGGGACGATTGACTTGGCCGCCGCGGTCACCCGGATCGAAGAGCGACTGTCACGGTCCGGCCGGCGGGGGAAGGCAACCGCTCGCTAAACGGGCACCCCGATCGCATGGCCTGGGTGTTCACGGCAAAAATGAGGGACCCCGCGGTTCGTTGCTCGACGCCGATGCCAGCGTATACGATCCCGAGGACTGTGCCCGACGGGGACAGCACGGGGGAGCCGCTGGATCCACCGAGCGCGAATCCTGACTCGATCTCAATCCCAAAGGTGTAGTCAGGAATGTTCACCTGACCGGTGCGACCCTAGGCGGTATAGAGGATGGGCGGCCAGGCGCTCGATGCCGCGGGGAATCCCTTGACGCGGACCCGCGTACCCGGGGAGGGCAAACTGGGGGTCACCTCCAGCGAGGGGAGACCTTCGGCGGTCCCGATTTTGAGCTGAGCGACATCGCAGGGGGACGCGTGGTACTCCACCTACCGCGTCTTGTGTGGTTCCTGCTTCCGGCCCACTTCCCTTCGCCGCCGTGCTATATCTATGGCATGGCAGCCAGGCTATACGCGGGCACCTCGGGGTTCAGCTATCCCGAATGGCGCGGCAGCTTTTACCCGGCGGACCTGTCCGGGGACGAGATGCTCCATTACTACAGCCACGTCTTCCCCACAGTCGAACTCAACAACACCTTCTACCGGTTCCCGCGCACCGAGCACGTGGAACAATGGCGCAAGGCTACGCCGAAGGCCTTCCGCTTTAGCGTCAAGGTCAACCGTGTCATCACGCACAATCAGAGGCTGCGCGATGTAAGTGAGTTAGTGCGGGTCCAACTCGAGCGCGTGGCAGGGCTTGAGGACCGCCGCGGCCCGCTGTTGTTTCAACTACCGCCGTCGCTGCGGCGGGACCTGGCGCTGCTTCGTGACTTCCTCGCGACGCTGCCGCCGTTGCTGTGCACCATCGAGTTCCGGCACGCGTCCTGGTATAGCGACGAGGTCTACTCGACGCTCGCCGAGCACCGCGTGGCCATGACCATCATGGAGTCAGATGAAGATACGCCGGTGATGGAGTTCATCGGACCCTTCGTGTACCTGCGCCTGCACCGGTCGGCCTATCCTCCCGCGGAGATGAAGGCCTGGGCCGGGAGAATCGAGGAGCAGATCAGTAGGAAGAAAGACGTGTACGCCTACTTCACGCACGAGGAGGGCGCGCCGGCACCCGCGTACGCGCAGCAGTTGCGCGCACTCGTCGACCCCTCCTCACGCTAGGAGCGGGCAGTTGCAGGAGTGCCGCCTCGGGGGGACGCATCCTCACTCTGAGCACACAGGAGCCACACGGATCAAGGAGAGACTGGGAGGATCGCCGGTGAGCAGCGGATCGGATCAACGGCAGCACGCGGCTGGCACTCGGGTCATCGACGAGGTTCGCATCGCCCTGGCGATGAGCGGGGGTATCGCCCTCACGGTCTACGAGGCGGGTGTCGCCCATGAACTCTGGCGAGCAGCGACGGCCCTGGATCTCTCCGATGACGAGTTTGGCGAGGCCACGCAACAGGCTGCGGCGGGTAAAGGCGATGTGCCGGCATCGACCTATCGTGCCGTGCTGAAGAAGGTAGGCGGCCAGCTCGTCCTGGACGTCCTAACCGGCGCGTCGGCGGGGGGAATCAACGCGGTCGCCCTGGGAAGCGCGCTGAGCACCGGAGGAAACTTTGGTGCGCTGCACGATCTCTGGCTGGAGGAGGCCGATATCGACAAGCTGGAGTACCGCCGCGGCACGGTGCCGGCGTCGCTGCTGGACAGTGGCGTGTTCCGCGGACCGCTGAGGCAGGCGCTCGAAAAGAACCAGAAGCGGGGCGCGACGCCAGCGCGGGGGAAGGAGGATCTCATCCTTGTCGTCACCCGTACGAATCTCGCTGGGCGGCGGCGTATCCTCACCGACGCACTGGGCCATCACGCGGTGGCGGAAACGAAGGAAGATCCGATCCGATTCGAGGCCCAAGACTTCTGTAACGCGGGCAAGCTCGACGAGTTTGTCAACGCCGCCCTGGCAACCTCAGCCTTTCCCGTAGTCTTTCCACCGGTGCAGATGGGCGACCACTATTACGCGGATGGCGGCCTCCTCGACAATCAGCCGGTGGGCCACGCGATCAAGGCCATCCGCGACAAGAAGGCTGCGTACCGCACGCACCGCTTCGTCGTCTTCGTCGAGCCGAATCCCGAGAGCCTCAAGGAGCCGGCAGCCCGGCCGGCCCCGTCGGTTGCGCAGGTCGCCCTTCAGGTCCCTCTCCTCGGCGTCAAAGGAAATATCTGGAATGCGGTCACCGACATGGAGGAGTTCAACCGGCGCCGCGGCTACTACGCGGGGCTCGTCGGCGCGCTCGGTCCTGAGCGCGACCAGGTGGCCACGTGGCTGAGGAGCTCGACGGATGAGACCTTTCAGCGAGCGTTCACTGAGATCCGGTTTGATGAGCTGTTCCTCGCGCATGACGCCATGCGCTATGCGCGCTGGAAAACCATCGAGGTAACCGCATTTCCACAAGAGCCGGAGGCGGTCTCGGTCGACGAAAAGCAGAAGGCGCAGTGGATGCGCAGCGTCGTCGACGGCACCGGCGAAGTGGATTTCTGTCTACGATGGCTCAGGGCATTGCTTCGGGAGATCAACCGGACGATCAAAGACCCGACCACACCGGATGAAATCCTCCGTGACCTCACCGGGACATCCCATCCTTCTGGGGCGGAGCCCAGCGACAAGGAAGCTCTCTACGACCTCCTCGACAGGATGCTCACCACGCTCTACCCTCGCGGATCCGGGGCTCTCCAGAGTCCTTACAACATTGGGAGAAAGATCGACGCCTGGCAGAAGTGGATTGAAGACAAGGAGGAGAACAACTTACGGCCTGATCTCGACAGGTTCGTGCAGGAAGTGCGGACTTACACTGCCGGCAAGGCTGCTCCCGTCGCAGCGGACATCAAAGAGCAGGTCGGCCGCCGTGCGCGGGCGCATGTGGGCTTTTACCAGATCTGCCTTCGCGTCTCAGGAATCAGGGAGGGGGCCCCGGCTGTCCGGCCATTCACTTCAGCAGACCTGGGCGAGCACTTATTCACGGAGTTCAAGCAACGCGACATCGTCGACTACGTCCTGGATGCTGCGACGGACCTTCATCAAAAGGATGATATCCACTTTGTGCGTGTGAGCCCTAACGACACGAATAACCTGAAATTGATCGGTGAAGAGCAGCCGGGCCCGGAGGTAAGTCTCGCGTCGGTGAAGCTCGCGGGCGAACTATTCGGCCACATGGGCGGCTTCCTCGAAGAGTGGTGGCGCCGCAACGACTATATCTGGGGCCGGCTGGACGCGGCGGAGATCATCCTCAAGTTGCTAACGCAGGTCTATAAGCTCGAGGTGAGATCGGATGCCCTCCTGAGTGCCCTCCAGCAGGAGATTCTGGATGACGAGTACTGGCGATACAAGCAGCGCCACGAAGGCACGAAGTTGCCCTCAAAGCCCGCCGTAGATCAACCACAGCACAACCGTGAGTGGATCGGGTATGGCTGGCAGACCCTGGCGTCGCTGTATCCGGACAAGATCACGGATGTCATGCGGTACCTTTTCGACACATCGCTCGCGTTGGCGCGAGGCAATCCCTGGGTCCCCGCGAATGCGCTCGACCGAGTCAGCCGGGTGTTGCGCGCCCTGGCCGTCGTAGTGCGGATGGCCACCTGGCCGACCCGCGCAGAAGGCGTGTCCAATAGGATTCGCGCCTCGCTAGCCTGGCGCCTGGTTGTTGTTGGAGCTGTCTTCCTTGTCGCCGGTTTCCTCTTTGGGCGCTATCCAGTCGAGCGAATCACCGGGGGCCTGGTGACGACGCTGTGGATCACCGGCGTGGCCTTCCTCATATTCGTACTAGGAGCATTCGCAGGGTGGCGCTTCTGGACGGTGGTACCGGTGACGGCGGTCATTTCGCTCGCGGTCGGGATGTGGGCGCACGCGCGGATGATGGGGACCTGGTCACTCCCAGGCTGGATGGATATCCTGCCCGTGATCGCGGTGCTGCTGGCCGCGGTGTTCCTCTGGAGAATCAGCAGATGGCGGCCCGAGGCCTCATGATGTGCAGATGGCGATCGACTCCCGCAGGATCTCAACGATCCGATCTACCTGGGCTTCGGTGACCACCAGCGGCGGGGCGATACAGATGGTGTCGCCGATTGGATAGTCTCCGGTCTGCCCGCCGCGGATCCGAGAGATCAGCCCGCGCTTGCGCGCCTCGGCGAGCACACGCCCGCCGATCCCCATCGCGGGCGCGTTCGTCCCTTTATCCGTAACCAGTTCGATACCGCACATCAACCCCAGGCCCCTGACGTCGCCCACTGTGGGCAGACCGCGGAGCGTTTGCAGCCCCGCTAATAGCCGCGCGCCCATTGCCCCGGCCCGCTCGACCAAGCCCTCGCGCTCGAAGATGTCGAGGTTGCGCAGCGCCACGGCACAGCACGTGGGGTGGCCAGAATACGTGGCCGCGTGCATATACCGATCCGCCGGCGGGGCGGTCTGGATGGCCTGATGGATTTCCTTCGACAGCAGCACGCCGCCCAGCGGAAGGTACGCGCTGGTCACGCCCTTGGCGAACGAGACGATGTCGGGCTGCACCCCCCAGTGGCCCAGCGCGAACCAGCGGCCGGTGCGGCCGAATCCCGTGATGATCTCGTCCGCGATGAAGAGGACCTTATGCCTGTCGCAGATTTCCCGGATGCGCGGGAAGTAGTCCGGCGCAGGCGGGATCACGCCGCCCGCGCCCATCACCGGCTCGGCGATGAACGCGGCCACCGTGTCGGCCCCTTCGCGCACGATGGCCTCTTCGAGGGCCTCGGCATTCGAGCCCGGATAGCGATATGGATAAGAAGGAAGGATATGGACGAAGCCGGGCACGATCGGCTGGAACATCTTATGGAACACGGGAATCCCCGTCGCGCTCATCGCGGCCATGGTCACGCCGTGATACGCGTGCCAGCGGGAGATGATCTTGGTCTTCGAAGGCATCCCCTGGCGCCGCCAGTAGTAGCGGGCAGTCTTGAACGCCGTCTCGTTCGACTCAGCGCCGCCCGTCGTGAAGTACACGCCAGACATGTTCGGGTACGCCAGACCCAGCAGCCGTTCCGCCAGACGCACCGCCGGCTCGTTGGTCAGGCCCACGTACGCCGAGGTGAACGCCAGGCGCTGCATCTGGTCGGCGGCCGCCTCCGCCAGTTCGCGCCGGCCATGGCCGGCGTTGACGTTCCAAAGCGAGGCGAGGCCGTCGATGTACTCCTTGCCATCCGCGTCGCGCAGCATCACCCCCTGGCCCGAAACGAAGACGATGGGCGTCTGATGATCACTGGGATGGTGCTGAGGATGAATCAGGTGAGCCTGATCGGTCCGGATCAGTGAGGCCAAATCCGTGCGCGTCTCCATTGAAGACTCCTTCTGCTGGGGACTGCTTCGTGTGACAGATACGCGCCTCGTGGACTGAAGCCCTTTACATATTGCACCGGCAGGGATCGGATGATCGGGCCGGCGAAGAAGCGCTCGAAGGCCCAAGGAGGGAAGCGACGATGCCCGACACCGCTCCGGCCGCCAGGACCACGGCGCGACTGACCCGTGAGGCGATTGCCCGGTTCAAGGAACAGGTCACCGCAGAGTACGTCGGGCGCCATCCGAAGTCCCGCGACCTGCACCGCCGGGCGCAAGGAACCCTGCCGGGCGGTGATACCCGCACCACCACGTTCTTTGGTCCTTTCCCACTCTACATGGATCGGGGCAGTAGGTGCCGTCTCTACGATGTCGACGGTTACGCGCTCCTGGACATGCTCAGCAACTACACGTCGATCATCTGGGGACACGCGCACCCCGCCATCGTCGCGGCGGTTCAGACTCAGGTGTCGCGGGGAACGGGATTCGCCGCGCCGACCGAGAGCCAGGCGGTCCTGGGAGCAATGCTATGCGAGCGGCTGCCGTCGGTCGAGAAGATCCGCTTTGCCAACTCCGGTACCGAAGCCGCAATGCACGCGGTGCGGGCCGCGCGAGCGTTCACCGGGCGCGACAAGATCGTCAAGATGGAGGGCGGCTACCACGGCAGCTCCGACAGTATGGAGATCAGCGTTCATCCAGATCTGTCGCGGGCCGGTCCGCCCACGCGCCCGTTCTCGATCCCCGACTACAGGGGAGTTCCGGCATCGGTTATCCGCGACACCCTGATCGCACCGTTCAACGACAGGGCGAGCGTGGGAGCGATCCTGCAGGAACACCACAGGGAGATCGCAGGCGTCATTGTCGAGCCGGTCCAAGGTACGGGAGGCACGAACCCGCCGCGCGATGGCTTCCTGACGTTCCTGCGAGAGATCACGCAGGAGCTAGGGATCGTCCTCATCTTCGATGAGGTCATCACCTTCCGCCTCGGCTATCACGGGGCGCAGGGCATGTACGGCGTCCGTCCCGACCTGACGGTACTGGGCAAGATCATCGGCGGTGGGCTCCCCGTCGGCGCATTCGGCGGGCGCGAGGAGATCATGCGGCTCTTCGACCCGGGCAGACCGGGCGCGATGGCGCAGTCTGGGACCTTCAACGCCAACCCGGTCACGATCGCCGCCGGGATCGCCGGCCTCCAACTGCTTACGGCGGGCGAGATCGAACGGATCAACCGCCTGGGCGATCAATTCCGGACGGGGCTCCAGGCCCTCTTTGATGCCTCGCCGGTGCCGGCGCGCGCAAACGGGATCGGCTCGCTGTTGACGCTGATCTTCACCGGCAGGGAGATCGTAAACTACCGGGACGCGGCCACCGCGGACCTCGACCTCACGGCGGCATTCCACCTGTCGATGCTGAACGAAGGGATCTTCTTCGCACCGCGGGCGATGATGGCCACAAGTCTGGCCATGACCGGGGCGGAAGTTGACGAGGCTCTCAGGGCGGCGAAGTCGGTCCTGGACCGGTTGGTGGGAATGCTCTAGCTGATCGACCACCTGCTGCGCCGCAGTGTCTCAGCCCTTGCGCGCCGGCACCTCGCCGCGCGCGTGGGCGTCTGCGAGCGCCTGGAACACCTCGACGCTCACGTGGATGCCGTCGTAGAAGCGCTCGAGGCTTAAGTTCTCGTTGGGACTATGGTTGTTCTCATCGGCGTTGGCGTAGGGAACCTCGATGTGGTCGACGCCCAGGAGACCCGGCCACACCGCATTGGGCAGGCTCCCGCCCGCGCACAGTTCGACGAACGGCTCGACGCCGCGCCAGGACTTGATCGCGCGGGCCAAGACTGCGACGGCAGGATGGTCGGGTGACGTGCGGCTCGCTTCCATCGTGCCGAATTCGCGCGCCAGCACCTCCACTCCGGGATTCACCTTCGCCACGTGCGCCTCGATCTTGCGCAGAATGTCCTCGGTCTTCTGATCCACGACCAGGCGGATGTCGATCCGGCACTCGGCCTGTGACGGGATGATGGTCTTGGATCCCAGCCCCACGTATCCGCTGATGAACCCACTGATGTTGAAGTAGGGCTGCAGCATGATCCGTTTCCAGTAGGTCGGACCATCCATGTGGATGGTCTTGAGTCCCATGGTGGCGGCAAACGCTTCTGCATCGAAGTCCATCGCGGCCAGAAGTCGCTCCTCCACCGGGCCGATGGGCCGGACATCGTCATAGAAGCCGTCGACCAGCACGCGCCCCGTCGGATCGACCATAGTGGAGAGCAGGTGGATCAGCATCCAAACAGGATTGGGCGCGACGCCGCCTTTGTTGCCCGAGTGGTTGTCACGGTCGGCGCCCTGCGCCACCAGCGTGATCCCGAGGATGCCCCGGTTGCCGAGCGAGATGACCGGCGCGCCCGACGGATGCAACCCGCCATCGGAGACGTACACGAGATCGGCGGCCAGTTTCGACTGGTGCTTGCGCACGAAGTCCGGCAGGCTCGGTGAACCCGACTCCTCCTCGCCTTCGAAGATGAACTTGAGGTTGATGGGCGGACCGCCGGCGGCTTCGAGCCAGGCCTTCGCGGCCAGCACGTGGGCGATCAACTGCCCCTTGTTGTCACCCGTGCCACGGCCGAAGAGCCTCCCGTCCCGGACGGTTGGCTCAAACGGCGGGCTCTGCCACAGTTCGAGCGGCTCGGGCGGCTGGACATCGTAGTGGCCGTAGACGAGCAGGGTGTAGGCCTTCGGATCCTTCTTGATCTCACCGAGGACCACCGGTTGGGTGGGCGTTTCGATAACCTCCGACGGGATGCCAAAATCACGCAGCAGGCCCGCCAGGAGCCGGGCGCACTCTTTCACGCCCTTGTCCTGGGCGCTGATGCTGGGCTGGCGGATCAGGGCCTTCAACGTCTCCAGCGCCTCATTCCGGTGGGCATCGATGTACCGGTGCACGTCACGTGTGGGCATCCAGGACCTCCGATACTATGGCATCCCACCCGCGAGGATCTTGACCAGCTTCCCCAAATCGATGTTGCCGCCCGAGACGACGCACACGATCTTTCCGCCGCCGGCCTTCCCCGCCAGCGCGGCGGCCACAGGCGTCGCACCGGCTCCTTCGGCGATCACGCGATTCCGGTCGGCCAGCAGGCGAACGGCGGCAGCCACTTCGGCCAGCGACATCACCAGGGATCCGTCCAGCAGCCGTGAGGCGAGGGGCCACATCTCCGGAAGCACGAACGGCGCGCCGATGCCGTCCACGAAGCTGGGGGTGTAGGTGATCTCGCGCGGGGCACCTGCGGCCAGCGAGGCGGCAAAAGGCGCCGCGGTCTCGACCTCGGCGGCGTAGACGTTGACGCCCGGCGCCAGCGCCCGGACAGCCGACGCAATCCCGCAACTCAACCCGCCGCCACCGTAGGGGATGATCAGGCTCTCCACGTCGGGCAGGTCCTCCAGAATCTCCAGGCCTATCGTCCCGTTCCCGGCCATCACCGCGGGATGGCTCACCGGGTGGATGAACAGGCCGTCCAGCCCCTCGTACCGATGGGTTTTGAGGATCTGCGCCCACTCGGCGAAGGGCACTTTGACGATCGACGCACCGAGGCGCCGGATCGCCGCCAGTTTGGTCTCGGGTGCATGATCGGGCACGACGACGCTGCACGCCACGCCCATCCGCCGCGCGTGCCAGGCGACGCCCTGGGCCATGTTGCCGGCGCTCGCTGTGTAGACGCCGCGCGCGAGTTGCTCCCTGCCGGCGGTGAGCATGGCATTCCCGGCTCCCCGCAGTTTGAACGAACCGATGGGCTGCAGGTTCTCCAGTTTGAGGTAGATCTCGGCCGGGGCGTCATCCACGTTCAGGCGGACCAGCGGCGTCCGGATCACGGTGCCGGCCAGACGCTGACGGGCCGACCGAATCTGATCGAGTGGGATTGAGGCCAACGGCATCCCGCTGCTCGCCATTAGTAAAGATGGATTCCGTTGCCGGTGGTGTCGATGTAGACTGTACGACCCCTCAATAGGTTGTTTCCAATGATCCCGACACAGCCTAGCGACTTCTTGATCACCGAGAGGTCTTTGGCCTGGAACTCGAGGGCGACTCTGCTTCTCCCAAGGAGCACTTCCCTCAACACCTTCTCCCCATCCTGCGTGCCGGCCACACCGAGATCCAACGTGCTCATCGGTGCCCCTGTATCAAACAGGAAGCGGGCTTCCTGCGCGCCGATGGCCCCTTTGATCACCGGGACGCCGCTCGTGACGACGTAGGTCATGGTGAAGGCGTTGTAGGGTACCGGCAAAAAGCCCTCGCTGATCTGCATGGAGAGATTCTTGAGATCCAGCACCGTATGATAGCGGGAGAGAAACCCCCATCCCACGATCGCCTGGAATTCCATGCCCACCTGTCCGGTAATGCCTTCGATGTCCCCCTCGATCACATCGATTTCCACGTTCCGCCTCTCGTAGGTTCCAATTGTGAATCGGTCAACGCGGCCGCTCTTCAGGAAAAGCGGCTTCCCGTCATGTCGTGTCGCAATTCTCGTGGTTTGGGTCAGTGTGAGGCCGAGATCCCGGGCCAGCGTCGACGATAACTGAATCGCACGAAAAGACCCGGTGTCGATCAGCGCCAGCACGGCCTTTCCGTCAATGGCGACGTGGGTGAAGATTAGGTTGGACGGAGCAAGCCGGAGCGGATTCACGTAGACGTCCGCCGCGAAGGAGACCGCCGGTAGCAGCAGCACGGCCGCCAGTATCACGATGCGTGCAGGTCTTCTCATGGACCTCCCTGGTCCCCCCGTTGCCAGGGGCCTTTCGGTGGACAACCGGGGTCTCCCCTTCTTGTCGCGGTGTGAAGGGCTGAAGCGAGGAACTGAGGGGAGGCGCCGGGACTAGGGAGCTGTTCCTGACGGCGCCTGCGCGGTCCGGACCGCTTGGTCCACGGGCTCGCCTTCGAAGAGAACGCCGACGCGGTAGAGGGTGACCGGAGGGAGTTCGAGGGGCACGGAGGCGATGGCGGCACCCCTCCGCACATCGAGGCTACCCCACGTTTTGATCCTGAGAGGCGCGCCAACCCTGGGTGGATGTGGGAGCAGCAGCACGGCGCCCCGCGCCGTGCGGTCTTCGGTGACGGCCCAGATCTTCATCGGTCCCTGCTCAACCATCACCGGAAGGTACCGGCGCCGCCGCTGATCTCTCGCCTGATACCGCTGCGGAAACAGGAGACGGAGAAAGGTCGAGGGATGCCGCCGATCATATGTAAACTTACGCAGGCCGTACGGAATGAGAAAGTCGGTGAGAAAGTTCGCGCTCTCGACCGGGAGCGGGTGGAGCCGCACGCCAACGTGAAACCCGTCGGGCGTCTCGTGGACGAACGCCACGCGACCCTGGACGCCCATGCGGTCGTTAAACCAGAGGAACTGAATCCAGATGTGAAACGCGTCGGGGACGATCGCAGGCACCAGCAGGCCGACACCCTGCGCATGAGCGTCGATGACGACACCGACGCCCGCGTGCCCTTGATCTGTCGCGTACCGGACCGGAACCGCCAGAGGGATTCGAGGATGCGCACGGCGCTCGATGCCTCTGCGGCGCGCCGACCGCCACACCGACTCCATACGTCCGCACCCCCCGTGATCGGTTATGCCCCGATCCCGGGGCCGGCAGACCGCCCTGGAGACGCGGGCCCGGCAAGAACTCGCGGCCCTCTCACAACGGTAAATACAGGCTTCACTTCCGCGTGTTATGGACAAGCGCGTACACTGCGGCAGACGCCGACACCAGCCCGGCCACCCCGAACATCGGCCCAAGCCCCAGCGCCCGGCCGACGATACCCCCGCCGATCGCCCCCGTGGCAATCCCCATCTCATGAAAGATCCCCACTGTACCGATGGCGCTCCCGCGTTCTTCCAGCGGGACCATGTCGGCCGCCAGCGCGTAGAGCAGTGGCTGGCTCGCGCCGTATCCAGTGCCTGACAGCGCGCCCGCCAGAAAGAGCCACCATCCTGAAAGGAGCGCCGTCGCCCACATGCCGGCCGCGGCCAGCACCAGCCCCGGACCGATGACGGCAATCCTCCCAAATCGATCCGAGAGACGGCCAGCGGTCCCCTGGGTCAGGAACACACCGGCGGCATACGTGAGGAAGACCAAGCCGGGATTTGCCAGGCCCCGGCGGCTCGCGTGAATCGCCAGGAGGGCAATGTTCACACCATAGACCATGGTCACAGCCGATAGCAGCAGCCCCGGGATCAACACGGTAGGGTTGATCACGCGACGCGGGCGTGGGGCGAGGGGATCGGGCGCGCGGCCTTGGAGCAGCGACGCGAACCCCGCACCGAGCAGGCTCAGCACGATGCAGAGCGCGAACAACCCCGAGTAATCCGCAAGCCTAACCACAGCGACACCGGCCGGCGGCCCAAACCCCTGGGCGAGCGTAACCGCGACGGCGAAGAGGCTCATCGCCTCGCCACGCCGAGCGACGGGCGCCAGATTGGCCGCCAGCACCTGACTGGCTGTACCAAAGAGGGCCACGGCCAGCCCGGTGATCGCACGGAAGGCGAGCAGGGTGCCAACCGACGCGGCCAGCCGGTAGCCGAGCGCGCAGATTCCGAAGATCAGGCTTCCAAGCACGAGCGGTCCGGCTGCGTTTCTGCGGTCGATCCACCATCCAACAATCGGCCGGGTCACGAGCGCCACGAGCGCGATCAGCCCGGTCAACAGTCCCAGGGCAAGATCGTCGGCGCCGAACCGTTCCGCAAGGAGAGGGAGGCTGGCGGTCAGCGCCTGGAATCCGAAGTAGGTGGTCAGGGCGGCCAGCCATAGCGCCGCAAACGACCGGTTAAAGACGGGGTCTGCAGGGTTCGCCGGAACTCCCTTGAATGAGCGTTTCAAATGGTCACCATCTAGGCATCGAGAGCATGGCCACCCCAGCCCGTGAACTTCCAAGCGGTACGGTCACGTTCCTCTTCACCGACATCGAGGGTTCAACGCGCCTGCTCCAACAACTGGGGCCGCGATACGAGGAGCACCTCGAGCAGCACCGCCGGCTGGTGCGGGCGGCTGCCGAAGCTGAGGAGGGACATGAGGTCGGCACCGAAGGGGATGCCTTCTTCATCGTGTTCTCCAGCGCCACGCGCGCGGCAGCGGCGGCAGCGGCAGCGCAACGGGCCCTGTCGCAATTCCCCTGGCCGGAGGGGACGACGGTCAGGGTGCGGATGGGCCTGCACACGGGCGAAGCGACGGCGGTCGCCGGGGACTATGTCGGGCTGGACGTGCACCGGGCGGCGCGCATTGGCGCCGCAGGATGGGGCGGGCAGATTGTCCTCTCGCAGTCCACGAAAACCCTGATCGAGCACGCGCTGCCCGCGGGAACGAGCCTGCGGGACCTGGGCGAGCATCGCCTCAAGGACCTGTCGCGGGCCGAGCACCTCTTCCAGCTCATCGCGCCGGATCTCGGCGCCAACTTCCCGCCCTTGAAAACGCTGAACGTCGCCCCGAACAACCTGCCCATCCAGCTCACCACATTCATCGGGCGTGAACGGGAGGTGGGCGAGGCCGGACGTCTGCTTGGCACCACCAGACTCCTCACGCTCACCGGCCCCGGCGGAACGGGCAAGACGAGGCTCTCGCTACAACTGGCTGCCGACGCGGTGGATCAATTCACTCACGGCGTCTTCTTCGTGCCGCTGGCGCCAATCACAGATCACGACCTCGTCACCTCGACAATTGCACAGACGTTGGGAGTCCAGGAGTCGGGAGGACGGGCGCTGCTGGAGCGCGTGCAGGACTACCTGCACGACAAAGAGCTGCTCCTCGTCCTCGACAACTTCGAGCAGGTTTTGACGGCCGCTCCGATCGTGAGCGAGTTGCTCAAAGGCGGTCCCGGCCTGAAGATCGTCGTCACGAGCCGGGCAGCCCTGCACGTGTCGGGGGAGCAGGAGTTCCCGGTGCCGCCGATGCGGCTGCCCGATCCCAGACACCTCCCCTCGCTGGAAACACTGTCGCAGTACGAGGCCGTTGCACTATTCATCCAGCGCGCGGTCACCGTCAAGCCCGACTTCATGATCACGAATGAGAACGCGCCGGCGGTGGCCGAGATCACAGCCCGGCTCGACGGCCTGCCCCTGGCCATCGAACTCGCGGCGG